>JAJTDZ010000055.1 GCA_021298245.1 Algoriphagus sp. | reverse complement strand
TTTCTAATTTTTTCCCAGAACGCATCTTATTTCTTGGTAACCAAGGCTCCCCCCAAGAGGTCGGAATGCCCTCCCAAATACTTAGTGCTGCTATGCATGACCAAATCAGCCCCTAGCTGAAGTGGATTTTGAAAAACGGGTGAGACAAAGGTATTGTCACAGGCCAAAATTGCGCCTTGGGCTTTTGCCAGGGCCGCAATCTCTTGAATATCAGTGATCTTGAGCAAGGGATTGGATGGAGTTTCTATCCAAAAAAGTGCTGTATTGGCTTGGATAGCATTTCTTACAGCTTCCAAATTGCTCATGTCTACGAAAGTGACCTCATGGATGCCTCCAAATAACTGCACCATGGAGTTGTGAAGCCCATGGTACATGTCGTCTGGTGCCACAATATGGGATCCTGGAGCCAAGGCCTGGTAAACGGCTGTTCCGGCGGCATTGCCTGAGGAAAATGCAGCAGCGTCCTCCCCTTTTTCTAATGCAGCCAGCACCTTTTCCAATGACTCCCTATTGGGATTATTTGCACGGGTGTATACCATGCCTGCCTCATTTCCATGGGCAAAGGTGGTACTTAAGGTGATGGGTTGCACCACAGCCCGGTGCCGCTCAGGGGTAGCATTTCCCACATGAATGCTTAGGGTTTCAAATTTCATGGCAAAGTTCTTTTCTACAAGTTAGAAAACAGGAGGAAAGGTAAAAACCCTTCTACAAAAAAGCTAAGAATAAAAAAGCCCTGCGATTCCGCAAGGCTTCTGATTATCGAATCCGATCTACCGAACGGACCAGTGCTTCGTCCTTTTTGATAAAGCGGTTGGCCAGCATGTTCATGACCATGGAAGCCAAAATGGCCCAAAACCCTATGCCGTAATCCCCCCCATCTTGGGCTTTAATGGCTTCGTTGATGCCGTTGGTAGTCAAGAAGGTCGACGCCACTAGAGAGACCATGACCAGGGAGTTGATCATGTTGAGCAAAAGCTGACGGGAACGAAGGCGGTACTGGAAGATGGAAACCAAGGCCAACATCGCTGCAAGGGCCGCAAGGGCCCCAAGATACCACTTGGAAGAGGATTGGATCGCTAGACCACTTTCATCCAACTGAGTAAGGGAAAAAGCAGATAAATTCCAAGTAGTTCCTTCCCCTCCAGCCTGAGTCCAAAGTTGCGTACTTAGGGTTACCCCCATACCTACGGCAATGAGAAAAAGAAAAATAGTTTGCACGCGCTGAATCATAGGATCTATTTTTTCAACAAAGAAAACGGCTTCCATTGGGAATATCAAGTAAGGGAGGATTTCATTGGGAATCGTATCTTTGCGGAGGCATGAATGACACGACAACTCGGTATTTTCTTGAGCTTAGCTACAAAGGCAGTGCCTTTCATGGCTGGCAGCTGCAGCAAAATGCCTTCACGGTTCAGGAATGCATGGAAAAAGCACTGAGCACGCTTTTTAGAACACCTATTTCCATCATGGGAAGTGGGAGAACGGACACAGGAGTACATGCCCAAGTCCAGGTATGCCATTTTGATTTGGTCAACGAATCCCCAGGAGAAAATTTTCTCAAAGCACTCAATGCGATTTTACCCAAAGAAATTTCTGCCAATCGCTTGCGGAAGGTGAAACCAGATGCCAATGCGAGATTTGACGCCATCAAGCGATCTTATTTCTACAGGATTACATTTTCCAAAAGTCCTTTCCTTCATGAGTTTTCTTGGCACCTTTTTCAGCGTCCCGACCTTGAAGCCATGAATCAAGCAGCCAAGGTCCTTCTTGAATACGAGGATTTTGAGTGCTTCAGTAAAGTACACACCGAAGTCAAACATTTCAGATGCACGATGCATGAAGCCTTCTGGGAACAAAAAGAGGAGGAATTGATTTTCCACATTACAGCCAACCGATTTCTGCGCGGAATGGTGAGGACCATTGTAGGCACCTTGATAGAAATCGGATTTGGGCTACGCCCAGCAGACGACATGCATAGGATCATCGCTTCAAAAGACAGAAATCAAGCAGGGAAGGCGGCCCCTGCTAAGGGTTTGTTTTTAAGCCAAATCGAATATCCCGCTGACATTTACCTAGACTAACCCTTGTTTTGAGCTTAGAAAAAGAAAAAGAATCAGCAGGAGAAATCCTAGACATGAAGGTCTTGAGGCAGCTGTACACCTATGTAAAGCCCTACCAAAAGCAATTCTACTTCTTGGTATTCCTAACCATTGCGTTAGCAATTTTAGCTCCTACTAGACCCTACTTCATCCAAATTGCCATAGACGAGCATGTGGCCGTAGGGGATGTGCCGGGTTTGATTCAAATCATCTACCTCTTGGTGGTGTTGATGGTCATTCAGGCCCTGGCCCAATGGGCTCATACCTATTACTCGGGCTGGATAGGTCAGGTCATCATCAAAGACATTCGGGTAAAACTCTACCAACACCTGCTGCGACTGAAACTTAAATTTTTTGACTCTACTCCTATTGGAAGGTTGGTTACCAGGAATGTCTCCGATATCGAGACCTTGGCAGACGTCTTTAGCGAAGGTCTAGCGGCAATCATTGGTGACTTGCTCCAAATCATAACGATCCTGGGAGTGATGCTTTACATCGACTGGAAACTTACCCTGGTGAGCTTGAGCACCCTTCCCCTACTGGTCCTCTCCACCTATGTATTCAAAGAAAAAATAAAAGTCACCTTCAATGACGTAAGAAATGCCGTTTCCAATTTGAATTCCTTCCTGCAAGAGCACATCACCGGGATGAATATCGTCCAGATGTTTAATCGTGAGCAACGGGAGTTTGAAAAATTTAAGGAAATCAACCGGGAACATAGAGCGGCGCACATTCGATCCGTCCTCTACTATTCGGTGTATTTTCCCGTAGCAGAAATCATTCAAGCGATAGGAATTGGCTTGGTGGTTTGGTACGGAGCTGTGGGGGTATTGGGAATGGAACTGCAAATAGGAATCCTGATCTCTTTTATCATGTACCTGCAGCTATTTTTTCGACCCATTCGCATGATTGCAGATCGATTCAATACCCTTCAAATGGGCGTGGTGAGTTCTTCAAGAATATTCAAACTTCTAGCTTCCACGGAGCATATTGCCAATCAGGGCACCTTCAATCCTGAAAAAATTCAAGGCAATCTCCGTTTGGAAGGGGTCTGGTTTGCCTACAACGAAGAAGAGTATGTACTCAAAAATATTTCCTTTTCTGTGAAAAAGGGGCAGACCATAGCATTGGTAGGAGCCACAGGGGCAGGTAAATCTTCCATCATCAATCTAATTTCGAGATTTTACGAAATCAATAAAGGGTCCATCACCATAGACGGCACCCCTATTCAGGAGTTTGAACTCAGTGCGCTACGTAAGCACATTGGCGTGGTGCACCAAGATGTATTTTTATTCTCCACCAGCATTTTTCAAAACATCACCTTAGGAAATCCCAACATCAGCAAGGAGCAGGTCATGAAAGCTGCCGAACGCGTAGGTGCTTCTAAATTTATAGAAAAACTACCGGGAGGGCTAGACTACAACGTGATGGAGCGAGGGGCTACCCTTTCGGTAGGGCAGCGCCAACTGATTTCTTTTGTACGAGCCATGGTGTACAATCCTGAAATACTCATCTTGGATGAAGCCACCTCCTCTGTGGATACAGAAACCGAAGAGCTAATCCAAGCGTCTATTGAAAAAATGATGAAAGGAAGAACCTCTATTGTGATTGCCCATCGGCTTTCTACCATCCAAAAAGCAGACCTGATTTTGGTCCTACATAAAGGAGAAATTGTAGAAACAGGTACCCACGAATCCCTGTTAGGCCAAGGAGGATTTTATACCCAATTGCATCTGATGCAACGAAAAATAGCTAGTAGGTAACCGCTTGATTTATGAAAAAAATAGGTCTAATCCTGATAGGTGTCCTTTTACTTTTGGGTGCTGCTTATGGGATTTTTATGTGGCTGGAAGGAAATACTTCTATCACCATACAGGTGGTGGATGCGGCGCCAGATCACTTGGTGGGTAAATCATTTAGAGGAATACCCCAAGATGAAAAATTAGAGGAAACATTTCAATCCCTGGAGACCTTTCGCAGCCTTCATCCAGGCACTTACCTGCACACCATTTATTACCAAGAACCTGCAGGAAAACTGGATACCATGGAGGTTTTTGTAGGCATCAACCTACCCTATGCCACCCAAGGCATGGAGTCAAAATCCTTTGATGAATCCCGGTACCTACGTGCTATCATCCAAGGCAACAAATGGGTCATGCCGAACCCAGAACGGATCAAAGAAAAAATTAGATCCTTTGCTTCCCAAGAAGGCTTCACCTTAAGTGAAGTATTTGTTGAAAAAATTATCAGCGAGAGCGAAGTGCAGGTAATCGCCCCTGTGAAATAAATCAGGGGAAAGAGGATAATGTGTATCCCTAGCATGACTGAATCCTAATTGAGCTGTATCTTTGCGCCATGAAACTTCAAAATGATCTTCTGCTACGCGCAGCAAAGGGAGAAAAAACCGAAAGAACTCCCGTGTGGCTGATGCGTCAGGCGGGGAGAATCCTACCCGAATACCGAGCCGTGCGGGAATCTGTATCTGGGTTTATAGAGCTAGCCCAAACACCCGAACTGGCAGCAGAGGTCACTATTCAGCCTGTAGACCTGCTTGGAGTAGATGCAGCCATTATTTTTTCAGACATTTTGGTTATTCCAGAGGCCATGGGTTTGCCCTACGAAATGGTAGAAAAGCGAGGCCCTTGGTTTCCCCAGACCGTAAGTTCCGAAGCAGACCTCAAAAAACTTCGAATTGCCGAAGGGGACAACGACCTGCAATACGTGATGGATGCGATCCAGATTACCAAGAAAAATCTGCAAGGCCGAGTGCCTTTAATCGGGTTTGCTGGAGCCCCTTGGACGATTTTCGCCTACATGGTCGAGGGCAGTGGCAGCAAAACGTTTTCCCTTTCCCGAGAGAAATTGTACCGAGACCCTGTTTTTTCCCATCAACTCCTGCAGCTCATTACCGATTCCACCATCAACTACCTCAAAGCCCAAATTCGTGCAGGAGCAGATTTGGTGCAGTTGTTTGACAGTTGGGCAGGGATCTTGGGTCCAGCTCAGTACGAAGAGTTTTCTTTGAAATACATCTCCCAAATCTGCGAGGCCATTACCGAAGTACCCGTGACCGTATTTGCCAAAGGTGCATTTTTTGCTCGAGAGCAATTTGGAAGGCTTTCCTGTGCTACTGTAGGCTTGGATTGGAACATGGATATAGAAGAGTCGAGCAGACTCATTGGCCCGAATAAAACACTTCAAGGCAACTTAGATCCAGCTGCATTGTATGGTACTGCTGAACAAGTTCGAGCTGCTACCTGGCGCATGATGGAACAGTTTAGAGGAAAAAGGCATATTGCCAATTTAGGCCATGGGCTTTATCCCGACACGGATCCTGAACTGGTAAAGGTATTTGTACAAACAGTGAAAGAATATTCGGCAGCGAACAGGCCTTAACCCGAGGCTTACAGCTCATGGATAGGGTCGCCCACCTTTACTATCCCCCGAGTCAGAGCGACCAAGTTTTGTCCAAAATAGACCTTATTGCCTATACTCCGGTAGGTAGCCAGAGTAGCTAGAGGCTCTTTTCCTTTTTCCCCATTTTCTTGGTCCACGGTGATCATCACGCATCGGGCACAAGGTTTGACCACCTGGAATTCTACGTCCCCGATTTGGAGCCGTTTGAATTGATCCTCAGCAAACGCCTCTCCTCCGGAAAATACCAAGTTAGGCCGAAATCTATCCATCCTTACTGGATCGGAAAGCCTCCCATTTAATTCATCCAAAGATGCTTGGCCTATCATCACGTAGGGCATCCCATCTGCAAAGCTGACCGACTCCGAATGTACCGCGTACCAGGGATCTACTTTTCTTGAGGTAGTAGATGGCATCACCACCAAGCGAAGTTCCTTGCCAACCATAGAGGAGAACCAACGGTTTACATTTTCAGAAACCACCTTAGCTCCTACGCGATCCGACCAAATGCTCACTTGAAGTTCTGGACCAGCGGCCTCATCTAATCCAAAGCTCATGCGCTGCAAGGGATCCTTCTTGGAATAGACATGCATCATTTCACCCTCCAAACTGACCCCAAATAAGGCCAATTCTGGATACAATCGCTGGGAAACAAAATCACCCTGCTCATCCACCAACATCCACCTGCGATCGTGGGTAAAACCTCTTTCCTCCACCTGGGCCTCCTGCACCGAAATACCCCCCAAAGACTTGATGGGATAGAGGTACAAATCCTGGATAAAATAGGGAGACTTCATGACGTAAACCTACGGAAATTCGGGGGAACTCTCTCACCTTCATTCTTCTAATTGGGAAGATCTTCCTCCTTAAAACCCGCACTGAGGTATTCGAAACCTTGGATATCCACCTTCAGCATCCTTCTTTTAGTTGGAGTATTGTGCCTGAACACTTATGACAAAAAATACAGGCATTGTCTCATTTTCTGTGACAATTCGAGGGAACTGAGGAGGTTCTAGTCAAAAAATCATGACAAACTGACACCAAAAACATGAAAAAATCAGATGGCATAACCCTTGAGTAAGTTGTGTAGAAGTTGAAAAGCATCAAATAAACAAACATACACATGGGAAAAATTATAGGCATAGACTTGGGTACCACCAACTCCTGCGTAGCCGTTATGGAAGGTAACGAACCCGTAGTCATTCAAAACAGTGAAGGAAGAAGAACCACTCCTTCTATCGTTGCATTTCTGGACAATGGAAATGGAGAGCGTAAAGTAGGTGATCCTGCCAAGCGTCAGGCCATTACCAACCCTGCCAACACCATCTCCTCCGTAAAGCGTTTTATGGGGAAAAAATTCTCTGAAGTTTCTGCGGAGAAAAAACATGCTTCCTACAAAGTAGAGCAAGGGACAAACGATACCGTTGTGGTCAAAATTGGAGATAGATCCTATACGCCACAGGAACTTTCGGCGATGATTCTTCAGAAAATGAAGAGCACGGCGGAAGATTTCTTGGGTCAAACGGTGACCGAAGCAGTCATCACCGTGCCCGCTTACTTCAACGATGCCGAGCGTCAGGCCACCAAAGAAGCAGGACAAATTGCCGGTCTTGAGGTAAAACGTATCATCAACGAACCTACTGCTGCTGCCCTTGCTTACGGCATGGACAAGAAAAACCAAGACATGAAGATTGCAGTCTATGACTTGGGAGGAGGTACTTTTGATATTTCCATCCTAGAACTAGGAGACGGAGTATTCGAAGTGAAGTCCACCAACGGAGACGTGCACTTGGGTGGTGATGATTTCGACCAGGTAATTATTGACTGGTTGGCAACTGAATTCCAGACCGAGGAATCCATCGACTTGAGACAAGATCCTATGGCGCTTCAGCGCTTGAAGGAGGCGGCAGAAAAGGCAAAAATTGAACTTTCTAGTTCGGCTTCTACCGAAATCAACCTTCCCTACATCACAGCTACCCAAACCGGACCCAAACACTTGGTGCGTAACTTGAGTAGAGCCAAGTTTGAGCAGCTTTCTGAAACTTTGGTAAGAAGATCCATGGATCCTTGCATCAAGGCCTTGAAGGATGCGGGGTTGAGTGCTTCGGATATCGATGAAGTGATTTTGGTGGGTGGATCTACTCGAATCCCCAAAATCCAGGAAGAAGTGGAGAAGTTCTTCGGCAAAAAACCATCCAAAGGAGTAAATCCAGACGAAGTAGTTGCCATTGGAGCAGCTATCCAAGGCGGGGTATTGACGGGTGAAGTAAAGGATGTACTCCTTCTAGACGTGACTCCACTATCTCTGGGTATTGAAACCATGGGCGGGGTATTCACCAAGTTGATCGAAGCAAATACCACTATTCCTACCAAAAAATCAGAAGTATTCTCTACCGCTGCAGACAATCAGCCAGCAGTAGACCTTCATATTCTTCAGGGCGAGCGCCCAATGGCGAAGGACAACCGATCCATCGGTAGATTCCAGTTGTCAGATATCCCACCAGCACCACGCGGAGTACCTCAGATTGAGGTGACTTTCGACATCGATGCCAACGGAATTTTGAACGTATCTGCAAAAGATAAGGGTACCGGCAAGGAGCAGAAAATTAAAATCGAAGCTTCTTCTGGACTATCTCAAGACGACATCGAGCGCATGAAGCGTGAGGCGGAGTTAAATGCCACAGCGGATAAAGCCGAAAAAGAAAGTATCGAAAAGTTGAACCAAGCGGATAGCTTGATTTTCCAAACTGAGAAGCAACTCAAGGAATATGGTGACAAGCTTTCGGATGGCAACAAGGCCAACATCACTTCTGCAGTAGAAGCGTTGAAGTCTGCCCATGGATCTAAAAACATGGAAGGAATCGATGCCGCCATGGCCAACCTCAACAAGGCTTGGGAAGCGGCTTCTGCAGAAATGTATGCTTCCAGCCAAGGTGCGGGAGCAGGTCCAGGCCCAGAGGCAGGGACAAGTTCAGACACCACAGGCGACGGCGTATCTGATGTGGACTACGAAGAAGTGAGCGAGGATAAAAAATAACTAGTCTCACAGATATACCCCCCTCTAGGCGGGGGTAACATGTACCAAGGCCAAGAATCAAGATTTTTCCATCGCGACTCTTGGCCTTAGGTTTAACGAAACAAATCTCATGGAATTGACCCCTGATAATAAATTAAAAAAACTCATCGTGGTAGGAGATCGGGTCCTGATCCGACTCAAAAAACCGAACGAGAAAACAGATGCTGGGTTGTATTTGCCTCCTGGGATTCAGGAAAAAGAAAAAATACAACAAGGCTACATCATCAAGGCTGGCCCAGGATATCCCATTCCTTTGCCGGTAGAAGACCAAGAACCTTGGATGGAAGCAGAAGAAAAAACTCGATACGTTCCCCTTCAGGCCAAAGAAGGAGATTTGGCGATTTTTCTACTTTCAGGGGCCCATGAAGTACTCTATGAGGGTGAAAAGTATTATATCGTATCTCAGGGAGCTATTTTAATGCTCGAACGAGAGCAGGAGTTGTAAAGAAAAAGCCCGAGATCGTCAGATTTTCGGGCTTATTTTTTTGTTAATGGATCCATCTTTTTCTGGGTCTCATGGACCTTGGCTCTCGGTAACTTGCCTTTGAGGAAGTATTGGGCGAAAGAACATCACCAGGTTTTGCGTTTTTAGTTCTTGGACCGTTTTGATTTCCTTCCGATGGATTTAATTGTAAGGGCGAACTCACATTTACTCTTTTCTGCCAGGGCATTTTATTTTTTGCCTTTGGTCCCATAAGATTCGTGCTGGCATTTTGAGAAACAATGGAGATTTTAAGGGCTTTGAGTTTACCGAACAATCCAGGATTACCCTTTGATTTTACTGGCAATTCCTGTGCTTGGATCGCAATAGAAACCATAAAGAAAAATGCGAAAAACAGGATCTTTTTCACGGGCTATAGTTGGGTTTAGGGTTAATATACAACGAAAGCGCTGAAATGGTTTCAAATTGCCTTGAGTTTGGTTTGAAAAAAGTGGTATAAACAAAAAAACCGAGACAATCATGCCTCGGTTTTTTTGTAGCAAATTCTACTGTTCTTTGTTCAGACGCAGAATGACAATGAATTAAAATGAAAATACTGCAGCCAGAAGAAAGGAAGCCAACCCCTTGCTTCCATTTAAATCTTTGGTGAGAAAAAACTCCTCTTTCATGCTATCTACCCGAAGTTCGGGTATCAATTTCAAGTTGTCTCCAACCTGAATGTTCCCAGAAAGGGTGCCTGCAAATACCGATCCATTTCCCTTGGTGTTCAACCCCACAACCTCCTCTAATCCAGCATTAAAGACTGAAAAGTACTCCCCTCGAAAGCCAATGCCAAATTTTTCCGAAGGCTTGGCCTGCAAGTATCCGGCAAAACCGTAAAAGCCAGCTCCATTACCTTGAACATTCTGAACCTCAGTTTGAGCAAAAATTTCACCCGCACTGGTGGTTTGGTAAGTGGTGTTAACCCCAGCATATACAGTAGGACTTAAATCTACCCCAGTAGTTAAATCTATTTGGAAAGTTCTTCCCTTGGAAGTAACTCCCGAAAGCAATCCATCGTTGGCATTTAATCTACCATCTTGATCACCATACACCACATTCAAATAGGTATTACCTGCATCTGTGGAGTAGGCTACTTGTCCTCCGAGGGTATAGGTGCCATTCAGGTTAAACTCTGTCATATCCGTAGGATTCATCACCGCGGCAAGCACAGACCAACGATCAGATAATTGAATGTTGGCCTTTAATCCTGTATGAGAAAATGGCCCGTACGAAAATTGATAAGAGGTGGAGTAATTGAAATTGGATCTTGGCGAAATCACTTCATATCCCAAAAAGGTATTGAAATTACCCATGGTCAAGGTGACTTTATCCGAAACATTCCAATACACATACAGCTGATTGACAATTTGGGAGCTTCCGGCCATCCCGCCGCTGTAAAGAGGAGATCCAAAAACAGCATCCTCACCACGCGGTCCAAACACTAGGTCAATGACGGCTCCCATTTTTTTGGTTTGATAAGTTGCAATGATATTGGCCATACCCAGCGAGAATCCAGGCAAATTGGCAAAAGAAGAAGCTGGGGCTTGAAAATTATCGCCTGAATTGGGAGCATTTAAATTGGAACGGAAGTAGGCATCTACCGATCCGGAGAGCGTGAGCGTCCCCTCTTCTTTTTGCTCCACTTCTTGACTATGCAAAAAAGGAACGAGGCTAAAGAAAAGGAATAATAGGGTTAAGATTCTTTTTTTCATCTTAAATTTGAGAGTTGGTGAATAAATAGGTTGACCAATAGGAACCCCAAACCGGTCGAAAGAGAGTCGCATTTTTTTCTCCGGTGGGGTTCTTTTTTTTTCTGTACTTCATTAAATCTCCTTGTGAGAAGATTTTTTCGAATGTACAGGATTTATTGATTAAAAAACAAACCTATTTTTATATTTTTTTCAATATTTTTTTGTTTTCGTTATCATTTTTAAACCAGTATTTTATTTTTAGTTATTTTTTTTCAAAAAATAGGCTCTTTTTTTAACCTGATTTTTCAAAAATTAAAAAAATATGTGCATTTAACTCTTCACAAGAAAAGTGAATCCATCTTTTACCCAGACTCATCCGATTGACAAAAAAAGAGCCCCGAATACGGGGCTCTTTTTTGTTCAATAGTTGCTCTCGGTTTATTGCTTCTGCTTTGCAAAATCCTTAGCAAAGTAGGTCAGGATCACTTTGGCCCCTGCGCGCTTGATCGAAAGCAGCATCTCGTTCATGCTACGGTCGTAGTCCAACCAGCCCCGCTCGGCGGCAGCCTTCACCATGCTGTATTCTCCAGACACGTTATAGGCGGCAATCGGAAGCGGGTGGGCCTCACTCAGCGACTTGATGATATCCAAGTAGCTCAAGGCAGGCTTCACCATCAAAAAATCAGCCCTCTCTGCCACATCCAAGGCAGCTTCGACCAAGGCTTCCTTGCTATTGGCGGGATTCATCTGGTAGGTTTTTTTATCTCCAAACTTGGGAGCAGAATCCAGAGCATCACGGAAGGGTCCATAGAAGGCACTCGCATACTTCGCCGTGTAGGACATGATGGAAGTATCGATAAATCCATGCTGGTCTAGCAACTGACGGATGTAGCCCACACGCCCATCCATCATATCCGAAGGACCCAGAATATCTACTCCTGCCTCGGCTTGAGCCAAGGCCATTTTTCCCAAAATGACCAAAGTTTCGTCATTCAGGCAAAGCTTTCAGGTAAAAAGTTTCAGGATTGTAACTCTCTGAGGCCACGGCATCCTTCAAGGACTCGGGATAGGCCGGAAATACATCCACAGCACTGATCCCCAACTTCATGCAAGACTCAATTTCCCGAAGCATCCCGTCCAAAGATCTTCTGTAGATGCCCGGCATGGAGGCCACTTCACTTTCCTGATCGCGGCCTTCCACTAGAAACAAAGGAAAGATTAAGTCCTTGACGGACACCTGCGTTTCTTCCACCAAGTTGCGGACAGCTTCAGATTTACGGTTTCGACGGGGTCTGCGGGTATTCATCAGGGAATCAGTTGGTGTATCAAATCGGGGCCAATTTCGGAATAATCCTCGATATACCAGTCACAGGGAGGTAAATCGGATTTTTGATGAGAAGAAAGGACGGCCACCACCTTCATACCGGCATTCTTGGCTGCGCTCACACCTGAAAAAGAATCCTCAAACACAACGCATCGATCGGGAGACAAGGAGAGGTTTCCCGCAGACTTCAGATAAACTTCTGGGGCGGGCTTGTGCTTACTCACTTGCTCACTAGCAAGCGCAGATTCCAAGTGAGGAAAAAGATCCAATTTTCCTGCGATCAGTTCCATGTTGGCAAAAGGAGCTGAGGTGGCAATGCCTATTTTTAGACCTGCTTGCTTCAGTCCATGAAAAAAATCTAAAAATCCAGAGATGGGATTCACGTGGTGCTGGTAGATCTCTCGAAACAAACTTTCCTTTTCGAATTCCAAGTCCAAGAGCTCCTGTCCTTCAATTTTTCTTCCCAGAAAATGACTCAAGATGTAGCCGTTATTTTTTCCATACATGTGATGAAAGTATTCCTCCTCTGTGGGAAATAGGTTTCGCTTCTCAAAAAAGCGGGAAAAGGCTTGGGCATGGAAGGGATTGGTGTGGCAAATCACCCCATCCATATCAAATATGACTGCTTTGGACACAACTCAAATCGTTTAATTGGAAAACAGCGGAAAGAGCGTTTTGTTAACTCAACCGTAAGTGGCAACCACAGACTCAATGATGTCCACACATTCGTGCAACTGCTCTTCAGTCATGACCAAAGGAGGCGCAAAACGAATGATGTTGCCATGGGTGGGCTTGGCCAGCAAACCAGCTTCAGCAAGTTTGACACAAATATCCCAGGCAGTACTGCTCTCGGGACTATCGTTGATGACTACAGCATTGAGCAAACCCTTTCCTCGAACTAGGCTAAGCACCTGGTATTTATCCACCAAGACCTGCAGGCGAGAGCGGAATAATTTCCCCAAGCGCCGTGCATTTTGAGCCAATTTTTCATCCCTTACCACCTCCAACGCCGTCATGGCTACTTTGGCTGCCACAGGATTCCCACCAAAGGTAGATCCATGCTGCCCTGGCTTGATCACGTTCATGATGGGGTCGTTTGCCAAAACGGCAGAAACAGGATAAAATCCCCCTGACAAGGCTTTGCCTAAGATCAAGATATCCGGCTGGGTGTAGGTAGCCTGCTTTTCACAGTGCCCCTGACAAGTACAATTCCCACAAACGGCCAGGAGAGAGCCTGTTCGAGCGATCCCTGTTTGAATTTCATCGGCGATAAACAGGACATTTTTCTTTTCACATGCCGCCTTGGCCTTGCGAAGATAATCCTCAGCTGGGGTGTAGACTCCCGCTTCTCCTTGGATGGGTTCAATCAAAAAGCCAACCACTCCTTCCTGCTCCAAGGCCTGTTCTAGCGCCGCAATGTCATCGTAAGGAACGGAAATAAAGCCTGGCGTAAATGGCCCAAAACTTTTGCGCGCCTGTTCGTCCGTAGAAAAGGACACAATGGTCGTGGTGCGTCCGTGAAAATTGCCCGCTGCCACAATAATTTTTGCCTGATTCTCTGCCACTCCCTTGACTTCATGTCCCCATTTTCGGGCCAACTTGAGTGCCGTTTCTACTCCTTCAGCACCCGTATTCATGGGCAACACCTTATCAAAACCAAAGTATTCGCAAATATATTTTTCAAATAGACCCAATTGATCGTTGTAAAAAGCCCTAGAGGTTAAGGTAAGCGTACCCACTTGCTCGATCATGGCGTCTTTGATGCGTGGATGACAATGCCCCTGGTTGACCGCGGAGTAGGCTGACAAAAAATCGAAGTATTTTTTTCCTTCTATATCCCAGACATACACCCCTTCTCCTCGGGACAGCACTACGGGTAAGGGATGGTAATTGTGGGCTCCATAGGCCTCCTCCAAGGCAATGGCTTGCTTACTTGAAAGAATGGTTTCTGTGTTTTTCATACATTTGCAAACGTATCCAAAAGATACAACCAAGGTTGTTCAAATATAGCAAATGACTTTGGGCTACACCATGAAAAAAGAAAAGAAGCAGCTCGCTCCCCTTTCCCCAGAGGATTATTACATCAATTCCCAAGGACTGCTGGTATTTACCGAAGCCTATCATTTGAAGAGGGGCTATTGTTGTGGAAATGGGTGTAAGCATTGCCCCTATCCCAAATCAAGGTAGAAGAAGGAATAATTTTAAAATCCTTTGTTGATAATTATCAAAAAATTCCGATATTTGCAGACCCAATACAGAATTGCTACTCATTTAGGAAAAATATCATGGCAAAAGTTTGTGACATCACCGGAAAAAGACCTCAAGTAGGTAATAACGTGTCCCATGCAAACAACAAAACCAAGCGTAGATTTTATCCAAATCTTCACAAAAAGAGCTTTTATGTTCCAGAAGAAGACGCTTGGATTACGCTGAAAGTTTGCTCCAAGGCATTGAAAACAATCAATAAGAAAGGGATTTCTGCAGTTTTGAAAGAAGCTCAGGATTCTGGAATGATTGTAATCAGATAATTAAGTCACAACGGTTAATTTAAGATAGCGATGGCTAAGAAAGGCAATAGAGTACAGGTGATTTTGGAATGCACAGAACATAAGGATTCTGGCATGCCAGGTACTTCTCGATACATCACCACCAAAAACAGAAAAAACACTACTGAAAGACTAGAATTGAAAAAATTCAATCCTATTTTGAAGAAAGTTACTGTTCATAAAGAAATCAAATAACTACTCAGGACCTGGTCCCTAAATTTCACTAACAATGGCTAAGAAAGTTGTAGCAACCCTGAAAAAAGAAGGTGGAGTGACTTACGCAAAAGTAATTCGTGCGGTAAAATCACCTAAAACCGGAGCTTACACCTTCAGAGAAGAAATGGTACCCACTACTTCGGTACAGGAAGCCCTGAGAAAATAAGTTAAGCATGTTTAGCTTAATTGCTTAAAAGTCCCTCTGATAGGTTCAGTGGGACTTTTTCATTATATTCACTTTGTAATACATTACCCCATGGGAATTTTTGGATTCTTCTCAAAAGAGAAAAAAGAAAGTTTAGATCAAGGCCTACAAAAGACCAATGAATCTATTTTTTCCAAGTTAAGTAAGGCCATTGTCGGTAAATCCAAAGTCGACGAAGAGGTTTTGGACGAATTGGAAGAGGTGCTCATTGGTTCGGACTTAGGAGTAGAAACTACAGTAAAAGTGATTCAGCGCATAGAAGCTCGGGTCGCT
>JAJTDZ010000054.1:18468-39010 GCA_021298245.1 Algoriphagus sp. | reverse complement strand
ACAGGTAAGCCAGATGAACTCTGATTTGATGAAGTCTGCCTGTAATGGGCTTACATTCTACTAAGGAATGGGTCAAGTAAGTGGCCAAGGTAGTAAAGACGGTTTGAGCAGGTTTTCCTTCTTTGGATATCTTGGCTACTCCTTTGGCAGAAGTCAAGATATTTCTATCCACCAGGGTGCCTTGAAAATCATGAATACCTTCTACGACAGCATGGTAGGTTTTTTCTACTTCCCTATTTTCAAACTGCATGGCAAGGTGTCGGTAGGCCAAGGCATGTTTGGCTATGACCAAGCATCCGGAGGTTTCCTTATCCAAGCGATGACAAAGTTGGGCCGATTCGCAGTAATTTTTAGCTAAATCCAAAATATTTTTGGCCTCATGCCTATCGTCAAGGCTAGAAAGGTAGGGCGGCTTGTTGATGACCAAGTAATCTGTATTTTCAAATAAGATTAGGTCACTGAAGGAAAATTTAGTCATGAAGTTTCTGCCCTGATCAAAGTCTGCAAAACTAGGCAATCCTTGGCTTTGACAAAAAGATCAAGTCAAATTGTTTGTGTATTCCTGGGCCGATGAGGGTTTGAAGGAGAAGAAAATAGTCCTATGTAAAACGGGCTAAACCTTGGGAAGAGGAGATTATTGACTAATGTTTGTTTAGCCGACACTATTCTCCGATGGATTTGGAGTTTCTTCTGACTTTTTAGCTTTTTCTAAAGGGAGTTGAAAACTAAAAATAGAACCTTTGCCAAGGGTAGAGCTCACGGCGATTTTGCTTTTGTGGCCCTCCAGGATATGTTTGACTATAGCAAGTCCTAAACCTGTTCCCCCCTTACCTTTTGATCTGCTTTTTTCCACCCGATAAAACCGTTCAAAAATCCGTTTCAAATCTTCTGCAGGGATGCCTGGACCATTGTCTTTTACTTCTACCTGTACCTGATTTTTGCTGGCTTTTAGGCTTACGACGACCTCTCCTCCATGGTGGTTGTACTTTACGGCATTAAAAATTAGGTTTTGGCAAACGCGGTAAATTTTTTGGCGGTCTGCCAAGGTCAAGTAACTTTTTTCTTGGTCCACATCCAACATGAGTTTTACCTCCCTTTTGGATGCTTTGTGTTCCAATTCTTCAATTACTTCCTGCACTACTTCTTTCAAGTCAAATTCAGTCAAATTGAATTTGATTACTCCACTTTCCATTTGGTTGAGGGTGAGGAGGTCCTGCACCAAATGGTCTAGGGCATCTAGACTTTTCCCTGCCTTCTTCAAAAATTTCATCCTCACCTGCTTGTCGTCAATGGCTCCATCGAGCAGGGTGTGGATGTATCCTTGGGTGGCAAAAATGGGAGTTTTCAATTCGTGGGAGATATCTGCTATAAACTCCCTTCTGAATTCTTCATTTTTTTGTAGCGTCTCTATTTCTCGTTGTCTGGCAATGGCGTAGGCATTGATGTCCGAATTGATCTTCTTCAAGGGGGAAAGGGAAGAACGGAAAGACTTGTCTTGGATTTTATTCAGGTCTTTTTTCTGAATTTTTTCCATCAGTGTATAAATGTTACCTATTTCTTTGAATATTAGAAACTCCATGGAAATGCTGATGAGCAAATAGGAAATGGAAAAAGATAGTAAAAATGCAGCCCAAAGGATAGGGGTAGTGCTGGAAGGAATAAGGTATAAAAATGCAGCTACTAAGCCAGAAATAGAAATGGCTAGGAGCAGGGACAATCCTCTAGATCCGGTAGGCATAGCTTAGCCTAGCTCAAATTTATACCCCACCCCTTTGATGGTGGTAATGTATTTTTCTCCCACTTTTTCTCGGACTTTTCGGATGTGTACATCTACCGTACGAGCTAAGACAAATACGTCAGTTCCCCAAATATGATGGAGCAATTCGTCCCTATTGTATACCACATTGGGATGATTGGCCAAAAAATATAGCAATTCAAATTCTTTTTTTGGAAGGGTAATGGTTTTATCCCCTTTGATGATGGTGTAGCTACTTCGGTCAATATGCAAATCTCGAATTTTGATATGACCCTTTTCCTGTTCTTTTTTGGAATCCCTTCTAAACAGCGCAGCAATTCTGCTCATGAGCGCCCTAGGCTTGATCGGTTTGGTGATGTAATCGTCAGCTCCTACATCAAAAGCGGCCACCTCGGAATATTCTTCCATGCGGGCGGTTAAGAAAATGATGAAGGCGTTTTTTACCTCTGGAAGTTGCCGAAGTTGAAGGCAAGTTTCCACCCCGTCTTGATGAGGCATCATGATGTCTAGGAGTATTACATCGGGAATAAACTTAGCGGCTACTTTCACCGCCTTGAGCCCATCTTCTGCGGTGGCGACGTCGTAGCCTTCCTTTTGGAGATTGTATTTTAGAATTTCTACGATGCTGGGCTCGTCATCTACTACCAGCACTTTGATTTTCTTTTTGTCTGCCATGAGGAGTATTCCTTATTTAATGGGGAAAATTACTAAATATTTTATGTACCTATCAACTACTTCTATTCCTACAAGGGAAAAACTTTCTAGGCCAAAGTACTTGTAATTTTTAAAGAAGGCGTTAAGCTAGTGTTAAGCTACGATGAATCAATTGTTTTTCAATCCTTTAGCAGAGGTGATGTCAATGTTTAAGGAGCCAATAAACAGGTCTGCCTTGATCTTTACAGGGATTTTATTCGCATCTTTTGTGATCCATACCTTGACGGGATACTCTCCTCGAAAGAGCGAATTTTTTGGAAGTTGGGGTGAAAAAATATAGGTTTCTTTAGTGCCTAAGCTGGTTTGAAGGGTTTCATTTCCTTCAAAAATTAATTTTAGGTTATAAATTTTTTTATCAAAAAAACCGGTGATGCGTACTTCCTGACCTTTTCGAAGTTTGCTCAAATCCATGGTTCTTAAATAGTAAAATCCGCTAACCAAATCTTGAACCTGAGAGCTAAGTTTATATTCTTTGACTTCCTTGATCACTTTATTTTCCCGATCATAAAGTTCCATGATCGCTTTCTTATTGACTTGATCGAAATGTACCTTCTCATTTTTTCGATACCCCCCTTCTTCTAGGTATCGATAAGACAGACTGGGTAGTAGGGTATTGGTATCCATGTGCGTGCCCCAATTGTCATTTACTCTTCCGAATAAAGTAGCAGCACCTTTGGTTGTTCCAAAGGCATCAATTTTATAAAAGGTCTTCGAATTTTCTTGAATGGCTCTTGGGTGCACCTTAAGCTTAGCGTCGGCAAGGTCTATCCATCCGTAGCTAACTAAAAAAAGTAATTCCTCACCGTAAGTAAAGGGAATTGTGGGGGGTGTAGGTTGGGCAAGTAAAGAAATTTTGGGAATACAGAGGGCAACTGCTATTCCAAGGAGGAAACGAAATTGATATTTGACAATTAGTGACAAAAAACTTTTAATAATTGTATATTTATAAAGGAACGCTATGTAATTGCTTCATAAAAGTACAAATTTGGAGCTCGAAAACAAGAGCTGATAAGGGCTTGTTTCTTCCTTTAAAAATTATTAACTTAAATCTTTTATCTACCTCAACTCTACAACGCATGAGTGCTACGAATTCAGAAAAATTGAAAGCCTTACAGCTTACCATTGACAAGCTTGAAAAAACTTACGGGAAGGGCGCCGTGATGAAGTTAAGTGATAATAAGGTTTTAGACATTCCTGCCATTTCTACTGGTTCCTTGGGTTTGGACATGGCCTTGGGAATAGGAGGGATTCCTAGAGGGAGGGTAATTGAAATTTATGGACCAGAATCCTCAGGAAAGACCACCCTGACCATGCATTGCATAGCTGAGGCACAGAAGGCAGGAGGCATGGCGGCATTTATAGATGCGGAACATGCCTTCGATAAGAACTATGCTGAAAAATTGGGAATCGATACCGAAAACTTGCTCATTTCCCAACCCGACAATGGAGAGCAAGCCCTAGAGATAGCAGAGCATTTGATTCGCTCCGGGGCCATTGACATTATTGTCATCGATTCGGTGGCTGCTTTAGTACCTAAGGGGGAGCTGGAGGGAGAAATGGGAGAAAGTAAAATGGGACTACAGGCCAGGCTCATGTCACAGGCATTGAGGAAACTTACAGGAGCCATCAATAAAACCGGCTGTGCCTGTATTTTTATCAACCAGCTTCGTGAAAAAATAGGGGTGATGTTTGGTAATCCAGAGACCACCACAGGTGGTAATGCACTCAAATTTTATGCTTCTGTTCGCTTGGACATTCGACGAGTAGGACAGATCAAAGAGGGAGCCGACAGTGTCCTTGGCAATAGGACTCGGGTGAAAGTGGTTAAAAATAAGGTAGCGCCTCCCTTTAAAGTAGTAGAGTTTGATATCATGTATGGACAAGGAATCTCCAAAGTGGGAGAAATCATTGACCTTGGAGTAGAATTGGATATTATTAAAAAGGCTGGATCTTGGTTTTCTTACAACGGAGAAAAACTGGGACAAGGTAGGGATGCTGTAAAAAGCGTGCTTTTGGACAATCCAGAATTGATGGAAGAATTGGAGGCAAAAATAAAAGCAGCCTCTGGCTCACTACCTACCGAGCCTTCCTTAGAGGAGGAAGATTAAAAAAGGGAGGCAATTGCCTCCCTTTTTTAATTGGTTCGAATAGCTTCCACCGGATCCATGCGGGCTGCTAAGGAAGCAGGTACAATTCCTGCTACCACGCCTATGGCAGAGGACACCCCTAATCCAAGAATGATATTATTAAAGGAAAGAATTAGGTCTAAACTTCCTAATGGAACAAAGCTAAAGGCATAGACCAGTAAGATCCCAGAACCTCCTCCGATCAAACTCAGGCAAACTGCCTCAAATAAAAATTGAAATAGGATAAAGTAATTTTTTGCTCCCAAGGATTTTTGAATGCCTATGATATTGGTTCTTTCCCTAACCGAGACAAACATAATGTTGGCAATGCCAAAGCCTCCTACCAAAATAGAAAATCCTCCAATGACCCATCCCGCTACGGAAATGACATCGAATATGGACCCAATGGCATTTTGAATAAACTCTGTTTTATTCAAGGCAAAATTATCTTCTTGGGTTGGTTTCAAGCCTCTTTTGGCACGCATCAGCCCTGCCATTTCATTTTCAAGGGCCACCAATCCCACGTCGCTGTCTTTTCCTTTGGCTGCAATGGTTGGTTCTAGTCCATTTTTACCCGTGTAATACATTTTTGTAAAGGCCCCATAAGGAATAAGGCAGGCATCGTCCTTGGAGGGAAGTTCTAAAAAGCCTTCTCCTTCTTCTTCAAAAATTCCAATGACCAGAAACTTCATCCCTTTTATTTTCACTTCTTTACCCAGGGCTTCTTGGTTGGGAAAAAGGGTGTTGGCAATTCTTTTCCCGATGATAATCAAATTTCTAGAGGCATTAATTTCTGCTTCAGAAAAATACCTTCCCTCTTCTAAGGCTACGTCAAAAACATTCTGGTAGGTGTAGGCTACCCCTGAGAGGGAAGTTCCTTCAAAGGAATTGCTTCCTGCTTGAATGGTGGCTGAGGAGGAGGCAGAGATAGTAACTCCATCGGCATTCGTCAAACGCTCTTCTAAAAATTTGTATTCTGCATAGGTGCCAGGGGGCCGTTGAAAATACTTCCACCAAGGGTAGTCTTGTGGTCCAGAAGCAAAGGGAAATCGATCTACCCGCATGACATTGGTTCCTAAAAAAGCAAAAGAAGATTTGATTTTTTCTTCCAGCGAATCCACCAAGGTAAAAACGGCTATGATGGCAAAAATACCTATAGTAACTCCCAAAAGGGATAGAATCGTACGCGTCAAATTGGATTTAAGTGCCGATGCGGCAAATCTGAAACTTTCCCAGGAAAGCTTTAAAAACAACATAACAGGAAGGATTGGTAAAACAATTTGTCAAGTTAGCTGAATTTGGGCACTTTTGTTATTATCTTTACATTTTTTAAACCAATTTAACGAGTTCGAATAGTACATCTTACTCCTCCTACCTCCTTATGAAATTATCAGATTTCAAGTTTGAAGTTCCCAAAAAACTAATTGCTCTTTATCCTACAGAAAATCGAGACGAATCCAGATTGATGGTGGTTCACCGGAAAACTGGTGAAATCGAACACCGGACTTTTAAAGATATCTTGGAATACTTTGTGGACGGGGACGTTCTAGTGACCAACGACACCAAAGTCTTTCCTGCACGCTTGTATGGCAATAAGGAAAAAACAGGCGCTAAAATCGAAGTTTTTTTGCTTCGAGAGCTAAACGCAGAGTTTAAACTTTGGGACGTTTTGGTAGATCCTGCTCGAAAAATTAGGGTTGGGAATAAGTTGTATTTTGGAGATAGTGATTTGGTGGCTGAGGTCATCGACAATACCACCTCAAGAGGTAGAACCATTCGTTTTTTGTTTGATGGGACCGAAGAAGAGTTTCAAAAAACGATTGACTCCTTGGGCGAGACCCCCATTCTTAAGGAATACATCGAAAGAGCCGTAGAACCCGAAGATAGGGATCGCTATCAGACCGTATTTGCCAAACATGTAGGGGCTGTTGCTGCTCCAACAGCGGGATTACACTTTACTCCTCAATTGTTAAAGAGATTGGAATTAAAAGGAGTAGATATTGCTCCTATTACCTTGCATATTGGACTTGGTACTTTTAGGCAAGTTGATGTTGAGGATCTTACCAAGCATAAAATGGATTCTGAGAATTATTTTATTCCTGCCAAGACGGTGGAATTGGTCAACCAAGCACTTGATGCTAAAAAGCGTGTTGTCGCGGTTGGTACTACCTCTTTAAAAACCATTGAATCTTCTGTAACGGCTGGTGGAAGGCTAAAAGAAAGTAGTGGATGGACAGATAAGTTCATTATTCCTCCCTACGATTTCAAAATTGCCAATGCTTTAATCACCAACTTCCACCTTCCAGAGTCTACTTTATTGATGACTACTGCTGCCTTTGGTGGATACCCTTTGATCATGAAGGCCTACAAGGAAGCTGTCAAAGAGAAGTACCGATTCTTCTCTTACGGAGACGCTATGTTGATTTTGTGATTTTAATCAGTCCTGCACCTGCAGGACTTTTTTTTACCCTTTCGTGTATTCTTCCACTTAAATGTACGACACCTTAGGGAGTAGAAATATGATCAAACAGGAGGCGCGTTTCGAATGGAACTTTATTTTTGTACCAATTCAACGCGCATGAACAAAGCAGCTGTACTCGTCGCCGGAGGCAAAGGAATGCGGATGGGGACCGCCCTTTCTAAGCAATACCTACCCTTAGCAGGAAAGCCTGTGCTCATGCATACCCTGGAACGGTTTTTTCTAACGGATCCCAGTTTGCTCTTGATTTTGGTGTTGCCTAAGGAGGACTTCGAGTACTGGAATAATTTATGCGCTTCCCATAGCTTTGATCTTCCCCATCGGCTGGTGGCTGGAGGAAGTAGCCGCTTTCAATCCGTAAAAAATGGATTGATGGCCCTGCCTTTTCAACATGGCCTTGTAGCCATCCACGATGGTGTTCGACCCTTTGTGAGTGAAAAAGTGATCCAAAAAAGCTTTGAAATAGCTGCAGAAAAAGGAAGTGCGATCCCCGTGGTGGCTTTGAAAGATTCCTTGAGAAAAGTGAGTACTTCTGGAGAAAGTAGTTTCCAAGATCGAACCCACTTTCGTCTGGTTCAGACTCCCCAAACCTTCCAACTCGATAAAATCAGAGAAGCATTTGGTACCGAAGAATTGCCGATTTTTTCTGACGATGCTACGGTCTACGAGCATCAAGGATGGGAACTAAGTCTTTTTGAAGGAAATTTAGAAAACATCAAGCTCACTACCCCTGAGGACCTGGAGTATGCGGATTTTTTGTTAGCTCAATCTAAAAAATGAAATCAAGATTATTTTTGTTTAGGAAGTCAGTCAATTGGAGGACCATCTAGATCCAGGGATTTTGTTTGTATGCAGTAATCTTTTCTAAGCAAACTGTAAGAGGCGGTAAGTATTGAACCGGACTTTGGAGATGCCTATATCCTAAGCTTACAAAGCGAAAAAAAATTCATGTAAGCAAAATACGATATACTGAACGGAAGAATGTATGGAATAGTTAAAGTTATACCTACCTAGAACTACCTAAAGGCATAGTAGAAATGAATATTAAATCAAAAACCCCTACATGGGGTTTTTGATTTAATATTCGTCTTCGTTAAAAAAGAAATCGTCTTTGGTAGGATAGTCCGGCCAAATTTCTTCAATGGTCTCGTAGGGTTCGCCGTCGTCTTCCAATTCTTGAAGGTTTTCTACCACTTCAAGAGGAGCGCCAGAGCGAATGGCATAATCAATAAGTTCGTCCTTGGTTGCTGGCCAGGGAGCATCTTCTAGGTAGGAGGCTAATTCAAGGGTCCAGTACATGAGGTTTAATTTAGTAAGTGTTCCGGATTTTTCTAAATGCAAGAATACTAATTTTTTACAATATGTAAGTTGAACTCAATTTTTTGGAGAAAGTTGTCTAAGTAAATAATTTTTTACGTCCACCTTTCTTTTAATGTTGGCCAATTTTTTTTTCATCATCATTTCAAAGTCTGGTGTTTCCACTCTAAAATTGTCCGAATTGAGCTGCATGGTTTCCCATTCGCTTTGATCTCTATGCAGCAAATCTTTGAGAATAGAAGCTTTGATTTGAAATTGCTCTTCTTCGGGCTTGCTATCAAAATCAGCATATTTGTTGTGTGCCAATTTTTCTAAAAAAGCCTTTTCAAAAATGATGTCTACGAAAAACTGGTAGGATCTTGCAGGCAGGGTAGCTTCTTTGGGTTTTCGCATAGGAAGCTTCTTCCATTCTTCTTGTATGGCCTTGGCACGTGAAATTATTTCAGGACTGCTAGTTTGGTGAGCCAATTTTTTCACTTCTTCCATCAACTCTTCTACTTTTTTGAGGACTTCCCTGGGATGCATTTCAGGACCTGGGTTTAGGCTTCTTTTGTAACGGGAAAATATCCTATTGTTTAGTCTAGAAAATTCATCCCAGAGAGGCTGCCGTTTTTCTGCAGGTACTTTTCCTGCTTCCTTCCATTCTTTTTGAATTTTTTTACTGATTTCAAAGGCCAATTTGGCATCAACAAGATCATGAGCTTCCCTGGCTTGGCGTACCAGTCCTTCATAGACGCGCAAATTTTCCTCTGCTTGCAGGGCTAACCCATCGAAATAAAGTTGCCTTTTGTCAAAAAAGTTTTGAACGAGGGTATTGAATTGTTCCTCAATATCGTCTTGAACTTCTTTTTCTACAGGACCTGTTTTAATCCATCGAAGCTTTAAGTCTTTAAATTTTTCAGAATTGTCCTTCCAATCTGTGCTATACTCTATGGCCTGGGCCTCTTGAATCAAAGCCTTTTTTACTTCCAAATTTTTGGCCCTATTGCTTTGGATGATTGCATTGAGTGCAGCTTCCTGCTTGTCCAAGTCTTCGATAAGTGGAACAAAATCGCCCAAAGCATCACTTTCCCAGAGAGATTCCCTTAGGTGGACTAACCTCATCAAAAAAGATCCTTTGTTTTGATTTTCTTCTATGGCCGCTTTTAGTTTAGCTACCTTTTCCTGAAGGACTTCAAATCGAGATTCAAAATAGCGGATCGTTGAGGCCTCGTCTCCCTTTACCTCTCCGATTTCACGGTCACCTCTCCCTAAAAAACCCTTTAGAAAGACCTTACCGTCTTTGATATATCCAAAGGAATGCGTCATCGTACTTCACTGGGTTATAGGTGCTAGAGCTCAATTTTATGCAAAATAATCAATTAGCCCTCACTTATCCTAAGAAAGGTATATTTTTGCCCTGCTGAATTGTTTATTCTAATTCCAACACTTTAGGGCATGAGCACAGAAAAAATCATATTTTCCATGGCAGGGGTATCAAAAATTTATCCCCCTCAGAAAAAAGTCTTAAAAGACATTTACCTCTCCTTCTTTTATGGGGCTAAAATTGGAGTCTTGGGTCTCAACGGATCAGGTAAGTCTTCCTTGCTGCGCATCATTGCAGGATTAGAAAAGGAATTTTTAGGGGAGGTAGTGTGGTCTCCAGGCTATACCGTAGGGATGTTGGAACAAGAACCTAAGCTAGACCCCAGCAAGACTGTCAAAGAAGTGGTGGAGGAAGCAGTATCTGGAACGGTCGCCTTGCTCAAAGAATTTGAAGAAATCAACGAAAAATTTATGGATCCGGCCCTGATGGATGATCCAGATGCCATGGACAAGCTGATTACCCGTCAAGGGGAAGTTCAAGAAAAATTAGATGCAGTCAATGCCTGGGAATTGGACGTGATGCTAGACAAGGCCATGGATGCCTTGCGTCTCCCACCTGCCGATGCCAATGTGGCCAACCTATCTGGTGGAGAGAAAAGACGCGTAGCACTCTGCCGATTACTCTTGCAGGAGCCCGATGTGTTGCTGCTCGATGAACCGACCAACCACCTGGATGCCGAGTCTGTGCATTGGCTAGAGCAGCATTTGCAAAATTATAAGGGCACGGTCATTGCCGTTACCCACGATCGTTACTTCCTAGACAACGTGGCCGGATGGATCCTCGAGCTCGACCGTGGAGAGGGGATCCCTTGGAAGGGCAACTATTCTTCCTGGCTCGATCAAAAGCAACAGCGCTTGAAGCAGGAAGAGAAAACCGAATCCAAGCGTCAGAAGACCTTGGAGCGTGAGTTGGAGTGGATCCGCATGTCGCCCAAAGCCAGGCAATCCAAGGGTAAGGCCCGTTTGAACGCCTACGATAAACTCATCGGTGAAGAGTCCAAAGAAAAAGAAGCCAAATTGGAGCTGTTTATTCCTCCAGGACCGAGATTGGGTGCCAAGGTGATTGAAGTCAATAACGTGTCCAAAGCTTACGGAGACAAATTGCTTTTTGAGAATCTCAGTTTCTCCTTGCCTCAAGGAGGCATCGTGGGCATCATTGGTCCCAATGGCGCGGGTAAGTCTACCTTATTTAAATTGATTACTGGGCAAGAAAAGGCGGATACAGGAAATTTTGAGGTGGGAGAAACAGTAAAATTGGCCTATGTGGACCAGGAGCACGACACCTTGGACCCCAACAAGACCGTATACCAGTTGATCTCTGATGGAAACGAACTGATGAAGCTGGGCAACAAGGAAGTCAATGCCCGCGCCTACGTGTCCAAGTTTAACTTTGCAGGATCAGATCAAGAGAAAAAAGTAGGGGTGCTTTCCGGTGGAGAGCGCAACCGCGTGCACCTGGCCATCACCTTGAAGGAAGGAGGTAATTTACTTTTGCTGGATGAGCCTACCAACGATTTGGACGTCAACACCCTCCGTGCTTTGGAAGAAGCCCTGGAAAATTTTGGAGGATGTGCGGTGCATATCTTGGCCTTTGAAGGTGACTCGCAGGTGTAATGGTTTGAAGGGAACTTCTCCGATTACGAAGAAAATAAGAAAAAGCGCCTGGGGGATGTGCTTCCAAAAAGAATCCGCTATAAGAATTTGAAGTAAATCATCCAGGATAGGAGGAAGTGCAAAGCTTACCTCCTTTTTTTGCCTGTCCTTTAGTGGATGACGCTAATGATGCTCCCTGACTTGGAGTCCAGATGCTGCTTCTTTTTCTTTTTCTTGGTTACCCTCTTTAAGCCTACTCAGGTCGGGTTGCCCGGCATTGACCCAGGCGGTATACCAAAAGTCGGCAATCATCTTGATAGAACGTTGGAGTTGCCTTTCCACCTGTCCGTGTAGTGCGGCAGCATAGGCTTCAGTAAACGCTCGGGAATAAACCCGTACCGTCAGGCCATTACGCTCCTCATAACTGTATTTTTGACTTTCGGAAAATGCTGCACTCAGCTCTTTTTCAAAACGCAAGACCGTATCCACCTGGGCATGGGCTCGTGACACCGCCTCCCAAAGAGCTTCCTGGGGATCTGTGACGTAAGTGGCTTTCCCTACCCAAAAGCTGTAGTTTTTAGCTTGTAGTTCTGGAATCCTGCTTTCCCAAAAGCCATGGATGCCCGTCTGTCCGCTGAGTTGACCGTTATAGTTTTGGGTGGTATGTAAAGGGACGTTTAGGTCCCCTAGGTAATGCCCTAGGTCTGCCGAAAGACGAAGGATAGAGGCTTTATCTTGAGCTGCAAAGGCTTTGGTGAGACTAACAAAGGTGAGGTAGGTCGACCAGGGCCCTATGCCGTGCGCGCGAAGGGTATCTTCGGAATACTTTTCTAAGGCCTGTGGCCAATACTTGGGAAGTAGGCTCCTTGCACTATCCCCGTAATGGTC
Organism: Algoriphagus sp.; assembly: GCA_021298245.1. Classification (GTDB taxonomy): domain Bacteria; phylum Bacteroidota; class Bacteroidia; order Cytophagales; family Cyclobacteriaceae; genus Algoriphagus. The sequence continues at coordinate 26,772 of JAJTDZ010000054.1, read as the reverse complement.
TAGGTCGATATAGTGTTTTTCGGCTTCCCCCTGTACTGCATACCTCCTTCGATCAGGATTCACTGATTTTTCTCCTAGAAAAAGCAACTCCTTTTTAAACAGGGACATCATTTCAGGAGGTAAAGAATATACGGCTTGCCTATTGATCAACTCGTGAGCGAAGAAGCCCCAGGTCTTTTGCGGAGGAATAGAAAAAGTAAGTAAGAGGGCATGTAAGATCAAAAAATACATGCTTAAAGCTACTTATTTGAATGCTTTTTTTGAAGGAAAAAGCTTTTTTAGGGAAAAAATCATAAAAATATCGTCATTGCGCGATAGCGGGCAATCATTTAAAAAAGGAATGTTTAAAAATACTTTGGCAGAATTAATTATTTACAATAACTTTGCATTCCCGTTTGAAACTGGGGAAAGTAGAATTAGAAAATTAACGAGATATGGCAAATCATAAATCAGCTCTAAAAAGAATTCGTGCAAACGATGTGAAGCGTTTGAGAAATAGGTACCAGGCGAAAACCACACGTACTTTCATCAAGAAACTTAAGGCGACTACCGACAAAATAGAGGCCATGGAGCTGTTTAAAAAGGTTTCTTCTATGCTTGACAAATTGGCAAAGAAGAACGTCATCCACAAAAACAACGCGAGTAACAAAAAATCAAAGTTGGCAAAACTTGTCAATGCGCTAGCTTAAAATTTACCTTTTATAAAGAGACCTTGCCCAAAAAGCAGGGTTTTTTTATGCATTTTTAGTACATTTATTTCTACTTTTTAATCTAAGAAATGCCTTCCACTTCATTAAAAATCTTTGAGATGGCCGAGCAAGATCGGCCAAGAGAGAAATTACTCCTCAAAGGTAAAGCAGCTCTCACTGACACAGAGCTTGTAGCCATTTTACTCAGGACAGGGAGTTCTTCTATGAGTGCAGTCGACCTTTCCAAGAAGATCCTTACAGCCGTAGACCAAGACCTCTCTCGCTTGGCGAGAATGACGGTTTTGGAGTTGATGAAATTTAAGGGAATAGGGGAGGCCAAAGCTCTGTCCATCGTATGCGCCTTGGAATTAGGGAGAAGAAGAAAAGATCAGGAGATTCCCCAGAAACAAAAAATAACCCATTCCAGTCAAGTCTATGAGTTGCTCCGAGCTGACCTGCAGGACGAATGGGTGGAACATTTTTTTGTAGTACTGCTCAATCGAGGCAATTATTTGATTAAAAAGCAAAGGATTAGTCAAGGGGGCATGTCAGGTACGGTGGTTGATCCTAAAGTTGTTTTTTCCTGCGCCTTGGAACACAAGGCACATTCCTTAATTTTGGTTCATAATCACCCCAGTGGAAATTTAAATCCTTCCGAACAAGACAAAGCGATCACAGCGAAGCTTGTAAAAATTGGTAGGGAATTAGAAGTACCTGTTCTTGACCACTTGCTGTTCTCCGATCAGGGATACTTTAGCTTTGTCGACGGGGGGCTGATGTAGTTTTTATTTCTTGTTAAATTCAATCCCGTTTCCAACTACAATCGGTTGTAATCATTCAAAAAAGGTCACGTGAAATCTAGCCAAATCCTTCTAATCTTTATTTCCTTGGTAGTAATTGCTGTCATAGGATACATGTTTACTGCTGCAGAAAGTCCTGAAGATTACCTAGCAAAAATTGAAAAAGAGCGAGAGCGTCAGTTTAAATTTATTCGCTTCAATGCCGAATCTCCTCTCACAGAAAGTCAAAAGCAGGGGTTCACCTCTCTCACCTTTTTTGAAATCAAGCCCTCCTTTCGGGTTAAGGCCCGATTGCTCCCCATAGAGGCTAAAAAAATTAGGGAAGTTCCCTTAACTGACGGCAGTACCGAGCGCTATGTGGAGCATTCCTTTGCGGAATTTGAATTAGGCGGAAAAACCAATAAGGTATTGCTCCTGCAGGCGGTCAGCGAGTCGGATATGAAAAATTTCTTTTTGGCATTTGCCGACCAGACTTCGGGAAAGGAGACCTACGGTGGAGGAAGGTACCTCAACGTGCGCCAAGATGGGAAAAATAGCATCACCTTAGACTTCAATTTGGCCTTTAATCCATATTGTGCTTATAATCCTGAGTTTGCCTGTCCTCTGCCTCCAAAAGAAAATATCTTGGATATTGCGATAGAAGCCGGGGAGAAAAATTACGATAAATGATCGCGCCCTGTGGCAATTCTTTTAACTTTGTTTTTCACACCAAAGAAGGCATTATAATGCCTAATAGATACCATTACGGATAATTTCCGACCCTTTGCCTTATGAAAATATCCATCTCTAGACTCAAACACTACCTTCATTTTACTGAAAGTCCAGAGGATATTGCTGCCTTACTTACCCAATCGGGACTTGAGGTAGAAGGAATATCATGCTTTGAGTCTATTCCTGGCAAACTTAAAGGGGTAGTTATAGGGGAGGTTCTTACCTGTCATAAGCATCCTGATGCCGACAAGCTACGTATCACTACGGTGGATATTGGGGGAGAAGTTCCATCACAAATCGTATGTGGAGCTAGCAACGTAGCTGTCGGTCAAAAGGTAGTGGTAGCTACGGTTGGATCTACCTTGTATCCCAATCAAGGAGAACCTATAGAAATTAAGAAGGCAAAAATAAGAGGGCAGGTGTCTGAAGGAATGATTTGTGCTGAAGATGAAATTGGGGTGGGAACTTCTCATGCTGGGATTATGGTATTGGACACAACTTTACCCAATGGCAGTCCTGCTGCTTCCTATTTTGAGGTGACCGAGGATTACGTTTTGGAAATAGGACTTACACCCAATCGCTCGGATGCTGCTTCCCATTTGGGTGTGGCCAGAGATTTGAAAGCCTTGCTAAGAAGGCCCTTGTGCTTGGCAGAGGAAAAAGAGTTACCAGTTCAAACCCAGCAGGGCCCGCACATTTCGGTGCAGGTAGATGCTGTTTCTGACTGTCCCCGGTATGCGGGGCTTGTCCTGACTGACGTAAAGGTGGGGCCCTCACCGGTATGGTTACAAAATTTTCTTAGGTCTTTGGATTTGGAACCCATCAACAATGTAGTGGACATTACCAACTTCATCTTGCACGATTTAGGTCAACCCCTACATGCCTTTGATGCCGATAAAATTTCTAATGGAAAAATAAGGGTAGGAAAATTTCCTAAAGGCACTCCTTTTGTCACCCTAGACGACAAGCAAAGAAAGTTGTCAGGGGAAGAACTTATGATTGGGGACGATCAAGGGGGCTTGTGTATAGCGGGGATTTTTGGTGGGATAAATTCTGGGGTAAGTGAAGGGACTAGCTCCATTTTCTTAGAATCTGCCTATTTCTCTCCTGATGTCATCCGAAAAGGAGCTCAATACCACGGACTAAAGACGGATGCTTCCTTTCGATTTGAACGCGGCACCGATCCAAACATGCCCGTTTATGCATTAAAACAAGCGGTACTTCTACTGCAGGAACTTGCAGGGGCTAAGGTAGCATCCGAGTTGATCGACCTCTATCCTCATCCTAAAACAGAAGTGGATATCCAGGTTAGTTATGGAAATATCAACAGGTTGATAGGAAAAGAGATAGCTCCTCATGAAGTCATCTCTATCCTGGAGAGTTTGGATATTCAAGTGAGCACATCGCATCCCGGTGGTTTTGTAGCAAGGGTAAAGCCCTATCGCGTAGATGTCACCAGGGAGGCAGACATCATTGAAGAAATTTTGAGGATTTACGGATTTCAACAGGTGGCCTTATCGGATCATCTAAAAACAGATTACTTGGCTGAACATCCCCAAAAGGACGTTTCCAAACTTCAGTATCGCCTCTCGGAGATGTTGGCTAGCCAAGGCTATTTTGAATTGATTACCAATAGCCTCACTAGTCCCGAGTATGTGGGAAAATCTGGGTTTTTGGACCCCAGTAAAACCGTGGAAATCTTCAACAAACTCAGTGAGGACCTAGGGGTCATGCGTCAAACCCTGCTTTTTTCTGGCTTGGAAGTTTTGGCACACAACATCAATAGAAGGCAGACAGATTTGAAATGTTTTGAATTTGGTACTGTTTACCAGAAGGCGGAAGATGGGTACAAGGAGTCCAAAAGATTGGCATTGTTCCTTTCTGGAAACCGATCTTCTGAAAGTTGGATAGAGGCAGCCAAGCCATTTGCTTTTGAAGATAGCTATGCCACTGTCCTCCGTATTTTGGAGCGTTTGGGCATTGAATTGGGAAAAGTAGTTCCCCTAGAATCCTCACCATTTGCCTATGGATTATCGATTTACTTAGGAGAAAAAGTGGCGGGCACCTTGGGATTGGTAGAAGAGCGTCAATTGAAATTGGCAGGGGTGAGGCAGGAGGTATGGTATGTAGAATTGGATTGGGACCTACTGGCAAAAAAATCTTCCGGCTTGAAGAAATTCCAAGAGCTTTCAAAATTTCCAGAGGTTCGAAGAGACTTGTCCTTGGTCATCGATAAAGGGGTCAGCTACGATAAAGTAAGGGGCGTCGCAGAAAAGGCAGGGGGAAAATTACTGAGGAAAATTGATGTTTTTGACGTGTACCAGGGAGACAAAATTGAAGCGGGTAAAAAAGCTTATGCCCTGAGTTTTATCCTACAAGATCAGGAAAATACGCTGACCGATAAGGAAATTGAAAAAACAATGAGTAACTTGATTCGTGCCTTCCAGGAACAGGTAGGTGCTACTATCCGAAGCTAGCCCATGATTCAAGAGGAATTAGAAAAACTTGAAAAACTTTCCGTTCAAGTAAGCAAAAAAATAGAGTCCTTGCATGCTGAAAATGAGGAGTTAAGGAGTAAATTAACTACTCTGGAAAAGGAGTTGGGTGATAAGGAAATGGCCTTACACCATTTTAAAAATAAGATTAAAATTAGTAACATTGTAGACAACCGACCGGTAAGCCCTGAGGATGCCGTCGAAATGAGTGACTTAATCAATTCGTATATACAAGAAATCGATCAATTGATCACCTACCTATCCGAATAAATGGAACCCCTTGCCATTAAAGTAAAAATCGGAGATAGAGAATATCCCATGCGGGTTAAGCCTGAAGATGAAGGCAAAATTCGTCATGCAGGTAAGTTGATCAATGAAAAATTAAGAAAGTATAAGTCAGAATTTGGCTTAGACGATACCACCGATTTATTGGCCATGGTTGCCTTTGATTGTATGGTGGAGTCCTTGGAAACCCACGAGGTCAATGCGGGAGATAGCGAGCATATCCAGCGCAGTCTTGCCCATATTTCGGCCTTGCTGAGTAAGACGCTTTGAATTGATTTTTCTCATTTTGGCACTTTTTGGAGCCGGTAGGTGTATTTAGAACAGATACAACCTATGAACGTAATTTTATTATCCATACTTGCAGCCCTGGCAGGGCTAGGTATAGGCGCAGCAGGCGCGGGATTTTTCTTTAAAGGCAAACAAGCAAAGCGTGAAGAAGAAGCCCAAGAGCGGATCAAATCCATGCTCAGGGAAGCAGAATTGACTGCCGAGTCCATCAAAAGAGACCGCATACTAGAAGCAAAAGAAAAGTATTTGAAGTTGAAGGCCGAGTTTGATGAAGAGGCCAACAATAAGAAGAACTTGATTATCAGCAACGAAAACAAGGTAAGGCAGCTTCAACAACAAGTGGCCAAAGAACAGGAACAACTTCAAAGAAAAGAAGCCGAGCTAGAGAGTAGGAAAGAGGTATTGACGGCCCAACTACATGCAGTACAAGTCAGGAAAGAGGAGCTAGATCGCGTGACTAATCAGCGCATTGCTGACTTAGAAAAAATAGCAGGCCTTACCCGAGAGGAAGCAAGTGAACAATTGATCACTATGCTGACCGAAGAGGCCCAAACCAAGGCATCTTCACAAATCAAAGATATTTTAGATGAGGCCAAGTTGACAGCTACCAAGCAAGCGAAAAAAATTGTCTTGGACACCATTCAGCGTACGGCTACAGAGCATGCGGTAGAAAATTGCGTTTCGATATTCAATATTGAAAGTGACGATATCAAGGGAAAAATCATCGGAAGAGAAGGAAGAAATATTCGCGCCCTAGAAGCCGCCACAGGTGTGGAAATCGTAGTTGACGATACCCCGGAAGCCATCATCATTTCTGGTTTTGATCCCGTGCGAAGGGAAATCGCTAGGCTTTCCCTTCACCGATTGGTACAAGATGGCCGTATTCACCCGGCACGTATCGAAGAGGTGGTGGCCAAAACGGAGAAAAACATTGAAGAGGAGATCGTAGAAATTGGAGAGCGTACCTGTATTGATCTTGGTATTCATGGTCTTCATCCCGAGCTAATCAAACTAGTGGGTAGGATGAGGTTTAGATCCTCTTACGGACAAAATCTTTTGCAGCACTCTAGAGAAGTAGCCAAGTTGGCCGCTACCATGGCTGCAGAAATGGGTCTGAATGCCAAGTTGGCCAAGAGAGCCGGACTACTTCACGACATAGGCAAGGTGTGGCCCGAAGAACAAGAATTGCCCCATGCTATCTTGGGTATGGAGCTTGCCAAACGCTACAAGGAGCATCCAGAAATTTGCAATGCCATAGGAGCTCACCACGATGAAATCGAAATGACCTCCATGATATCCCCTATCGTACAGGCATCGGACGCCATCTCAGGATCTCGTCCAGGTGCCCGTCGTGAAATCATGGATAGCTACGTGAAGCGTCTCAAAGAATTGGAGGAATTGGCCTTGAACTTTGACGGGGTCAACAAGTGCTTTGCCATGCAGGCAGGTAGAGAGCTACGAATCTTGGTGGATGCAGATTCGGTAGACGATCAGAAGGCAGGACAACTTTCCTTTGATATCTCTCAGAAAATAGAAAAGGAAATGCAATACCCTGGACAAATCAAGGTCACGGTCATACGCGAAATGCGAGCTGTGAACTACGCCCGCTAAGGTTACTTATCCCTAAAAAAAGCAATTCGAGAGAATTGCTTTTTTTATTTCCAGTCGGTTTTGCTCAACTTACCTGCGTTCTACCTCGCGTAGGTTTTCCAACTTCTTCGCTCGGAGGAAACCGTTGATGTCCTCAAAATGCTCCCGAACTCGCTTATTGCCAAATTCAAAAACCTTGGTAGCCAAACCATCCAAAAAGTCTCGATCGTGTGACACAAGAATTAAGGTGCCGTCAAAGGCCTTCAGCGCATCTTTGATGATGTCCTTGGTTTTCATATCCAGGTGGTTTGTAGGTTCGTCCAGGATAAGCAAGTTGACCGGTTGGAGAAGCAATTTGATCATGGCCAAACGTGTTTTTTCTCCTCCAGAGAGTACTTTGACCTTTTTTTGGATATCGTCTCCTTTAAACATGAAAGCGCCTAAGATATCTTTTATTTTGGTACGAATCTCTCCTACTGCCAACTGATCTATGGTATCGAAGATGCTCAAGCTCTCGTCTAGGAGGGAGGCTTGGTTTTGAGCAAAGTACCCAACTAGCGCATTGTGTCCCAATTCACATTTTCCTTGAAAATCAATTTGGCCCATGATGGCTTTGATCATGGTGGATTTACCCTCTCCATTTTTCCCTACAAAGGCTACTTTTTGCCCCTGCTCGATGGTCATGGAGGCGTGGTGAAACACGACGTGGTCCCCGTAGCTCTTGCTCATGTCTTCCACGATGACAGGGTATTTTCCGGATCGAGGAGAAGGAGGGAAGCGGAGTTTCAAGGCAGAGGTGTCCACTTCATCGACTTCGACGATCTCCAATTTTTCCAGCATTTTCACGCGAGACTGAACTTGTAAGGTCTTGGAGTAGGTCCCTTTGAATCGTTCGATAAACTGGGTGGTTTCAGCAATAAATTTTTGCTGTTCTTCGAAGTGTTTTTGTTGCTGCTCCCTTCTTTCTTTTCTAAGCTCCAAGTAGTGGCTGTATTTGGCTTTGTAGTCGTATATTCTTCCCATGGTCACCTCGATGGTGCGGGTGGTGATGTTGTCTACAAAGGCGCGGTCGTGAGAAATGACTACTACTGCTTTCGCTTTGGTCAACAAAAAGTCTTCTAGCCATTGGATGGATTCGATATCCAGGTGGTTGGTAGGCTCGTCCAACAAAATTAGATCCGGGTTTTGAAGGAGTATTTTAGCTAGTTCTATGCGCATCCTCCATCCCCCAGAAAATTCTGAGGTAAGTCTTTGAAAATCTTCTCTGACAAAGCCTAATCCAAGGAGGACTTTTTCCACTTCGGCCTCATAGTTCACTTCTTCTATGGCGTAATATTTTTCGCTGAGTTCAGATACTTTTTCAATCAATTGGTAATAGGATTCTGACTCATAATCGGTGCGTAAAGTCAATTCTTCGTTGATGCGATCCATCTCCTCTTTCATCCC
>JAJTDZ010000054.1:0-18443 GCA_021298245.1 Algoriphagus sp. | reverse complement strand
GTAGGTTTATTTACTCCAGCAATGATTTTGAGCAAGGTGGATTTACCGGCTCCATTTTTTCCCATAAGGGCTATTTTATCGCTTTCGTTGATGTTGAAAGTAATATTGCTAAATAGAGGACTACCTCCATGAAGGACTGAAACGTTGTCTACGGAAATCATGACTACTTGGAATTGAGCTGCAAAGGTAGCTATTCAGCCCTTGGAATCATTGTTTTGCTCAAAATAAGTAGTTGGAGGGTGTTGGCGATTATCAGAAAAAGGTTGGCATTTTACATTCAAAGAAGGAGCTTAGGCTTATTCAGGTGATGGGCAGTTTGCTGCAAAAAGTTACCTTTGCGCTATGCTTATCGTGATCACTGGGGTATCGGGTACGGGAAAAACCACCTTAGGACTGGGCTTGTCTGCCCGGCTGGGGCTTCCGTTTTTGGATGCAGACCAATTCCACACCCAGACCAATATTGCCAAGATGAGCAGGGGAGAGCCCCTTACTGATGAGGATAGAATGCCTTGGCTGCAAGCCTTGGCAGATGCCTTGTTGGAGTATCAAGAAAGAGGGGGTGCTGTATTGGCATGTTCGGCCTTGAAAAATGCCTACAGGCAAAGGCTTCAAGTCCATTCGGATCAGCACTGGATCCACCTTCAAGGAGAACGAAACTTACTTTGGGAGCGCATGCTTGCCCGAAAGGGACACTACATGAAGGCTTCTATGCTTGATTCTCAACTTGCTATTTGGGAAAAACCTTCTTTTGGGCTATTATTGAATGTAACAGGGACTCCAGAGGAAGTTTTGGAGGCATCCCTAGACTACTTAACTTCTCAAGGAATGAAAATGAAAATAGGTGTGATGGGTATGGGGGTGATGGGTAAAAGTTTGGCACTTAATTTGGCCGAAAAAGGGGTTTCTGTATCCCTTTTCAATCGTTTTGTGGCAGGAAAAGAAGAGGGCGTTGCCCAAGCAGTCTGCGATGCACATCCAGAGTTTCCACAACTATTGGCGTTTGAAGACCTGCAAAAATTTGTAGAATCCCTTGAGCAGCCTCGAAAAATTTTGATGATGATTCCTGCGGGGGCTGCCATTGATGCCCAATTGGATAGCTTACTTCCCCTATTGGATCCTCAGGATCTGGTAATTGATGGAGGTAATTCTTTTTACAAAGATTCTGAGGATAGGGTAAATCGATTAAAAGGTATTGGCATGCATTTTTTACCCATGGGAGTTTCGGGCGGGGAAGAGGGAGCCAGAAAAGGCCCCTCCATCATGCCAGGAGGAAATCCAGAAGGATATGCTATGGTGGCTGAGTACTTGGAAAAGATGGCTGCCAAAGATCAAAATGGCAATCCTTGTGTGACCTATGTGGGGCCAGGAGGCTCGGGCCATTTCATCAAAATGGTCCACAATTCTATAGAGTATGGGGAGATGCAGGTCTTGGCGGAGTTGGTTCATTTGCTCCGTTTTGGATTTGGCTGCTCGGCAGCGCAGGTATCTGCCATTTTTTCAGAATGGGGAAAAGGAGAATTGAAATCCTTTCTATTAGAAATTACTGCTGATTTATTGCTTTTCAAAGAGGGTGGAGAATTGCTTCTGGATAAGATTTTGGATCAAGCAGGGCAAAAGGGAACAGGTGCTTGGTCCCTGACTACAGCCTTGGAATATGGGATTCCATACAGCCCTTTGGCGGAAGCGGTAAATGCTCGAGGCCTATCCTCGGAAAAAGCTACTCGAACAGCCTTTGCTCGCCAATTTGGCCATCAATTGGAGAAAATTTCAGGCGATCTGCAAACTTGGCTTCCCAAAATCAAAGAGGCCTATGCTCTGGCTCGAATCATCAATCACGAGGCTGGATTTCGATTGATGAAAACGGTCTCAGATTCCAAAGGATGGGACCTTAATTTCAATGAAATAGCGCGAATTTGGACCAATGGCTGCATTATTAGATCTGAATTGATGGAGAGCATCGCCTTGGGGTATTCCCATCAGGTCTCTTTCCTAGAACTTCCAGGGATTAGGGAAAAGGTAAAGGGAAATAGAAAAGACTTAGCCGAAGTAGTGGGAATAGGATTGACCCATGGATTTGCGCTACCTGTGCTTAGTGCAGGAGCCAATTACTTGTTGGCTAGAATGACTGCAGAATCTTCCGCTTCTGTGATTCAAGCACAGCGGGATTATTTTGGTGCACATACCTACCAGCGTAAGGATGATCCCTCTGGGGCGTATTACCATACCCATTGGACCCAATCCTGATTGGATTTCAAGAGAATACTCCTTCTCCAAATTTTCCCTCCTCTACATTACTTTTCTGACCGTGGGGTTGGAATTAGATAAACAAGGAGCGAACTTCAAGATCAACTAGCTTCCCTCTCTTATGACATTCAGGATACTTGCTCTTCTCTTTCTGTTCGTACTTTGGTCTTCCTGTGGATTTGCCCAAGACTTGGTCATCAGCCAAGTACATGTGGTTTCTTTGGAAACAGGTAAAATCTTAGAAAATCAGACACTTTTGGTCAAGGATGGTAAAATTGAATCCATTGTTCCCTCTGGAAATTTGCCCAAAGCATGGCAGCAAGTTACCCGGATTGAAGGCAAGGGGAGTTATGTTTACCCTGGACTTGCCGAATTCCATGCGCATTTGCCGGTAGCCGCCGATGGCAATACCCAACTCCAAGAGGAGTCCCTATGGCTATACCTAGCCAATGGGGTGGTTCGTATTCGGAGCATGCTGGGGCATCCTAGCCACATTGCCCTTCGGGACAAATTGAATGCTGGAGAATTGATTGGACCTAGGGTATACATTTCTGGGCCTTCCTTCAATGCCAACTCAGTCACGGATCCCGAGCAAGCAGCTGCAATGGTGAAAACCCAGAAGCTGGAAGGATACGATCATTTGAAGATCCATCCTGGAGTACTTTCGGATGAAATGAAAGCCATCGCAACTGCAGCAAAGGCGGAAAACATCCCATTTGGAGGGCACGTACCCTTGGATGTGGGAATTCATCAAGCCTTGGAAGATGGATTTAAATCCATCGAACACATGGATGGGTACATGGAAGGCTTGCTACCTAGTCATGTTGTCATAGATGTAGCTACTTCAGGTCCATTCAACCTGAATTTGTCCTCTCAGGTGGACTGGAGTAAACTCCCAGAGTTGATTCAAAAAACCTTGAACCAAGGAACGTACTTGGCGCCAACGCTCACCCTTTTTGATCGGTATTTTGGTTACATCCCCGCCGATACTTTTCGCTTGGCCCCAGAAATGAAATACCTTCCGGGATTGCAGATTCAACAGTGGGTGAATACCAAAAAGCAATTGGAACGCGCAGGTATGCTGAACAAGGAAGTCGTAGCGCCTTACCTGGCTTTTCGCCGAAAATTGTTTCTTGAAATGCATCGTGCGGGTGTACCCATGATCATGGCCTCCGACTCCCCGCAAGTATTCAATGTGCCTGGCTTTTCCATCCACCACGAAATTGCCTTGATGTCGGAGGCAGGAATGTCCAACCTGGAAATCCTAAAAACAGGGTCTTTGGTGCCTGCCCAATACATGGGAGCATCCAATAATTGGGGACAAATCAAAGAGGGTTTTGAGGCAGATTTTGTATTGGTGGAGCAAAATCCTCTTTTAGATTTGAAGACGCTGCAAAAACCAATGGGGGTAGTGGTCCGAGGAAAATGGTTGGGAAGGGAGGAGCTGCAAAGCCACTTGGATAGGATAGAAAAAAATCACTTAAGAAATTGATTTTTTATGGAGAAGACCTTTTTCACCTTGTATTTTAATCGAGCAGTAACCTGTCTACTCCTATTGGGCATGGGATTCAGCAGCTGCACCCCAACCCCTAAGCAAGAGATCAAACCAGTAACCACCACCTTTATGATTCATTCCGAACGCCTGACAGACTTTAAGGGACAGCCCGTTTACCGCTACCTTCTTGACAATGGACACATGCAGGTAGAACTCTCCAATTATGGAGGATTGATTTCAAAGATTATAATTCCTGATAGGGAAGGAAAGATGGAAAACATTGCCTTAACTCTAGATCGAGTGGAAGATTTTTTGACTACGGAACATCCTTTTTTTGGGGTAACTGCCGGTAGGGTGGCCAACCGAATCGCAAATGCTCAATTTTCCTTACAGGGCAAGACCTATGACCTTGCCAAAACCAATGGGGACAATCACTTGCATGGAGGAATAGAGGGATTTAATAAAAAGGTTTGGACTCCGGAAACGTATTCTAGTGACTCTGCCGTGGGAGTCAAGATGACGTATTTGAGTGTAGATGGAGAGGAGGGATATCCAGGCAATTTGCAAACTACCCTCTGGATGGAATTGACCGCAGAAAATCTGCTGAGAATTAGGTTTGAATCCACTACGGATCAAGCTACTTTGGTCAACTTGACCAACCATACCTACTTCAATTTGGGAGGTATGAAGCGCGATGCCTTGGATCACGAGTTTCAATTTTGGGCAGAGGCCTACACGCCCATCGACGAGGAGCTAATTCCTACTGGAGAGGTGAAGGAGGTAGGAGGTACCCCTTTTGATTTTCGATCACCAAAGATTCTTGGAGATCAAATCGCAGTCCTTGGAGGAGGCTTTGACCACAACATGGTAATGAAGAGAGAAAAATCTGCTGAAATGAAGCATTTTGTTCGCGTACGCCATCCTGAAAGCGGCCGGGTGATGGATATGTATTCGGACAATACCGGGGTTCAATTCTACACGGGTAATTTTCTTTCCGATTTTCCAGGAGCAGAAGGCAAAAAGTATGGAAAGCATTGGGGATTTTGTTTGGAATCTCAAAATTGGCCTGATGCCATCCATCATTCCAACTTTCCAAGCCCTGTCCTTCTTCCGGGGGATCGCTACCTTCATACCATTGAGTATAAGTTTTCGCTAGAAAAGTAGAACGAATTAAGGGAAAAGAATTTCAACTTCATTTTACCTAGTAATTACACTTAAAATAAAACAAATTATGGGATTATTTTCAGCACTATTGGGAAATGCAGGGGCGGTCAGTCAAGAAGAACTTCAAAAGAAATATGGACAGTTGCTTACCGCCGGAGAAGAGATTGAGCTCGGCTTCAAGCTAGTCCGAGACACCTTTATTTTTACCAACAAGCGACTAATTTTGGTTGATATCCAAGGGATCACCGGCAGCAAAACCGAATATACTTCCATCTCCTACAAGAGCATTTCCAGGTTCAGCGTGGAGACCGCAGGCACCTTTGATTTGGATGCAGAATTAAAGATTTGGATTTCCAGCGAAGTGCATCCCAGCATCAAAAAGCAGTTCAACAAGTCCGTGAACGTCTACGAAGTCCAGCGCGTCTTGGCGCATCATGTGTTGAAATAAAACTTTTAAGAGTTCAAGTCCAACTAGCTAGGAAAGCTTGAGTCATTCCCCCATTTCTATAAAAGCAGCTGTGACTGCCTGTGTTTCTTCAAACCCTTGGTAGGCACAGATCACTGCTTCAAAATCGGACAGCTCGCCCAGATGTTTGAGTGCCAAGGGATTCCCAAAATGAACCAGAAGACAGGGCTTGGTTTTCGCCAAGGTTTGGATTTTATTTAAGGTATCTTGGTACATTCCAAACTGGTTGAGGGGCTTGTGACTAGGCACAAATACGGCCAAAATCACTTTCTCTGCCTCTTCGATCGAGGAAAAAGCAAGATCCAACTGCTGGAAAAACAGACTTGGACTAGCCGTGAAAAATTCCCGGTAAGCTAGTTTTCTTGCTTTTGCCAATTCCTGGAGCGCTGCCGAATCAATCGCTCCATAGATCTCCGATATGTAGTTTTCAGCTAAGATTTTTTGTAGTTGGGAATGGCTTTCCCAATCGAAGGTTGGAACTATTATCGGCTTGGATTCTAGGACACCCAAGCGGGTTTTTAAACCCATCACCTTTTCAAAAACGACATCAATTTCTGGATCTGAGGCATTCTGGGCAATTTTCTCGATACCTTCTTTCACGTGATCTGAAAAGCATAGGATATCATTCCCCGCATGAAAAGCCTGCCATTCGAGTTCGCCTGGCTCGGGAAACAGATTGGCCACCGCCTTCATATTCAAGGCATCAGAGATGACCAAGCCTTTGAATCCCATTTCTCCCTTGAGCAAGTCGGTGATCAGTTCGCGGCTGATGCTGGCGGGGATGTTTTTTCCTCCAGTCAATGCGGGCACCGCCAAGTGGCCTACCATGATTAGTTCTACGCCCTGATCGATACCGTACTGAAAAGGGATCAACTCTTCTGCTTCCAGTTCTGCCTTGCTTTTTTGCAAAATGGGTAGGCCCAGATGCGAGTCCGTTGCTGTATCCCCATGTCCTGGGAAGTGCTTCAAGCAGGCTCCGATGCCAGCTTTTTTCATTCCTAAATAGGCAGCAAAGGCCAACTGGGATACTTTTTCTGGGCTATTCCCAAAAGAGCGGTAGCCAATCACTGGGTTGTCAGGATTCGTATTCACGTCGGCACAAGGGGTAGCCAATCACTGGGTTGTCAGGATTCGTATTCACGTCGGCACAAGGGGCGAGGTTGAGATGAATGCCGGAGCGCTTCATGTCCAAGCCCATGCAGTAGCCCACTTTTTCCACCCATGTTGCAGCATCGTTTTTCAAGGCTCCTAGGGTAATGGCAAAGGGGTATTGGGGTGTTTTTTCCACACGCATGGCTAGGCCATATTCCCCATCGATGCTGATGAGTAAGGGGATGCTGGCTACCTTCTGGTAGCGGTTGATCAAGCCAATCAGTTTCTCAAAGGTGCCGCTCACGTCCAGGACTTCCGCCCGCTTTTCAAAGTTGGCCGCAGCCGAATGCCTGCTGTGAAAAAAAGTCAGCCCCCCGATTTCCTGCTCGCGAATCAGGGTCTCGATGGCTTGGTAATTTTCTTCCGTATCGTGAATAAATGCCGCAGGAGAAAATAGCTGGGCAATTTTTTGATTTTTATTCATGTTCGTGTCGTTGTAGGTTCTTCGAAATTCTTCCTTCTTCTATCGACATTCGATATTTAGGGAGTAGAAAGTCCCTAGTATCAAGTATCAAGAAAAGATTTCTTCGAAGTAAAATGTCCCGCATTTAGTAAGAAGCCATGCTGCTACATGCAAGGAAGATTCGCATCCTAATTCAAACTCATACTTTGTACTTAGTACTTTGTACTTAGTACTTTTTTTCCAAACTCCCTCGGATACTTCACCGTGTAGGCCATCACAAATCCTGGAATCGTGGCGATTACTACCCAAACGAAAAATCCGGGATAGCCGAGCCACTGCTGCACGTAGCCACTGAGCATGCCCGGAAGCATCATCCCCATGGCCATAAATCCAGTCGCCAGGGCATAATGGGCTGTCTTAAATAGTCCATCTGCCACATAAATAAGGAATACCATAAAGGCTGCAAATCCAAAGCCATAGCCAAGTTGCTCCACTACCACCACGGAAGTAGCAAAAACCACACTTTCCGGCTGGAGATAGGCCAAAATTACATAGCCGATATTCGGTGCATTGATGGCAAATGCCATGGGCATCATCCACTTGCCAAGACCATCTCTAGAGATCACTATTCCGCCCAATATTCCACCAACCAATAGGGCAATCACCCCTAAGGTACCGTAAATAAAACCCACTTCGGTAGTACTTAATTCCAGTCCCCCGGCTGCGCGCTTATCCAAAAAGAAGGGTGAGGCCATCTTCACCAATTGGGATTCTCCCAAGCGGTAGAGAAGGACAAAGCCCAAGGATAGTCCTATATTTTTCTTCGTAAAAAAGGAGGAAAATACCTTCCCAAAACTAGGTTGGTCCTCTTTCGCAATGCGTTTCTCTAGCACCTTAGGTGTAGCGAGGTAATTGATTCCTGTCAGCACGAGCATCAAGCCCCCTACGCCAATCATGGTCCAAGACCAGGCTTGGGAAGGATTGGCAAACTTCTCTTCTAAAAAGCCGGCCACAATCACGATCAAACCCTGACCGGTAATCATCCCCACCCGGTAAAAGGTGCTGCGCATCCCTACGAAAAAACTTTGCTGCTCCGGTTTTAAAGCAATCAAGTACAGGCCATCCGAGGCGATGTCATTTGTAGCAGAGGCAAAGGCACCCATCCAAAAAAAGGCGAGCGTGAGCGTGAAAAAATGGGAACTACCCGTGGTCAATCCTACTCCTAAAAATACGAGTGATAGGATCAACTGCATGCTCAGAAACCATTGCTTTTTATGACCAAAAAGTTCAAGAATGGGACTCCAAATGGGCTTTATCACCCAAGGGAGGTACAGAAAGGAAGTATATAGGCCAATATCTTCATTTGAGACCCCTAGATTTTTGTACATCACCACAGAAACCGTAATGATCAAAACATAAGGTAAGGATTCGGTGAGGTAGAGGGAAGGTACCCAAATCCAAGGGTTCTTTGAGGGAGATTGCGTCATGGTTTTCTCAATAGGTGTTGGTAGATACTGATTTCTGATCCTTCGATCAGCACAGCTCCTACAGCTTTTTCATAAAATTCCGCAGGACCCACCCCCCCAATGATTGCATAGGCATATCCCATCTCTTTTAGGGATTCCAAGGACCGAATTAGCAAAAGCTTTCCAAGGCCTTTGCCACGTTCAGACTCCAAGGTGCCTGTAGGGCCAAAAAAATTCCTTGCGCTGCATTCATAACAGGCAAAGGCTAGGATATCATGACCACGCTGGGCTATCCAACAGGAGACGGGTTGCCGAGAAAAAGCTACCTCTACTTCTGATTTCCAATAGGACCCAAAATTTGCAAAAACCCATTCACTGACCAGGTGTTTTTCTGGGGCAATTGCCTTCCTGACTACTATTTTTTCTTTCTCTAGCAATTTTTGCTCCAGCTCATCCACCTTAGGGAGTTCTGACAAACGAACGAGCATGTCTTTCATTGAAGTGATGATTTGGTGAGTTGTACTACCTGGGTTTGTACCAATCTTCCATAGCGATCTACCCAGCGTAGGGCTAGGTAAGAACCCTGCCCACTGGGTATATGTAAGATGGAAGAGCTTGCATTTCCTACCCAATTTTTATTCAGGGGAGCTAAATGTAGAGAGGACAGATCATTTCCTTGTTGCACCAAGGCATAGCGAATGGAAGGATCTAATGGTTTGTCCAATTGTAGGGTCAATCTATTTTCCAGTGCTGTGATGTCAATGATGGAAGGCTGTTGAGCAGTTTCCTTAGATTTTGGTTCAAAGGAAGGCGGTAAGGCAGGACGATTGTACACTTCCTTTTTTAGCAATAGGGCAATGTCTTGATTCTTGGAGTGCATGGACTTGGCAGAGAAGAACGCATTTCCATGAATTTGGGGCAGTGTTCTAGCGTAATTTACCTGAGTAATTAGCTCTTGAGGATTTTTCCAAGCCTGATCGGAATCTTCTCTGATTTTATAGGGGCCATTTCCCAAGTAAATGGGTACTCCGTAGCTGCTATTGGACCACCAATCGGCAAGAATGCGATGGGAGGCTAATCTATGCTCCATGCTCCAATAGAGTTGAGGAATAAGGTAATCTATCCATCCCTTTTCCATCCAGAGCAGTACATCTGCAAATAGGTCATCGTAATTGGTTTGCCCGGCTTGGGTAGGAGATCCTTTGGGGTCCTTGCTCTGGTTTCGCCAAACTCCAAATGGAGAAATTCCAAATTGTACCCAGGGTTTCTTGCCTTTGATGGTTTCACTTAGGGCTAAGATAAGCTCGTTTACATTTTGCCTTCTCCAGTCTTCCCTACTTTGACCTGGGGTGCTGTAGGCATCGTAAGAAGCTTTATCTGGAAATTCCAGGTTGGGCTCTCGGTAGGGGTAAAAATAGTCGTCGAAATGAATGGCATCGATGTCATAGTTTTCGACCACTTCGTCTATGATTTTTAACAGATGTGCTTTCACCTCAGGAAGCCCAGGATCATAATACCACTTGGTACCATACTTTAACATCCAGTCGCGGTGCTTATGAAAATCATGACTGGGGCTTAGGGTTTCCGTTTTCAGGTCCATGGTGGCCCGGTAGGGATTCAGCCAGGCATGGAACTCCAAGCCGCGGGCATGTGCTTCTTGGATCATCCAAGTGAGGGGATTTTCTTTTGTTTCTGGGGATTTTCCTTGCTTTCCCGTGAGGTAGGTAGACCAGGGTGCTAGGGCAGTAGGGTAAAAGGCATCCCCGGCCGTACGGATTTGTACAATGACCACATTGAAGTTGAGATCTTTGTAGTAGTCGAGCAAATCGAGGTATTGCTTTTGTTGAATTTCCCAAGAGTCAGTACTGCTTTTAGGCCAATCGATATTGGCTACCGTGGCAATCCAAACCCCTCGAAATTCCCTAGGAATTTGAGGCAGACTATGCTTAATTTCAAGAAAAGAGGCAGAAGTTGATGGACTTCCTACTTTATTTCCCTCTTGAAATCCATTGGCTAGAAATTCACTTTTACCTAATAAATCGGCTTTTTGGGCCAAGCTAGGTTGGACTATAAATACCAAGCTAAACCAGGCAATTAGGACAGCGGTAAAGAAGGACTGCATTCTCACTTAGTTTCCAGGCAAAGGGTTGAGGTTCAAATCAGAAAGCTTTTTCCTTAGCTTGTTCATAAATGCGTCACCAGGATCTGACTTTACAGTAAGGTAGTTGGGATCGGTTTCCTTCCAGAGGTCTGTAGATCGAAAGCGTTGGTATTCGTGGTGCCCAATGACGTACTCTATGGGATATTTTCTTTTCAGGTAGCGAATCAATTTTTCATTGGATTCCATTTGGGCTTTTGTAAGGGGCATATTGTCGCTCCCTATATTTTCAATCCCTATGGCGAGGTAATTTAGTCCAATTACATGTCTGGCAAAGGTGGTGTCGGGCAGAAGTCTAAAGATGGTACCGTCTCGGTCTATGAGAAATTGACTGGAAACATTCAGCCTACTTGCTCCGGTGAGGTCTGCTCGTCCCCCTAGTAAAGTAGGATTAAACACGTCAAAAGTTACTTCAATGGAAGGAATGGCCGTCCAATGCACCACTACCATTCTCGGGGTAATGTTGGCGTTTTTTTGGATCAAGCCATGTCTTTCTTTGAGGTATTCTAGGGAAAGTTGTTCCCTTTCTTCGTTCCAGGTAATGGGCTTGTCTATGATCCTTAATGTTCCTTTTGGGCTGCAAGCAAGTGCCAGCAAACCCAATAAAAAGGAAAAGAAAAAGGTGGATAGCTTTGCCATTTTTTTTGATATCCGTTTTTTTTGATATCCGTGAAGATACCAAAAAGTAACCTAGGTTAAAAATCTCTTTCCCATGCTCTTGAATCAAGACGAGTTGAGGGAAATAGTCCAAAAGTATTTTCTTAAAAAACCTTTGCTATTGAAATGGAACTCCGAACCTATTTCCCAGTTCCCTCAGATCTTGGACCACAGGAGGAAGTAGGGGGATGCCTTGGGATCTGCGCAAGGATTCCAATTCTCTTTCTGGATCCCCTGGAATAAGTACTTTTTCATGGCCAGAAGTAGGGGTTGCGGATCGAAACCTTCGTATCCATTGGTCCATGTGGGAGGTAAATTCATCTGCTGGCCGAAAGGCATCCACGCGCATGGCGCCGAAAAAATGACCAATTCCTTGTCCTACCAAATTGGGTAAGGGGTCTAAAAATGCGACAAAGGGGGGTACCCAAGGTCCATAATTAGCTCCAGAAAGTACTGCAGACAAGATATCTACTATTGCTCCCAGAGCATATCCTTTGTGGGAACCATGTTCCTTATCACCTCCTAGGGGAAGCAATGCGCCTCCTTCCTTCACCCCATTGGCAGAGGTGCTTGGGTTGCCATCTTTGTCTTGCACCCATCCGGAAGGGGTATCCAAGCCTTTTCTTTGCAGCATTTCTAATTTCCCGTTTGCAGCTGTAGTAGTGGCCATGTCGGCCACAAAGGGAGGTTCTTCTTTTGCTGGAATGGCCACGGCGATCGGATTGGTTCCTAAAAGTCGCTCTTTAGAAAAGGTAGGAGCCACCAGAGGGCTGGCATTGGTCAAAGCAATGCCAATCATGTCATGTTCTAAAGCGAGCATGGCATGACAGCCTGCGATGCCAAAATGATTTGAATTTTTTACGGATACCCACCCCGTTCCTACCTGCTTTGCTTTTTTAATAGCTACTTGCATGGCGTAAGGGGCCACCACTAGGCCAAGACCTCCATCTCCATCGACCACAGCAGTGGAGGGAGTTTCATAGGATACGTGAATCTTAGGCTGTGCATTTATTCTTCCTTTTTCCCAAAGCCTGACATACCCACTAAGTCTAGCTACCCCGTGGCTATCTATGCCACGTAAATCAGCAGAGAGAAGAACCTTTGCGCCAAGCTGAGCATCTGCGTCCGAACAACCTATTTTTTTTAGGAGATCTTCCGTAAATTGGAACAGATGGGTGTAAGAAAATTGCTGCATGAAAACTTTTGAATGCTACAAAGATAGGCAAGCTTGACTTGCTTAGTATACGGGGGAAGGGTTTGCCATGAAAAAATTAAATAGGGCTTGGCAGATCCCTAAATCGAATTTTTGGATTTCTATTTATCAGATTTGTACCTGACCACTCAGTATTCTAGAAATGGCGCCTTCCTTCAAGGAATAATGGGAACAGGTGATTGGGGATTCGGGCAAGTGAGACAAAATAAAATCTATCAAGCAGGATGCTACTACGATCATATCCACTCGCATGGGAATCATACCCGGAATGAGTAGTCGTTCTTCTCGGTTTTTGGTAATCAGCAACTGAAAAATTTTAAAAAAGACTTCCCTGGGTAGTTCATAGACATGTTGCCCCGAAAGTTTGCATTGCAACATGGATTCGAAGTAAATATCAATGAGGGTATCGAATGTTCCTGAGGCGCCTACAAGGCCTTGAGGTTTAAACGTGCGAATCGCCTTTAGTAAGGGTTGAAGATGCTCACTGCAATACTGCTCCAACTTGGTGACTTCCTCCGACAAAATGGGATCGTGGTAATGAAAGGCATCTAGAAGGCGCTGGCCACCTATTTCGAAACTTTTTTTCCAAAAAACTTCTCGGGAATTTCCAATAATAAACTCAACAGACCCCCCACCGATATCCATCATGAGTTGGGTTTGCTCCGTTAAGGCCCCAGAAAGTTTAATGCCTTCATAAATCAATTGAGCTTCTTCTTCCCCAGAGATAACCTCAATATCAATTCCTAAAAGCTCCTTCACCTGGTAAACAAATTCGCTTCCATTTTTAGCGTTTCTGACAGCGGATGTTGCAAAAGCAAAATGTTGTGAAATTCCTTGGCTATCCATCATCTCCTTAAAATGAGACAAGGTTTGCAGCGCTCGCTGCTCCGCATCGGGAGCGATTTGGTTTTTGGTGATTCCCCCTTGACCCAATTTGACCGCTACTTTTTCCTTGTATAGGGTTTTAAAATCTCCATCAAGAAGCTCTACCAATAACAAATGAAATGTATTGGTCCCCATATCAATCACCGCGGCCTTCTTAGCGTGCATCTTTGCCAATTTTTTGGATGGGCGAATATAGAAAGATTTTGAAAAGTTTAATTTTTTTAACTTCCTTCTTTCCTTTCGTTCGCTGGTTGAGGCTAGCTGGATAAAAAATAAAGGGGATAGGGATAGTTCAGGCATTTTCTTTGGATCAAGCCCGTATATTTGAAAAGTAATGTAATCCCAAAATGACTGATCCAAAACAACCCCCCTATAGCCCCAAGAGTAATGCGGAAAAAAACGAGCTTTTGGCCAAGAAAAATGCTGAGGCTGAGCTTGGAGGAGGACTTTCCCGCATAGAGGCACAACACCAAAAAGGAAAACTTACTGCTAGAGAAAGAATATCCCTTCTCCTGGACGAAGGCACTTTTGAGGAAATAGACAAATTTGTGATGCATCGTTCCAAAGATTTTGGCCTGGATAAGGAGTATTATCTTGGGGATGGGGTGGTCACGGGTTATGGGGAGATTCATGGAAGACTGGTATATGTTTATTCCCAAGATTTTACTGTCTTTGGAGGCTCCTTGTCCGAGACCCATGCGGAAAAGATTTGTAAAATCATGGATTTGGCCCTAAAAAATGGTGCTCCTCTGATTGGATTTAATGATTCGGGCGGGGCAAGAATTCAGGAGGGTGTCAATTCACTCGGAGGATATGCAGATATTTTTTACAGGAACACCTTGGCATCGGGGGTGATTCCGCAGATTTCCGCCATCATGGGGCCCTGTGCCGGGGGGGCAGTATACTCTCCGGCAATCACCGATTTTATCTTGATGGTCGAACATACATCGTACATGTTTGTCACCGGTCCCAATGTAGTCAAAACAGTAACTCAGGAAACGGTGACTGCGGAGGAGCTTGGGGGAGCATCCACCCATAGTACCAAATCAGGGGTCACACATTTTGCGTGCGCGAATGAATTGCTAGCCATAGGAAAAATCAAATCTTTGCTCAGTTACCTCCCTCAAAATTGTGAAGACAGGGCTCCCATATATCCTTACACCCTCCAGGATGAGGAGTTGAGAGAACACTTGGATACGCTGCTTCCTGAAAATCCCAATCAGCCTTATGACATGAGAGAGGTGGTACAAGGGATAGTAGACGAGGGTTCATTTCTAGAAGTACATGAAAATTATGCTGAAAATATTGTGGTTGGCTTTGCTCGAATAGCAGGCAGGAGCATAGGCATAGTGGGCAACCAGCCCCAGGCCATGGCTGGTGTGCTTGATAACCATGCCTCGATCAAGGCGGCAAGGTTTGTACGGTTTTGCGATAGCTTCAATGTCCCTCTATTGGTACTGGTGGATGTGCCTGGATTTTTGCCTGGGACAGATCAAGAATGGAACGGGATCATTACCAATGGAGCCAAATTGCTTTATGCTTTTTCCGAAGCTACAGTGCCTCGCATCACGGTCATCACAAGAAAAGCCTATGGAGGAGCGTATGACGTAATGAATTCCAAGCACATTGGAGCAGACCTAAATTACGCTTGGCCAACGGCAGAGATAGCCGTGATGGGAGCGAAGGGAGCAGCAGAAATCATCTTCAAAAAAGAAATTGCAGCGGCGGAAGATGCAGAAGCCAAACTTCAAGAAAAGGTGGAGGAATATACCGCTAAGTTTGCTAATCCCTACCGGGCTGCCCATAGAGGATTTATCGATGAGGTGATATTACCCTCTCAGACCAGGGCCAAATTGATCAAAGCCTTTAAAATGCTTGAAAATAAGGTGGACAAATTGCCCAGGAAAAAGCATGGAAATATTCCTTTGTGATTTCTGGGAATAGACCTTACTTGGATCGGCTTTGCATTTTAAATAAACTCTTACTCTCGAACTATTTCTAAAAGGAAATCTATGAACGAAACTCAATTTTTAAGGACTTACCTCAATAATTCCTCACCCACAGGGCATGAGGCATCTGGACAGCAGATTTGGTTGGATTACCTCAAACCTTACGTGGACACCTATTTTACAGACACCTATGGAACTGCGGTGGGAGTAATGCAGCCTGAGGCCAGCTATAAAGTGGTGATTGAAGCCCATGCAGATGAAATCAGTTGGTTTGTCAACTACATCAAAGAGGATGGATATATCTATGTAAAGCGCAATGGAGGTTCGGACCATATGATTGCTCCTTCCATGCGTGTCAATATTTACACGGACAAGGGAATAGTACCCGGGGTATTTGGTTGGCCTGCTATCCACGTAAGAAAAGAGGGGAAGGAAGATGCACCCACCTTGGACAATATATTTATCGATGTAGGGGCTAGATCCAAA
Organism: Algoriphagus sp.; assembly: GCA_021298245.1. Taxonomy (GTDB): domain Bacteria; phylum Bacteroidota; class Bacteroidia; order Cytophagales; family Cyclobacteriaceae; genus Algoriphagus. Next base: position 2,705 of record JAJTDZ010000054.1, on the reverse strand, counting down.
GCAGAGGTGGAGGAATTGGGTATCCATGTAGGGTGTGTAATCACCTTTCAAGACGAATTGATAGAGCTAAATGGGAAATTTTGGTCTGGACGCGCGCTTGACAATCGCATTGGGGGATATATGATCGCTCAAGTGGCTAGAAAAATCAAAGACTCAGGCAAGAAACTTCCTTTTGGCTTATATATTGTCAACGCAGTACAAGAAGAAATCGGGCTTAGGGGAGCGGAAATGATTGCGCATCGAATCAAACCCAATCTTGCCCTAATTACCGACGTATGCCACGACACCACTGCACCTTTGTATAGTAAAATAAGCAGTGGGGATCAGGTAGCGGGTAAAGGGCCTGTTCTTACCTATGGAGCATCGGTGCATAAGAAGCTTTTGGACCTCTTGATTGAGACAGCTAAAAAGCGTGAGATACCTTTTCAACGTGCTGCAGCTTCTCGAACCACAGGGACCGATACCGATGCTTTTGCTTATTCTAACGATGGGGTGCCCTCCGCTTTGGTTTCTTTACCTTTGAAATACATGCATACCACGGTAGAGACGGCAAGCAAAGAAGACATAGAGCATGTTATTGCCTTGATGTACGAATTTTTGATGGACTTTGATCCTAAATTTGATTTTAGATACATCAGTTGAGGATATATTCTTTGTGAGAGAACAGGATATTTTGATCATTTCTGAAGAGAGTATATTTGAAAAATTCGGATAGTAGCAAGTTTACATTTAAAAAATGTGCTTACTTTCCTTCGATTATGTCTAATTCGAAAAAAGCTTGGTCGAAAATAGGGCCTTGCAAAACCTAAAAAATAAAAAAATGAAACAGCTTGGTTTAGTACTACTTTTCTTAGGGTTAGGTTTTGGATGTAGCCTTAAGTCTCAAGAATCTGCGACAGGAGGATTAGATTCCCTAGAGTCGGTGGCTCCATCAGAAAATGTCTTGACTTCTGAAGAGAAGGCAGAGGGATGGATTCTTCTCTTTGATGGAAAGAGCATGCAAGGGTGGAGGGCTTTTAATGGAGATACTACGCCCAGCAATTGGGTTATTGAGGAGGGGGCTATGAAAGGATTGGGCGCTACGGGCGGTGAAGATTTTGGAGGGGATGTGGTGTATGGTGCCCAAGAATTCGAAGAGTTTGAGTTGAAATTTTCATGGAAGATTTCTCCAGGAGGAAATTCGGGGGTATTTTATCATGTTGTAGAAAACGCAAAGTACAAAGCCCCTTACTATACTGGTCCCGAATATCAGGTCATTGATCAATTGGGATTTGGGCAGCCTCTTGAAAAATGGCAATCCATTGCGGGTGATTATGCAATGTATGAACCGGATTTCGAGGGAGTGGTCAAGCCAGCAGGGGAGTGGAACGAATCCAAAATTATTTTTTCTGAAGCAGGTGCCAGTTACTGGCTCAATGGAAAGCAGACAGTTGCTTTTGTGCCTTATTCTGAGGATTGGAAGACGCGACGAAATTCAGGGAAATGGAATGATTTTCCAGATTATAAAATAGCTCGCAAGGGGCTTATTGCCTTGCAGGATCATGGAGATCCAGTATGGTTTAAAAATATAAAAATCCGACCCTTATGAAAAAAGTAATTTTGGCAGCCTTGCTAGTAGTGGGGATCCACACGGTGTATGCCCAGAAAAAAGAAAAGTTATTTAATGGTAAAGACCTTACCGGGTGGACGGTGTACGGGACAGAGAAGTGGTACGTAGAAAATGGACTTTTGGTCTCTGAAAGTGGTCCGGATAAGGGCTATGGATACTTAGGGACTACTTCGCAATACGAGGATTTTGAGGTTAGTCTAGAATTTAAGCAGGAGGCCAATGGCAATAGCGGAGTATTTATTCGTTCTACTGTGGATGGCACTAAGGTTTCGGGATGGCAGGTGGAAGTAGCTCCTCCAGGAAGTAATACGGGAGGGATTTATGAATCTTACGGTAGGGGGTGGTTGATCAAGCCTGCAGCCGAAAAAGATAAGGCCTTAAAATTTGGGGAGTGGAATACCATGCGAATTGTGGTGAAGGGGGATACGGTAACTTCCTATGTGAACGGAGAGGAGATGGTCACCTTGACTGACGAAAAGATTGGAAAAGGAAAAGGAGGAGTTTTACTCCAAATCCATGATGGTGGTGGTATAAAGGTGTACTGGCGGAATATAATTTTGAAAAAATTATAAAAAACAAAAATTTTATCTGTTTCATGCCCTGCAAAATAGTTTTGCAGGGCAATTTTTTTTAAAAAATTTCTAGTTCAATTTCAGCGACTTGCGAGATTAAACGGAAGTTTTTGATAAAAACTTTGTCTAGTCAACAAAATTCCTCATCTTTGCAGTCCCAAAAGTCAAAAGGACTGTGTAGAGCTGAAAAAAATAATTCACTTTTCATCTTGTAAGGGAAATAAAAATAGTTAATTTTGCATCCCCGTTCTACAGAATTGGGAAAAAATGTTTAAGATTTGAGAGGTTATTAACCTCAAAATCACCATCTCTAGAAATGTCTAGAGAAAAGTTCTTTGAAGTGATGTAAGGCGAAAAAAAATACTCTGAGAAGAGGGGCTTTATGGGTATGCTTTACCTATAGGGCGAAGAATAGAATAGTTACTTTACAATGGAGAGTTTGATCCTGGCTCAGGATGAACGCTAGCGGCAGGCCTAATACATGCAAGTTGAGCGGCAAGTTGGGTAGTAATATCTAACCTAGA
>JAJTDZ010000053.1 GCA_021298245.1 Algoriphagus sp. | reverse complement strand
CCCCAGGACGGGGATACACAATGACGGGGTAATGCTCAAGAATGGCCTGGTAATTTTTCCATTTTGGAAAATGACTCAAATTGTCTGACCCCATAAAAAGAGAAAAACTGTGCTGAGGATGTTTTTCGCTTAAGTAGGTGAGTGTGTCTATGGTATAACTGGGCTTGGGCATCCGAAATTCCACATCGGAAGCCCTAAAATCAAAGTTGTCGTCAACCGCCAATTCCACCATGCGCAATCGATCCAGTTCGTGCGCTAGGGATTCTTGAAGTTTAAAGGGATTTTGAGGACTCACCACAAACCAGACTTGATCCAAAGCGCTCCTTTGGTACAGCGTCTGGGCTATGATCAAATGGCCCATGTGGATGGGATTAAAACTTCCAAAATAGAGCCCTATTTTCATGGCTTCATGGTCAAAAATTGCGTGACTACCTGCAGGGTTTCTGCTGCCGAACGCTCAAAATCATCGTTTAAAATACTTACGTCAAATTGGGATTCAAAGGTCATTTCAAACTTGGCTTTATAGATCCTTCTGGACAAAGATTCGTCTGATTCGGTACCTCGATCATTTAACCGCTCCGCGAGCACTTCAAGAGAAGGCACTTTTACAAAAATTGCCAAGGCCTTATCTCCAAAATACTTCTTCAAGGCTAGCCCCCCCTTCACATCCACATCAAAAATGACTGCTTTCCCTTGGTCCCAGATGCGCTGTATTTCATCCTTGAGGGTGCCATAAAAATTGCCCGCATAGACTTCTTCCCACTCTACAAATGCATCCTCATCGATTTTTTTCTTAAACTCCTCAATACTTAAAAAGTAATAATCTCTCCCGTGCACCTCATGCCTGCCTCTCTTGTCTCGGGTACAAGCAGAAATGGAAAATCCCAAGTTAGGAACATGTTGAAGTAGGTGTTTTACCAAGGTGGTTTTTCCTGATCCAGAGGGAGCAGAAAAAATGATGGCTTTGCCAGAAGGTTTACTCATCGCGCATTCTGAATCATTTTTCGGATGGATTCCTCCAACGTCTCCGGTAGAGGTTGCTTGGGGCACTTGGTTTTGAGGACCTCGCGAATCGCCTGTTGCAAATGTACATGCTCAAAGCAAGGCTGGCATTTTTCCAGCTTCTCTTTCAAAATATCCCTGCCTTCATCTCCAAGCTCACCGTCAAGGATGCGTTCGAGCAATTCATAGCATTTGCTCACATCGCTACATTGCATTTTGCGCTCCCCAGATGATTGATCGTTTGTGTCCATACGTCGTGTATTATTCTTCCTCTTCTTCGGTGTTGTATCCCATCGATTGGGCATACCCTTTTAATTTTTCTTTTAATAGATTTCGCGCCCTGTGCAGTCTAGATCTTACCGTACCTATGGGAATATCTAAGATCTTGGCCATCTCTTCGTACGTAAATCCTTCTAAATCTGCCAAGATGATGGCAGTACGGAAATCTACATCGAGGGAATTTAATGCATTTGAAATCTCATCACCCAACATGTCTCGTACCGATTCAGCCCTGAGATCGGTGGTGCTCTGGTAGTCTACGTCGTCGGAATTGTAAAATGTCTCTACTTCCTGGTAATCCACAGTAGCAGGCTGTTTGGTTTTTTTTCGGTAATCGTTGATGAAACTATTTTTGAGAATCCGAAAAAGCCAAGCTTTGGCATTGGTGCCTTGCTCAAAAGAGTTGATAAATCTGAAGGCCTTCATGTAGGTATCCTGCACCAAATCCTTGGCGTCGTCCTCATCAAAGGTCAGTCTGAAGGCAAAATTGTACATGGAATCAATGTGGGGCATAAATTCTCCATCAAAAATGCTTGTTCGCTCCTCTTGAGAATATTTCCTTCGCTGTACTTCAGACATATAACCAAAAGTAAGCAATGCCTTAATTTATACCTAAATCCCAAGCCTATTTCCTTGCTTTTCCTTTATTTTGCAAGTGAATTAGCTTCACCTTCGGAGCAATCACTCCAACACGATCTAGGACGCATGCTTTTCTTCAAGCTATTTTCCCGATTACCCCTCGGGATCCTGTATCTTTTTTCTGATTTACTTTACCTCCTAGCTAGGTATGTCTTTCGCTACCGCAAAAGAGTTATTGATGAAAATTTGCTGCACGCCTTTCCCGAAAAAACGAAGAAGGAACGAAAAGCCATTCGCAACAGATTTTACAGAAATTTCACTGACTCCATTGCCGAGACAGTCAAGTCCCTGACCATCTCCAAGGAAGAATTGTCGAGAAGATTTACCATCACCAATCAAGATTTTTTAGATCAGGAAGTAAAAAATGGATCCAGTGTCTTGCTCCTTGCGGGTCATTTTTTCAATTGGGAACTGGGGCTACAACGAGCCGCTGTACTCAGTCAAGTGCCTTCGGAAGGGGTATATTTAAAAATTAACAATCCTTTTTTTGCCAAACTCATGTACGAAGCAAGAACTCGATTTGGCAATACCATCACGGAGAAAAATGAGTTTAGAGAAACCGTAAAAACCCTTCCTGCCCAACACAGGGTAGTGCAGCTTGCCGCCGATCAACGTCCCAACAGAAGAACCACCCGCTACCAACGGGATTTTCTGCACCGCCCTGCTTATTTTTATGAAGGAGCAGAGCACATGGCAAAAAGCATGAACCTTCCTGTGGTCTTTGGGGAAATTTCTAAAAAAGGAAGGGGGAAATACCAAGCTACCTATGAATTGCTCTCTAGAGGTCCCTACGATTCCCAACCAGAGCATAGCATCACCGATGCATTTTGCGAAAGATTGGAAGCCAATATCCGACTTCAGCCTGATTTATATTTGTGGAGCCACAAGCGCTGGAAACTTTAGGACAAGTGCTCTCTAACTGTATCCGTACCTATTCTTACACCTTCCAGCGGATGCAGCACTGAACCTCATGGAATAACTAATTTGCTCGCGGAATTTCACTAGATTCATTGCTTGGAATGCCTGGACTAGATACCTGAATCTAGCAATTTGATACTAACAAATGGATTACCTAAAGGAACTTAACCCCCCGCAACGTCAAGCAGTAGAGCAAACCGAAGGGCCAGTGATGATCATTGCTGGAGCGGGATCAGGGAAAACCCGTGTGCTTACCTACCGCATTGCGCATTTGATTTATGCCAAAGGCATAGATCCTTTTCGAATCCTATCCCTCACCTTCACCAACAAAGCGGCGAGTGAGATGAAGCAACGAATCGAAAAATTGGCAGGCCTAGAAGCAAGGAATACCTGGATGGGCACCTTCCACTCGATATTTGCGAAAATTTTGAGGGTAGAATCAGACAAATTAGGCTATCCCTCCAATTTTACGATTTACGACACGGACGATTCCAAGTCCCTCATTCGGACCTTGGTGAAAGAACTGAAACTTGACGATAAAGTATACAAGCCCAGCGTGGTCTTGTCTAGAATATCCGGCGCCAAGAATAGGTTGATTTCCTGGCAAACCTATCAGAGCGACCCCTTTGTGAAAGCAGACGATGAGGCAGCCTTGCGTCCTCGCATGGGAGAACTATACCAAAGATACCAAGAGCGACTTTTCAAGGCGGGAGCCATGGATTTTGATGACCTCCTTTTCAATACCAATGTACTTTTTAGAGACCACCTAGAAGTACTCAACAAATACCAGCAACGCTTCCAATACGTGATGGTGGACGAGTTTCAGGATACCAACATTTCCCAGTACCTCATCACCAAAAAACTTGCAGCAGTCCATCAAAACATTTGCGTAGTAGGCGACGATGCCCAGAGTATCTATGCTTTTCGAGGTGCCGATATCCAAAACATCCTCAATTTTGAAAAGGATTATCCCGACCTGTTTATGGTCAAACTGGAACAAAATTACCGCTCTACCAAAACCATAGTGGAAGCGGCCAACTCCATCATCGACAAAAATAAAGCGCAGCTGAAAAAAATAGTCTGGACCTCTAACCCGGACGGTGAACTCATAGAGCTCATCAAGGCCAGCTCAGACAACGAAGAAGGTAGGATGGTAGCGACCACGATATTTGAGGAAAAAAATACCAAAAAGCTTCAAAATAGCGACTTTGCTGTACTGTATCGAACCAACTCCCAATCCAGAGCCATCGAGGAAGCGTTACGCAAGTTAAACCTTACCTATAAAATCGTGGGGGGGCTTTCTTTTTACCAAAGAAAAGAAATCAAGGACCTGATGGCTTACCTACGATTTGCCGTTAATCCCACAGACGAAGAAGCCTTCAAGCGCATCATCAACTACCCCAAACGTGGCATTGGAGACAGCTCTGTAGAGAAAATTTTGGTTTCTGCCTACGAACACGACATCCCCCTCTGGGATGTGGTGCAAAATGCGCCTAGCTTCCTAGGCGGTCGGGCAGGAGTGTCCGTGGATGAATTTTCAACCATGATCAAAGCCTTTCAAATAGAAATCGAAAGAAAGGATGCTTTTGAGGCTGCTAGTACCGTGGCCAAACAAAGTGGCTTGCTGAGGGAGCTGTACGAAGACAAAACCATAGAGGGGCTGAATCGCTACGAAAACGTGCAAGAATTGCTCAATGCCATCAAGGAATATGTAGACAGCACCGAAAATGAAGATAAAAGTTTGGGAGCATTCTTACAGGAAATTGCCTTACTCACCGACAACGACCAAGACAAAAGCCAAAGCGATGCGATCACTCTGATGACCATACATGCCTCCAAAGGACTGGAATTCAAACAAGTATTTGTGGTGGGCATGGAAGAAGATCTCTTCCCTTCCCAAATGATGATGCAAAGTCGGGAAGACTTGGAAGAAGAAAGAAGACTATTTTATGTAGCCACCACCAGAGCCATGGACAAGCTCTACCTCAGCTACGCGCTGTCAAGGTACAGGTACGGAAGATTACTCAACTGTGAGCCCAGTAGATTTTTAGAAGAAGTGGATCCCTCCACCCTAAAAGTCAATAAACGGATGTCGGCTACCAAAGACTTTCCGGGAGCTTTCCTAAAGGAAGGCCCTCCGGGGGGAGGAGGATTTATTGGAATCAAAAAAAGTCCAGAAACCAGGCTTCCACCTACCCTAAACCTACATACCCCCAGCCCAGATTTCAAGCCAAGCAATACCAATGCCTTACAAGTGGGGCAAGGGGTAGAGCATCCCAAATTTGGATTTGGAAAGGTAATCAAAATTGAAACCGAGGGGCTCAACAAAAAGGCAAGCATTCAGTTCGAACATTTTGGGGAGAAAACTTTATTGCTTAGCTTTGCCAAGCTCAGAATTATAGACTAATCGCCTGCACTCCTTCCTTTTGGTGATTTTTTGCTACCTTAAACTAGGAAAAAATGGGAGGCAACATGGAGCATACCGAATCAGAAAAACAACAACTCATTTTGAAAGAATACGGAAAGAACATCCAGCAATTGGTCCAGCACGTAAGTAGCATCGAAGACCGAGAAAAACGCACCCAAAGTGCCTACACGATCGTGGACATTATCAAACAACTCAATCCTTCCCTGAAGCAGGAAAACGACCAAAAGCTCTGGGATGATTTGTACATTATGTCCGATTTTACCTTGGACGTCGACGGTCCCTTTCCTATGCCAGAAAAAGAATTGCTAGGGAAAAAACCCCAACCCATAGGCTATCCCAAAGGACAGATCAAATTCAAACACTACGGCAGAAATATCGAAAAATTGATAGAGAAGGCTGTAGAAATTGAAAACGATGAAGAGCAAGAAAATGCCATCATCTACATAGGCCAGCTCATGAGAAGTTTCCATTCTACCTGGAACAGGGATAATTTTGACGACGGCATCATCATCGACGACATCAAAACCCTCTCCAAAGGGAAGCTGCACATTGACCTGGAAAAAGTGAGGGAAAACGCACTTTTTGAGTCCAATACCCGAAGAGATTTTAAAATCCCTCATGTAGAGGAGGAACAGTCCGGTAAGAAAAAGCACAACCACGGTAAAAAACACCGAAACGGGCATAAAAAACGCAGATAAGCACATGGCATCGTTCAAAGTAGAAGGTGGGCACCGCCTAAAAGGAGAAATCATTCCTCAGGGAGCAAAAAATGAGGCACTTCAGATCCTTTGTGCCGTTCTTTTGACCTCAGAAAAGGTCACCATCCACAAAATCCCCAATATCCGAGATGTCAATAAGCTCATCGAGCTACTTTCAGACATGGGCGTAAAGGTCCAAAAACAAGGTCCAGAATCCTATACCTTTCAAGCGGACCAAGTCAATTTAGATTACCTTGAAACAGAGGATTTTCTTAATAAAGCTTCTGCCTTGAGAGGGTCGGTGATGATTTTAGGTCCTCTTTTGTCCCGCTTTGGAAAAGGTAAACTTTCTAAGCCAGGAGGAGATAAAATCGGACGTAGACGAATGGATACCCACTTTTTTGGGTTTCAAAAATTGGGAGCAAAATTTCACTACGATGCGAAAAATGAAATTTTCCATATCGATGGCAAGCACCTAAAGGGCACCTACATGTTGCTGGACGAAGCCTCCGTGACCGGCACGGCCAATATCGTCATGGCCGCAGTGATGGCCGAAGGTAAAACTACCATTTACAATGCTGCTTGCGAACCTTACCTGCAGCAACTTTGCGACATGCTCAACCGCATGGGTGCACAGATCACGGGTGTGGGCTCCAACCTCCTGCACATCGAAGGGGTCAAGGAGTTGGGAGGGACCGAACACACCCTTCTTCCCGATATGATTGAGATCGGATCCTTTATTGGCATGGCTGCCATGACCCAATCTGAAATCACTATAAAGAATTGTCAAATCCATAGGCTGGGCATAATCCCGGAGACTTTCCGACGCATGGGAATCCAGTTGGAATTCAAAGGGGATGATATTTTTATTCCAGAGCAAAAGCATTACGAAATAGAAACGTTTATTGACGGATCAATCCTCACAGTGGCAGATCAGATCTGGCCAGGATTCACGCCTGATCTCCTATCCATTATCTTGGTGACAGCCACCCAAGCCAAAGGCACGGTGCTGGTACACCAAAAAATGTTTGAATCTCGCTTGTTCTTCGTGGACAAATTGATCGATATGGGTGCTCAGATCATCCTCTGCGATCCTCACCGAGCTACCGTGATTGGCCTGGACAGAAAATATCCTTTAAGAGGCATCAAGATGACCTCGCCAGACATTCGTGCTGGGGTATCCCTCTTGATCGCCGCCATGTCGGCTAACGGTACTTCGGTGATCGACAATATCGAGCAAATCGATCGAGGGTATCAAAACATCGACGAGCGTCTCAATGCCTTGGGTGCCAAAATCACTCGTATGGACTAGCCTGAGTCAATTCAGGTTTTCTTGATCCCCTTGGCTTTTTAGCTAAGGGGATTTTTTATTTCTGGCACATTTTCCTATCCTTATGAAGGATTTTTTGGTAACTTCTTGGCCAATTACGAGGACCCAACTACGCACATGTCGAAAAAAAAACTACGAAGCCAGGAATGGTACGGCAGAACCGGCAAAGATGGATTTATCTACCGGTCTTGGATGAAAAACCAAGGGCTACCCCACCACCTTTTTGAGGGAGAAAAGCCAGTCATCGGCATTTGCAATACCTGGTCTGAGTTGACACCCTGCAATGCCCACTTCCGAGATTTGGCAGCAGCCCTCAAGCGAGGGATTTGGGAAGCAGGAGGATTTCCCTTGGAATTCCCCGTGATGTCCTTGGGGGAATGCTCCATCAAACCCACGGCCATGCTCTTTCGCAATCTGGCCTCCATGGACGTAGAGGAAAGCATTCGTGCCAATCCCATGGACGGAGTAGTGCTGATGTGTGGATGCGACAAGACCACCCCCTCTTTGGTCATGGGAGCAGCTTCAGTCAACCTCCCTACCCTCGTACTTTCTGGTGGGCCCATGCTGGTGGGCAGATACAAAGGGAAAAAAATTGGCACTTCAGACGTTTGGAGATTTGCAGAGGAGTTCAAACTGGGAAAGCTTTCTCAAGAAGAATTTATCGAAGCCGAGGCGGCCATGTCCCGTTCGGTAGGACACTGTGCCCCCATGGGTACAGCCTCTACCATGGCAGCCATGGTGGAAGCCTTGGGACTAGCCTTGCCGGACAATGCCACCATCCCTGCAGCAGATTCCAGGAGAAAGGTGCTCGCTCATCTAGCGGGCATCCGAATCGTAGAGATGGTGAAAGAGGACCTACGGATGGATAAAATTATCACTCGAAAAGCCATAGAGAATTCCATCATGGTCAATGCAGCGATAGGCGGCTCTACCAATTACATCTTGCACCTTACTGCCATTGCCAAACGGATGGGGGTGCCCATTTCCCTCACCGATTTTGACGAGTTTTCTTCTAAAATCCCCCTCATTGCCAACGTACAACCCTCGGGAGAGCATTGGGTGGAGGACCTATTTTATGCAGGAGGATTGCCGGCCGTGATGAAAGAAATCCAAGACTTCCTGCATGCCGATGCACTGACCGTCAATGGAAAAACTCTGGGAGAAAATATAGCCAAGGCCGAATGTTGGGATAGAAACCTCATCGGCACCCTTGACCAACCCTTTAAGCCAGAATCCGGTATCGCTGTACTTTTCGGCAACCTCTGCCCGGATGGTGCTGTACTGAAGCCTTCTGCAGCAAGTCCAAGCCTTTTGACCCACACGGGAAGAGCCGTGGTCTTTGAATCCATAGACGACTACAAGGCTAGGATTGATGACCCTCAACTGGACATTGATGCCTCTTGCGTGATGGTACTAAAAAATGTGGGACCCAAGGGATACCCGGGTATGCCGGAAGTAGGTAATATGGCCTTGCCTAAAAAATTACTTGAACAAGGAGTTACCGACATGGTCCGCATCTCCGATGGACGCATGAGTGGAACGGGCTACGGTACTGTGGTCTTGCACGTTTCTCCAGAATCTGCCATTGGAGGTCCTCTAGCCCTGGTGCAATCGGGAGATTTGATTCCCCTGGATGTACCCCACAGAAGCCTGCAACTTTTGGTGTCAGAGGAAGAACTTGCACGGAGAAAAGCAGCTTTTTCTCCTGTTCCCTTGCCTTACGAAAGAGGATATGTACAGCTCTTTTTGGACAAGGTCAACCAAGCACATGAGGGGGTGGATTTTGATTTTCTACAAGGAAGTTCAGGTTCAGAAGTAAAAAGAGATTCCCATTAATCGTTCATTTTTATAGGCTTTAAGGATCCCCTCCCTTTAGGCCAACCACTAAATACCAGGAAAAGCACATGGAAAAAGTAGCATTACTCACTGGGGCAGGTCAAGGGATAGGTCTTGCCATTGCAAGAAAACTACTCGAATGCGGATCCCATATCGTCCTGAATGATATGGGAAAAAGCCTGACTCAGGAAGCTGTGGCTCACCTTTCTCGGTTGGGTAAAGGATCGGTGATAGGATGTTCGGGAGATGCCGCGAAGCAAGAAGTCATCGATGAGATGGTGCAGCTAGCCTTGCAAAGACATGGACAGATCGATCAATTGGTATGCAATGCAGGCATCACCCTTTTTGGCAACTTTCTCGATTATTCCCGTGCAGATTTTATGGAGGTGACTCGCGTCAACCAAGCCGGAACTTTTTTTCTCACCCAAGCGGTAAGTCAAGTCATGAAAAAGCAAGACTTGGGAGGAGCTATTTTGTTTACCTCTTCGGTGACTGCGCATCAAAGCCATGAACATCTCGCTGCCTACGCCATGAGCAAAGCAGCCATCGAAATGCTGGCAAAAAACTTGGTATTGGAGTTGGCACCATTTGGAATCCGCATCAACACGGTGGCTCCCGGAGCTACCCTCACAGAAAGGACCACCTCAGATCCCGCATATGCCTCCACCTGGTCTAAGATTACTCCCCTAGGGAGACCAGCTTTTCCAGAAGATATCGCGGAGGCAGCTTCGTTTTTGTTATCCGATGCTGCCCGACACATCACTGGACAAACCCTCATCATAGACGGTGGATGGACCGCCATCAGCCCTTCCCCCTATGCCTAAGCAAACCCATCTAACTCCCGAATTTCCTCCTCCCTGGACCTTGAAGGGAGAAGGAATACTTCTACTCTACCGGTTTGACAAATCCTGGGTGGAAAGCGCTGGACACCTGCCTCCCTCCCTACAAGGGAAAGCTCGAGGTGGGCTAGGCTATGTCATGCTGGTTGACTACCAAGAGTCTCCCGTGGGGCCCTACCGAGAACTGCTGTTGATCCCAGGTACCTTTGGTCAAAAAGGAAGTCAGGCCATTACATCTATTTTTGTAGATTCCCCTGAAAGCCTAAGCAGTGGGAGAAAAAATTGGAATATCCCCAAGCAACTGGCAAGCTTTCATTGGAAAAAAGAAAAAAATAGGGACCATGTACAGGTCCAAACGGAAAAGGGAGTGGTATTTTCTGCAGAAATTTCCCACGGAGGACTTTCCTTTCCCATCAGTACTTCCCTACTCCCCTTCCGCTTGGTTCAAACCATGGAAGGAAAGACTTTGGCTACCCGGCCTCAAGGAAGGGGATGGGGCAAATTGGCGAGAATGAGGCATCTCTCCCTAGATCCCCGGCTATTTCCAGACCTCCGAAGCTGTACTCCATGGCTAGCCCTTCGAGTACAGCCCTTTATCCTACAATTTCCAGTCCCTAAGTCCGTACCCGATGAAATCATATAAAGACACCCACATTGTAATTACGGGGGCAGGATCTGGAATAGGACTCGAGCTGGTCCGTCAACTCTACCCCTACAGCAAGCGAATAGTAGCAGTGGATATTTCCCTGACTCTTTTAGAAGCACTTCAAATCGAAATGCCAGAAATTGAGGGAATCGTAGCGGCAGATCTAAGCAAAAAAGAGGGGAATGCAAAGATTCTTTCTTGGCTCTCTACCCATTGGGATAGGGTTGACTTTTGCTTTGCAAATGCTGGAAAAGCCTTTTATGCGCCAGCAGATCAACAACCCTGGGATGAGATGGAACATTTGTTTCAGTTGAATGTACATTCGCCCATACAGCTTGGCTATGGCCTACAAACCCTCTTTCCAAATAGTCCTTTGAGGCACGTGATTACCTGTTCCGCCATCTCCTATTGGGCAATTCCTGGATACAGTATGTATGCGAGTACCAAGGCCGCCCTGCTGCAATGGGCGTCTACCCTTTGGTCTGAAGGAAAGGGGAATTGGCTCACGCTAGTCTTCCCAATCGCCACTGCCACGGCATTCTTTGATGCCGCAGGACCCAACATTCCGCGAGCATTTCCCATTCAAAGCCCAGGAGAAGTAGCAAAAAGGATGTTGACAGGAGCTGCAAGAGGCAAACAGAAAATTTACCCTTCTTCCCTTTTCAGGGTATTGTTGCTTCTTCAAAGGATGGGCTTTTTCCTTTTGCCCTTGGTTCAAAAAATAGAGCGCCAAAAACTCAAGCGTTGGCTTTCCTCTTTCAAACGAGACTGACAAGCTATACATTCTTTAAAATTTATTTAATTTTCAATTCATGAAGCAGCTCTTTTTCATTAGCACTTGCCTCCTTTTTCCCCTCTTTTCTTTTTCTCAGCAAAAGCTGAGCAATGAAGAAATTAAACTCTTGGAGCGTATCGACAAAAATTACCAGGAGACCGTGCAACTCTTGGAAGAAGTGGTGAATATCAATTCAGGTTCGCTCAATTTGGCAGGCGTGCGAGAAGTGGGCCGCGTTTTTGAGCGTGAATTTCAAAAAATCGGATTTCAAACCGAATGGGTAGATGTACCCGCAGAAGTAAAGCGTGCAGGACATTTTGTAGCTACCCGCAAAGGAAGCAAAGGAAAAAAACTCTTCCTGATCGGCCACCTAGATACAGTATTTGAAAAAGACATGCCCTTTACCCCCTTCACTTGGCTCAATGACAGCACGGCCACGGGCCAAGGAGCCAACGACATGAAGGGTGGCGATGTACTGGTGCTGGCCAGCCTCAAGGCCATGCATGAACTGGGACTCTTGGAAGACCGAACCATCACCGTGTATTTCAATGGAGATGAGGAAAGCACAGGAAATGCCACCTTGGCGCGCAAGGACTTTATCGAACGTGCCAAGCAACACGACATTGCCTTGGCTTATGAGACGGCTCAGGGTTTTGGCGGAGCCACCGTGGCACGCCGAGGAGCCTCTGGCTGGACCTTGAAAACCACAGGAAAGCAGGGCCACTCCAGTGGAGTCTTTGGCCAAAATGCTGGCTATGGAGCCATCTACGAAGCGGCACGCATCCTGAATGAGTTTCGCGAAGCCCTTGCTGGGGAAAAGTACTTAACCTTCAACCCAGGCCAAATCGTCGGAGGATCGGATGTGAATATCAACTCGAGTACGGGTGCCGGCA
>JAJTDZ010000094.1 GCA_021298245.1 Algoriphagus sp. | reverse complement strand
CTCCCCTTCTACTCCGGAAAAAGATATATTGCTTACATGCGCCAGACGATGTCTCGGCGATCCATTGCGATTCACTCCTGGAAGCTCCAAAAGGGCTGATTCCAGCCGATCACGAAGTTTTCCGAGACGTTTCGCTTCTAGTTCCATCTCCTGAATTCGGAGTTGGGCTGCTTTTCCAAAGCCTACAATCCCAGGCACATGGAGCGTGCCACTACGGAAACCCTTTTCATGCCCTCCCCCATGAAGCTGAGCAAGAGGCTTGGGCAAGGAATGGTTGTGGCGAACATACAGTGCCCCCACTCCTTTGGGACCATACAGTTTGTGTGCAGAGAGGGCCATCAGGTGGATTCCTTGTGTGCTTACTGGAATTTTGCCTACTGCCTGCACGGCATCCGTTAAAAAGATAATCCCACGATTGTCGGCTATCTGAGCAATTTCTTCAATAGGGTGAATAACTCCGGTTTCATTATTGGCCCACATCAAGCAAATCATCTTGGTATGCGGCTGAATGCTTTGATCCAATAGGTTCAAATCCACCTCCCCATCGGCGTTTACGGGTAGGTAAGTCACCTCCGCTCCTCTCCGATGAATTTCTGCCATACTATCTAACACGGCTTTGTGTTCAGTTTGACAGCTGATGTAGTGTTGTTTCTCTCCAGGAAACAAATCAAACACTCCTTTAATGGCCAGATTGAGGGATTCTGTGGCACCAGAAGTAAAAATAAGTTCCTTGGACTTGGCTCCAATCAATTGGGCTATGGCCTCTCTAGCCTCTTCTACGGCCTGCTCCGCCACCCAACCGTAAGGATGACTTTTGCTTGCTGCATTTCCGAAATGTGTACCAAAAAATGGCAACATGGCAGCAATTACCTCTTCAGAACAAGGAGTAGTAGCATTGTAATCCAAATAGAGAGGGTAATTCATGGCCCTAAACTACTGCTTTTACTTGTTTTTTGAAGCGTTCAAAATTCGATTTCCCTACCTTTGGATTCTCATGCAAGAATCCTGGACATTTGATTTCCCCTTTGACAAGCCTTCATCCGAAGCTTGGTCCTGGCTTATCCAAACCAAGCAGAGAGACTTGGGTATCTTTTTGTCCTTTTACTACAAGAGACAAGGAGCAGTGGTAGAAAAAGTCCAATTGAAGACTGCTCCACAAATGTACTCTCCAGATAGCGGCACCCTCTGCCTAAGTTTTGAGTTGGTATATTTCAATGCCTGCCAAGATTTGCATGAAATTCAATCGGAGGAAATGAAACTAAACTTTCAATTCGACCCCGGCAAAAAGACCTTGAACCTAGTGGGCGCCTATTGGCCAAGTCGGGAGCCAGATGAATTTTAAGCAAACCTTAGTCTTTTGCCTAGAGATTGGAATTCCTAGCATTTGACGTATTTTTGACTGCGAATTGAAGATTATGAAAGAAGCTACCGAATCCCTGAATTTCATAGAACACATCATCGAAGAAGACCTAGCCAATGGGTTTCCAAAGGAGAAATTGTGCTTCCGCTTTCCGCCAGAGCCTAATGGCTACCTGCACATTGGACATGCGGCATCCATTTGCTTAAACTTCGGATTGGGAGAGAAGTACGAAGCTCCTGTCAACCTTCGATTTGATGATACAAATCCTGCCAAAGAAGAACAAGAATATGTAGATGCGATCAAGCGTGACATCGCCTGGTTAGGATTCAAGTGGGCCAAAGAATGCTATTCTTCTGATTATTTTCAGCAGTTGTACGATTGGGCGGTCATGTTGATCCAGCAAGGCAAAGCTTATGTAGATCAGCAATCCTCCGAGCAAATCGCCGAACAAAAAGGTACGCCCACCAGCCCAGGTACTCCCAGCCCATTTCGAGATAGACCTCTTGCAGAGAATTTGGACTTGTTTGAGCGCATGAAAAATGGAGAATTCGCTCCTGGCACCTACCTCCTGCGTGCCAAGATCGACATGGCTTCTCCCAACATGCACATGCGGGATCCAATCTTGTACCGCATCATTCATGCGCACCATCACCGTACCGGTGATACCTGGAAGATCTACCCCATGTACGATTGGGCTCATGGAGAGTCGGATTACATCGAACAAGTTTCCCATTCCATCTGTACCCTTGAATTTAAAGCACACCGTGAATTGTACGATTGGTATTTGGATCAGATTATCGATCCTAGCCTACTCCGTCCCAAGCAGCGAGAATTTGCGCGGCGAAACCTAAGCTTCACCGTGATGAGCAAACGCAAGTTGCTTGAGCTGGTGCAAAAGAACGTAGTGAGTGGCTGGGATGATCCCCGCATGCCAACCATTTCTGGCTTGAGAAGAAGAGGTTATACGCCTGCCTCCATCCGCAACTTTAGTGAAGTGGCTGGTATTTCTAGAAGGGAAAATGTAACGGACGTATCTTTGCTTGAGTTTTGTGTTCGTGAGGATTTAAATCAACGCGCTACTCGAGTGATGGCGGTATTGAACCCTATCAAAGTAGTCCTTCAAAACTATCCTGCTGGGCAAGTTGAAATCTTGCATTTAGAAAACAATCCAGAAAAAGTAGAGGCAGGAACGCATGAGGTGCCTTTTTCAAGAGAATTGTACATCGAGCGCGAAGATTTCAAAGAAGAAGCCGATTCCAACTTTTTCCGTCTGGCTCTAGGTCAGGAGGTTCGCTTGAAAAGTGCCTACATCATCAAAGCTGAATCGGTAGTGAAAGATGCATCAGGCAATCTTCTTGAAATTCACTGCAGCTACGATGCGGATTCTGCCATTCAAGCTGAAGTTCGAGAATACGATCGCTTATTTTTGGATGAATCTCCGGATACGCATGAATCCAAAAGTTACATGGACTTTATCAATCCGAATTCCTTGAAGGTAATTAAAAATGCCTATCTGGAACCACACTTGGGCAAGGCAAGACCAAACGAGAGCTACCAATTCCAGCGCCTCGGCTATTTTACCTTGGATTCTGATTCGCGTGCAGGACAGTTGGTTTTTAACAAGACAGTAGGATTAAAGGATACTTGGGCCAAGCAAAATGCAGCCACTGCAAACAAGCAGCAGACTGCCACGAAGCCGGTAGCACAAGCTCCTCAAGAAGCCAAATCAGCCTTGAACGAGATTCAATACCTAGGTAAGAAACTGACTAACCTATCTGGAGATAAACTAGAAGAGGCCTTGCAGGATATCCGAGTTCAAGCGGAAAATGTGACTTACGAAGAGTTGGAACCCTTATTTGGTACAGCCGCTAAAAAAGTAGGAACACGAATCGCGGTTTTAGTTGCCTTAGGCACCTTACTTGCAAAGGGCTTACCAAAAAATGAAAGCATAAAAAACTACATTGCCTCCTGTGTAGCCGACGAATCAGCCTTGTTGCAATCGCAAGCAAAAAAACTAGCTTAATTTCATTGTTACCAAATCAAAAAGCCACTGAAAATCAGTGGCTTTTTGGTTGCAATTAGGCTCTTTTGATTTGAAGCTGTATATCAGAAAACTCCTTTTGCTCAATAAAGGGTTGACTGCGAAGCCTCCTTCCTGTGGCCGCAAAGATGGCATTGGCAATAGCACCACCTGTTGGAGGCAATGCCGGTTCTCCCAAACCAGTAGGATCAAATCCAGAGTCTACAAAATGGGTATCAATTTCAGGTACCTCCTTCAATCGAATCAATCGATAGGTATCAAAGTTTTTCTGCTTTGGTACTCCTGCTTCAAATGTCAAATTGGTGTACATGGCATGACCCATTCCATCCACAATTCCACCACGAACTTGGTGGTTGGCGCCGGTAGGATTCACGACCAAGCCGCAATCTGTCACTGCAGTAATTTTTTTCAAAGTAGGTTTGCCCGCTTCCATCTCAATATTAGCCACCTGAGCCACATAGGATTTATGAGAGAAGTAGACGCTAAATCCTTGCTTTACGGAAGGATTTTTGCCCCAATTGGACTTTTCCTTAGCCATTTTCACAACTCCAATCATTCGATCCACATCATAACCCAATTCCCCTACTGGGTTGGTTTTGGCTCTGTTGAGTAGTTCCAAACGGAAATCAACCGGATCTTTACCTACAGCCAAAGCTACTTCATCCAGAAAGCTTTGCTCGGCATAGGCTAGGAAATTGGTGATTGGTGCTCTCCATGCGTTGGTCGTAATGCTCGATGCATGTTCAATGGTTTCAATTAATACGTTGTCTACCGCGCCAGAAGGGAAATTAGCTTCTCTGGTGGTATTGCCTGCATTCATTCCGACACCACGTAGTTTGTAGCCAATCATATTTCCTGCTGCATCCAAAGCGGCTTCAAATCGGTAGCGAACAGCAGGTCGATAAGCCCCTCCAGTCAATTCATCTTCTCTACTCCAAATCACCTTTACTGGGGCTTGAATAGCTCTTGATACTTCTACTGCCTCAATCACGTAATCGGCGCGCAATCTTCTTCCAAAACCTCCTCCTAAACGCGTAATTTCCACACTAACATTTTCTGGAGGTATTCCTAGTAGCGCAGCAGTTTCTTGTCTTGCTCGATCCGGAGTTTGGGTAGGCCCTATCAATTCCACTTTATCCCCTTGCACATGAGCAAAAAAGTTTTCTGGTTCCATAGGAGAATGTGCCAAAAATGGACATTGGTACTCCGCAGTAACTACTTTTGAAGCATTTTTAAAGGCAAGATTGACATTTCCATCCTTTCGCTTTACCTCTGCATTTCCTTTAGCCAATAAATCTGCAAAGAGTTTGTCATGATCCATACTGCCTTCCACTGTTGATTCTGGCTCATACGAAAGTTTTAGTAATTTTTTTGCTTTCATCAAAGGCCAAGTAGAGGTACCTACTACGGCTACATTGGACCCAAAAGTAACCACGTCGGTCACCCCTGTTACTCCTCTAGCAGCACTATCGTCTACCCCACTCAACTTCATGCCAAATGGAGCACGTTGGATCATGGCATATTGCATTCCTTCCCGCTGGAAATCCAATCCATACATGCTTTGCCCTGTATACATGCTCTTGGCATCCACGTTTTTGACTGGAGTACCAATGATGGTAAAATCTTTCCTGTCCTTTAAGGTTACTTCCTCTGGTGCGGTAAGGGTAGCAGCAATTGACACAAATTCGCCAAAATGTCCTTTTTTGCCAGATCCTTCGTGGCTGATCATTCCTTTGGAAACGGTAATTTCTGTAGCAGGTACTTTCCAAGTTTGTGCTGCAGCGGCTACCAACACAAATTTGGCCGTTGCCCCAGCTTTTCTCAAGCGTTCCCAGCTATGAGGCATAGCTCCAGATCCACCGGTAAGTTGCCGTTCAAATTTTGTAGGATCTAAGTGGGCTTGTACCACCCGTACTTTTTCCCAATCTGCTTCCAATTCTTCTGCAACTACCATGGGAAAAGAAGTTTTTATGTTTTGCCCTAATTCTGGATTAGGAGAAAAAATAACTACATCCCCACTAGGTGAAATGGATAAGAAACTATTGAAAGATTTGGCTTGAGCAAGAATTTCCTCCGTGCTAAGCACTTTTACCTTAGGTGAGTCACAACTAAACCAATTGAAACCTATGAGGAGGCCACCTGCCGTTGTCCCTGCAATTTTGAGAAAATCTCTTCGACTCGATGATAGGGCTGTTTTCATGCTTAAGAAGATTTGGAGGCCAATGCTACTGCTTCACGGATTTTATGATAAGTTCCGCAGCGACAAATATTTCGGTTCATGGCATTATCGATCTCCTCCATGGTGGGAGAAGAATTTTGATTCAAAAATGCGGCGGCGGTCATGATTTGACCAGCTTGGCAATAACCGCACTGGGCCACATCTACCTCTCCCCAGGCTTTTTGTACCGGATGATCTCCTTCCTCAGACAGACCTTCGATGGTGATTACTTCAGCATTTCCAATGCTAGAAATGGGGGTAACGCAGGAAAACGTGGCATTTCCATTGACATGAACCGTGCATGCCCCGCATTG
>JAJTDZ010000005.1 GCA_021298245.1 Algoriphagus sp. | reverse complement strand
GACTCATTAAATTGGTGCTCAAAGGCCTAATGGGGCCCATGGAAGTGGTAGGAAAGAGTTATTCGGGGCAGGTTCCCATGACACCGCACGAAGGCATGCTCAACGATACCGAAGTTGCGGCTGTACTTACCTATGTGCGCAATTCTTTCGGCAACAAAGCGTCTCCTATCTCCCCTGATTTGGTGAAAATAGTGCGGGAAGAAGTCAAGGGAAAACAAGGATTTTGGAGCCCTCAAGAATTATTGAAAGCACATCCACTGGAGAAAAACTAGGCACAAAAGCCTAGTTTTCTATTCCACTTTTTGAACAGGATACCAGGTGCTTACTCCATTTTCATTGATGGCTTCAATAGTGAAGTAGTAAGGCTTGGTACGATCTAGGGTTTTGAGCCAGTATTCATTGTTGCCCAGTACCATGATAGAAGTGTAGAGCTTGTCGGGTGCGGTGCCGTAATACAGATTGTAGGCATAAGCATCGGGAGAAGGCGCCCATTTGATGAAGGCGCTGCGCTTGTCCTTTTCGGTACGGAAGACCATAAACTGGGAAACCTGCTTGGGAACTGTTCCTCCTGCATTTCCAAAAACCCGGAACCCGGACAGCGCAAATTTGCCGGTAGGCATCCACACGTTGACTAACTTGAGGAAACGGGTTTTTACTGGCTGCTTCAGTTCCACGTACTCGTGCGGAATGTCCGTGGTGTTTTTGCTTTTGTCTACCAAGACCTCCCACTTTTTCCCATCCAAAGAATGGTAGAGTAAGTATTGGTGGTACTGATCGGTTCGCTTGCCGAGACGATCCTGATCCACGTCCTGATCGGCATAGTTGATCTGCACTGCATGTACCGTACTCAATTGGCCTAGGTCGGTTTGGATCCACTCCCCTTTGGTACCAGATTGCGCACTCCAGTAGGTTTTGAGGTCCTCGTCATTGGCTTTGTTGGCCGAAAATCCCCCCAAAGTAGAGGACACCTGCATGGGCTTGTCGTAATTGAGCAGCATCCAGCCCGTAAACTTGCCTGCCTTTTCAGTATTGGGTAGGTAATGTGGATAGTCTCCAAATGCGGTACTGGACCACATTACATCGTCTTTGTCAAAGCCTGCTGGCCAGATGCCTAGGCGACGCTCAAAGGTGTTTTTGACCGAAATCATGATGGTACTGATGTGCCAGTAATTGCCTTGGTTGTCCTGAAAAGTGCTGCCGTGACCCGCCCCTCTAGCAAAGCCCCCGAGTTTGATACTTAAGGGATCAGACTGGGGCGTAAAAGGCCCCAAAGGCGTTGGCCCAACCACTACCCCATCGGCATAGCCGGAGAATTCCGTACCAGGGGCCCCATATTGCAAGTAATATTTGTCGTGGTACTTGGTCACGTGGGCACCTTCCATAAAGGGGTCTAAGAAGGTATTGTCCATGTGCTCCCCAAATCGTTGCCAGCCGTACTTGTCTGGTTCTAGTAGGTAGAGTTCCTTTCGTGTCCCAATAGGGGCCATTGTTTTTCGGTTCAACTCAATTCCATACAGTGGGTAGCGATTTGAACTGCCGTTGTACATGTACAATCGGCCATCGTCATCGGTGAAGAAGTCTGGGTCCCAACCTCCAATTTCAAATTTCTCCACCAAGGGCTTCCATTCGTTGGCCTTGGGATTGGTACTCATCCAGATGGTGAAATCTTTTTCATAGGTAGAACCCATCACCAATACCGTATCCCCTACAATCCCTACTGCAGGAGCACAGAGCTCATCGTAGACTTTGTTCCAAGGCTGAAGAAAGCGTTTGGAATGAAAATCCCAGTTCAACATATCGTCACTTGTCCAATAGCCCCATTGGTTGGTGGAAAAGGAGGTATGTCCCCTGGTAGTTAACGATCACAGGATCTGCCGTGGCCCGGTGTCTGCCCCACTCCGAAAAATTGGGGATAGGAGTGTAGCCATAGTCCAGGTTGATGGGATTGCAATAGGTCTGCTGTTGCCCCATAGCCATAGGTCTAAAGAGCAAAAGCAAATACAACAAAAAAAGGAGGCGCATGGTCTTTAATGTGGGTTGTGTCAGTAAATCTAGGAGGATATCCTGCGATTTGCCAAGGAGTCTTGGAAAACTTATTTGGCAAGTATCAAAAATAAATTCATATATTTGTCACACTAACTATTGGTATGACACAAGAACTTTTTGCAAGCTATTCCTTCTTACTTGACCGTACGGCAAGAAAGGTAAAGCATTATGCACAGCAGCAATTTAAATTTGGGAAGTTTGATGTGACCGTAGACCAATGGTTGGTACTGAAAAATTTGGCTGAACGCCCTCAGGTAAGTCAGACCGAATTGGCCCAGTTGGTCCTAAAGGACCACCCTACCCTAACCCGCATCATCGACTTACTCAGCAAAAAAGGCTTGGTACAGCGGGTACAGCATCCCCAAGACCGACGCAGTTTTCAATTGCATTTAACGGCTAAAGGAGAAAATAAAGTAGCTGCTTTAAAACCCAGAATCTTAGAAATCAGAGAAAAAGCTTGGGAAAACCTTACCGAATCTGATTTTCATGAATTTAAGCGCATCCTAAATACCATTTACCAAAATTTAGATACAAACAGCGGAGTCTAATTCTCCCTTTACCCTCTTTTAGGAAATCACAGATATGAACCCCTCTCCCATTCACACCGATTTATGCATTATCGGCGCCGGACCCGTAGGTCTTTTTGCAGTTTTTGAGGCAGGATTACTCAAGATGCGATGCCATCTCATCGATGCGCTGCCGCAAATAGGCGGGCAACTTTCTGAGATCTATCCTCAAAAGCCCATTTACGACATTCCTGGCTACCCAGAAATCAAAGCTCAAGAATTGGTGGACAACCTTTTGGAGCAGGCCAAACCCTTTTCTCCCACATTTACCCTAGGGGAGCGCGTTGATCTTCTTGAAAAACAAGCCGATGGGAGCTTCTTGGTGACTACCAGTGACGGAACCCAGGTCCATGCTAAAGTGATTGTGATCGCAGGAGGATTGGGTTGTTTTGAACCCAGAAAACCAGTTTTGACCAACCTAGAAGCCTACGAAGGAAAAGGGATTAGCTACATGGTAAAAAATCCTGAAACCTTCCGAGACAAAAATGTGGTTATTGCGGGTGGTGGGGATTCTGCCTTGGATTGGACCATTTTTCTTTCCAATGTAGCAAAAAGAGTGACCTTGGTTCATAGAAATGAAACTTTCCGAGGAGCACCAGATTCTGCTTCCAAGGTTGCGGATTTAGCAAAAGAAGGAAAAATTGATTTGATTCTTTCGGCCAATTTGAAAGCAGTAAGTGGGGAAGATCGTTTACAACAAGTTATTCTTGACGATAAGGACAACAAGGAATTGAGCATAGAAGCAGATTACCTTATTCCCTTGTTTGGACTTTCCCCAAAATTAGGCCCCATAGCCGACTGGGGGCTGAGCATTGATAAAAATGCGATTGAGGTAGACACGAAAGATTATTCCACTGGTGTAGAGCGCATCTATGCCATAGGAGATATCAACACCTATCCTGGAAAGTTGAAATTGATTTTGTGTGGCTTTCACGAAGCAGCCATCATGATGCATTCCGCATTTAAATACGTCTACCCTGACCAAAAATTGAGCTTCAAGTACACCACCGTCAATGGAGTAAATGCGTTTTAACCCTAAAAGCACATGATAAAATTTACTGTAGAGGATCAAGAAGGGACCCGCCAAGAGCTTGAGGCCCCATCGGACATGGGCCTTAGCCTAATGGAAATTCTCAAAGCAAGCGAATACCCGGTTTTGGCTACCTGTGGAGGAATGGCTCTTTGTGCTACCTGTCACGTAGAGATCGTGGAAGGAAAAGCAGGATTAGAAAAGGCAACAGACGTAGAGCTTGACCAATTGGAAAACCTTCCAGAGTACTTCCCAAACTCTAGGCTAGCCTGTCAAATTCGAATTGGAGAGCAATTGGAAGGTGCCATCGTCCGTCTTCGAGGAGAAGACGTGGTGTAATTACTCCCATTTCCATACCAGCCAAGTTGACCTTAGTATGGATTGTAGAGACCAAAAATTTTACATTTTTTAATTTTTTTTTCTTTTCCTGTAGCGATTTGTAGCAGTTTTACGTCTTAAAAAAGAAAACTTCAGAAATATGAAAGGAACTTTAATTTTTTTAATCGCAACTCTTCTTTTTTCCTGCGAATTGGCAAGTGATGAACCTCTACAGGCCAGCTATGAAGAACTCCTAAGCCAACAGCAAGAAATCATCAAGCTTTCCGAATCTGTATCCTGCACCAATTCCTCGGAATGGAAAATTACTCCCTTGGGCAGCAAGGCTTGCGGAGGACCAGCACGCTACATTGCCTACCATGCCAGTGTAGAAAAGGAATTTTTGGATTTGGTCAATCGCTATACGGCTTTGGAAAAAGCTTACAATGAAAAAAATAATGTGATTTCCGATTGTATGCTGGTAGCTGCTCCAAAAAGCGTCACTTGTGAAGGCAACAAACCGGTTTTAGTTTTTTAATCTATTTTTTGCGCATCAGCGCTTTAAACTGACCTTGAATCAAATTTTACAAGGTCCTATTTTTTCTTGGTCAGTATCCCTTTCTAAGTCGCTGTAAGGGAACTGACCAAGCCAAATTACCGACTAAATTTTAGGTAATCAGGCAGGAAAAAGTTAGGGAACTTCTTGCAGCAGTTTCCTAAGAATTTTGCAGGCAGCCTCCGAAAGAACTGTGCCTGGACCAAATACTTCCATCACCCCTTTTTGCTTTAAAAAATCATGATCTTTGACTGGTATTACCCCTCCTGCGACCACCAGAATATCGGGGCGCCCTAATTCTTTTAGCCAATGTATAAGCTCTGGAATCAAGGTTTTATGGCCAGCCGCTAAAGAAGAAACTCCTACCAAATGCACATCATTTTCTACAGCTTGATCGGCTACTTCTCGGGGAGTTTGAAAAAGTGGACCGAGGTCTACATCAAATCCCAGGTCCGAAAAGCCCGTAGCGATGACTTTCGCTCCCCGGTCATGCCCATCTTGCCCCATTTTTGCTACCAAAATTCGGGGTCTTCTGCCTTCCCCTTCCGCAAAACGGTTGGACAGGCGCTGGGCTTCTACAAAGGAGGCGTCTTGTTTCACTTCTGCAGCGTATACTCCCGAGATGGCAATGGATTGTGCTTTATGCCTTCCAAAGGCATGCTCCATGGCTAGGGAAATCTCACCTAAGGTAGCTCTTTTTCTAGCTGCTTCTATGGCCAAGGAAAGTAAATTACCTATTCCTGACTTTGCGGCCGCTGTTATTTTTTGCAAGCAATCCTCTACTTCTACCTGATTTCTATTTTTCCTGAGTTGTTGAAGCCTTTGGATTTGAGTATCTCTAACTGCTTGATGGTCTACTTCCAGTAGATCTATCTCTGTTTTTTGGGCGATTTGATACCGATTTACCCCAACAATAATGTCTTTCCCCGCATCAATTCGGGCTTGTTTTTTAGCAGCAGCCTCGTCAATTCTTCTTTTGGGAAGTCCTACTTCTATAGCTTTGGCCATCCCTCCCATCTGTTCCACTTCTTCGATGAGGTTCCATGCCCTTCGGGCAAGTTGGTCGGTAAGGTATTCTACATAGCTTGATCCTCCCCAGGGATCTACCACCTGGGTTAGTCCTAGCTCTTGCTGCAGAATCAACTGGGTATTTCTCGCGATGCGAGCAGAAAAATCCGTAGGAAGGGCTATAGCTTCGTCTAGGGAGTTGGTATGCAAAGATTGGGTATGGCCCATGACAGCTGCCATGGCCTCTAGGGTAGTTCTTGTGACGTTGTTAAACGGATCTTGTTCGGTAAGGGACCACCCAGATGTTTGGCAGTGGGCCCTCAAGGCCATGGATTTGGAATCTTTGGGCTGAAACTGTGCCATGAGTTTGGCCCAAAGCATTCTACCTGCCCTAAGCTTTGCTATCTCCATAAAATAATTCATGCCAATACCCCAAAAAAAGGAAAGTCTTGGAGCGAAGTCATCAATAGTCAAACCTACCTTCAGCCCTGTACGCACGTACTCCAGGCCATCGGCGAGGGTATAGGCAAGTTCCAAATCTGCCGGAGCTCCAGCCTCTTGCATGTGGTAGCCAGAGATGGAGATAGAATTGAATTTGGGCATGTGCTTGGAGGTAAACTCAAAAATATCCCCAACCAAGCGCATGCTTTCTTGCGGCGGGTAGATGTAGGTATTCCTCACCATAAACTCCTTCAAGATATCGTTTTGGATAGTTCCCGAAAGAGCACCTACAGGCACTCCTTGTTCCTCTGCAGCTACGATATAAAATGCCAGGATAGGAATCACTGCCCCATTCATGGTCATAGATACCGAAAGCTGGTCTAGCGGAAGCTGATCAAAGAGGATCTTCATATCCTCCACACTATCTATGGCTACTCCTGCTTTGCCTACATCGCCTTGCACCCTAGGATGATCCGAATCGTATCCCCTATGGGTCGCCAAATCAAAGGCTACAGAAAGGCCTTTTTGACCAGCAGCTAAGTTTCTCCTGTAAAACGCATTGGACTCCTCTGCCGTAGAAAATCCAGCATACTGCCGAATGGTCCAGGGGCGCTGCAAGTACATGCTCGCATAAGGTCCTCGCAAAAAGGGTGGGATTCCTGCAGCAAAATGCAGTTGCCTTAATGACGAAATAGAAGAAGGCTCTACCACATCTGGAATGGAGATCTGTTCGGCAGATAGCCAATGCTGCGTAGGGCTAGCTTTTTGTCTCCATAGCCCTGCGGGGTTCCAATCGTTGAGTTTTGGCCTCATGCGAATCCTAAGGTCTGAAGTTCTACCAAGTAAGTGGCACGGCTTGGATTTAATTCTTGTTGCTTTTCCGAGAAGGGAATAAAGGTACTTTGGAGACTTCTGGATGAAGGTTCTTGGTAGGTATTGACACCAATTTTCACCAGGTTTCCATCGAGGTATTGCTGTTGAATAGACGAGCGATTTTCCCTGACTTTTTGATGTATCCAACCATTTTCCAACGCCTTATGCCAGCCTCCCAAGGCCTCAAGCTCCAAGAGCAGGGATTTAAAATCGAGTAGAATTTGCTCTTTCAATGCAAGGATAAAAAAGCTTCCTCCCGAGGGGTCTTGCACTTTATCCACATGTGCTTCTTCCCTAAGCACGGAAGAAACGTTCCTTGCTATTCTGCGAGGCAAACTTTCCAAAGATTCTTCCCCAAGAGGGCGAACCCATAGAAAATTAGCTCCTCCTAAGATGGCAGCTAAGGCCTCCGTACTTTGTCGAATCAGGTTACTGTGTACATCCAAGAAAGATTTTGACCAAAGGGCAGTTTGACAAAACAAGGGAATTT
The DNA here is from genome assembly GCA_021298245.1 of Algoriphagus sp. GTDB lineage: Bacteria > Bacteroidota > Bacteroidia > Cytophagales > Cyclobacteriaceae > Algoriphagus. The sequence continues at coordinate 37,385 of JAJTDZ010000005.1, read as the reverse complement.
CTTCTTCAGCTAACGAGATGCCGTACAATGCAGCCAAGCTAGATACTCCCTCTCTAAAGGCTACTAATCTTGCTATTTCTCCGAAATGATGCTCTGCTACCGCCGCCTCAAGAAATAGGTTGGAAAATACTTCTTGGGGAGATCCTTCTATCCTATCCATGATGTCTACCCACTCGGCTATGCTGAAACTGACTGCATCCAAGGGATTGCCTCCAGACTCTGAATACCGAGACGTTTTTACACAACAGGTTTTAAATTTTGGAAATCCGGACATGCATTCCATCACTTCTTGGAGCACCTCTATCCCAAGCTCAAAAGACTCCTGGCGATCAAATACCAAGTCAGATGGAGACCAAAGCAAGCCTCCAACAATACTTTCAGGGGGAGCTTTGGTAGAGCTGACCCAGTCGACAAAAGCTTGAATTGCTTTTAGCGGATTGCCCAATGGCAAAATAAATAGGCTGATGTACTGGGGCAAAACTCCTTCTAATAGCTGCTGGAGATCTTCGGAGCCCAACAAGGGTAGTACCAAACCCTCTGCTCCATTTTCCAAGTAAGAAATAATGTCCTCGTTGCTATCCTGAGATGTCACCGTAACCACATTGCTCCATAGTCTAGGCGGCATTCCTTCCAATTCAGGCAAGGGATGAAATCGCTTTTGCTGAGCCTCTTGAGGGCTGCCTTCGGGGGCATAGTAGGGTTGAATGGATAACCTCCCCCAAAGGGTACTTCCTAAATTCAAGCTTTCCGGCGAGCTTTTGGTTTCTTTGGCAGCTTGCACCGTCCAATCCTGAGGACTAGAGGGCGAAAATTCAGAAAATAAATCTTTTGCCATGGTAAAAAGATAAGGATAGAACCAGGATACCTCAAAATTAACCAATACTTCCTGATTTGAGCGAGAAAAAAAGAATACCCTAAGTTTTTCTTGAAAGAATACCTCTACTATATCCTAAGCTTGAGAATTTAAGGTGGAGAATGAAAAGAAATTTACTCCCTACTTTATTTATTTTTTGGCTTAAAACGACTTTTTAAGGGGAAATGACCCGGTCGCTAGGGTTAAAAAATCATTTCTACGATTTCATTCCAATTTGGATTTTTTATTTAAGTTAATTTTCCACAAATTTGAAACCCTCTTTGTCTCTATGTGGGCAAACGTGTGAATCCTATATCTTTCTAATGAGTACAGAAGCCAGTGCAGTTTGGAACGAATGCTTGCGTGTAATCGAACAACACGTCAATGAGCAAAGCTTTTCTACCTGGTTTAGCCCCATTAATCCGGTAAAATTGGAGGGTTCAAGTTTGACGATACAAGTTCCAAGTCAGTTTTTTTACGAATGGCTTGAGGACAACTACGTAGAAGTACTCAAATTGGCGATCAAAAATACCCTGGGTCCTACAGGAAGATTGGAGTATGCGGTAGTCGTAGACAAAGGTTCTCCTACCAATCAACCCTATGTGGTTTCTTTTCCACAGAGCAATGCAAGTTCCAAAAAGGGAGTGGCTTCTGCCTCAGAATCAAAGACTCCATTTGAAATGCAATCTTTGGATGCGGACCTTCTTTTGCAAAGCAATCTCAATCCAAATTATACCTTTACCAGCTATATCGAAGGAGATTGTAACCGACTCGCTCGCTCGGCAGGATTTGCTGTAGCCACCAAGCCGGGTATTACTTCTTTCAATCCCTTGATGGTATACGGAGGGGTAGGATTGGGGAAAACCCACCTGGTACAAGCCATTGGAAATGAAATTAAAAATGGATCGGAAGACAAGTTTGTCCTTTACGTGTCCTCAGAAAAATTTGTGAATCAATTCATGGACTCCATCAAGGATGGTAACGTGAAGAATTTCACCAATTTTTACATGCAGGTAGATGTCCTGATCATTGATGATATCCAATTTTTGGCTGGAAAGGACCGCACCCAGGAGATGTTTTTCCATATTTTTAATCACCTCCACCAAAACAAGAAGCAAATCATTATGACCTCCGATTGCCCCCCTAGGGACTTAAAAGGCCTAGAGGAGCGATTACTTTCCCGATTTAAATGGGGGCTTACCGCGGATTTGCAGATGCCAGATTTTGAAACTCGCGTAGCCATCATTAGAAGAAAGATGGAATCCGAGGGCATTCTAATTCCTGACAACGTCATCGAATATTTGGCTTACACAGTAGATACCAATGTTCGGGAATTGGAGGGAATTCTGATTTCTTTGATTGCGCACGCTTCCCTCAACCGGGTGGAAATAAGTTTGGAGCTCGCAAAAACGGTTATCAAAAACTTTATCAAAGACATTGAAACCGAAGTAGGGATTGATTTTATTCAGAAGTCGGTTTCAGACTATTACAATATTCTTCTAGACGAACTCAAGGACAAAACCAGAAAGAAGGAAATTGTCATCGCGAGGCAAGTAGCCATGTATTTTTGCAAAGAATTTACCAACCACTCTCTCAAATCCATTGGATATCATTTTGGAGGAAGAGACCACAGCACGGTCATTCACGCCATACAAACTGTAAACGACATGATGGAGACGGATTCCAGCTTTCGAAATGCGGTGAATGAATTGAAAAAGAAATTCAAAATGAGAACCTATTGATTGCCATAGGCTTCATCAATAGGTTCTTTTCCCAGTAACATTTGGACCAGGCGCTCGGCCAAGACCCCAGGATTCAACTTCCCAGATTTCACCAGATCTCTTTCTTTTTGTAGGGTCTCCCGTATTCCAGGGTGCTTCAAAAATGCCTGTGTCAAGTATTCTTTTATTTGTTCGTCCAACCAAAAAAGTCGTTGTTGAGCGCGGTTGTACTCCCAATAGCCCGATAGTTTCATTTTTTCTTGGTAGTCCAACAAGGTTTCCCAGACTTGTTCCATGCCTAATCCAGTCAAAGAGGAAGCAAGGATTACCTTGGGATTCCAATTTTTTTCGTTGGGAGGAAAAAAATGAAGGGCATTTTCAAAGGTAGCTTTGGCCTGCTTGGCTTGTTGTAGAGCCTCCCCATCTGCCTTGTGGATGAGCACCTGATCTGCCATTTCCATAATTCCCTTTTTGATCCCCTGAAGTTCATCACCAGCCCCAGAAAGCAGAAGGAGAAGAAAAAAATCCACCATGTGCTTTACCGAAGTTTCACTCTGACCCACTCCCACAGTTTCTACTAAAATCAAATCGAAGCCTGCCGCTTCGCAAAATAGGATGGCTTCCCGAGTTTTTGCCCCTACTCCCCCCAAAGCACTTCGGCTGGGGCTAGGACGAATATAGGCACGCTTGTCCAAGGACAAGCCTTCCATTCTGGTCTTATCTCCTAAAATACTTCCCTGCGATAAGGAACTGCTTGGATCAATGGCCAAGACGGCTACTTTTTTGCCTTTTTCTAAGAGAAGCTTTCCAAAAGTTTCGATAAAACTGCTTTTTCCGACTCCAGGCACGCCAGTTACTGCTAGGCGAAGGGAGGTACCTGTGTGAGGCAATACTTCTTGAAGTAAGGCAGAGGCAAGCCTTTGATCTTCCTCCAGGGAACTTTCCACAAGGGTAATGGCTTGACCCAAGATAGCTCTATCCCCTGCCAAAATTCCCGCTTTATATTCTTGTAACGTTTTTCTGTTTTTCATGGCTTTACGAGCTGAAATCGTGATTCTCCCAGGGGTGTTTTTTCGTAAGAGGCAATCAAATATTCGTAAAAAAGGGCAGGAAAATGAGGAGCCTCTCCTTGAAGCGGTACTGGAGCCTTTTGCTGTTCGGAAAAGAAAAACACCAAAGTCCTTCCGTATTTGGTATGCGGAAAGGTAGAAGCAAAATCACCCATTGCCTTTGGATCTTTTTCCGAAGTTTGAATGGCATATATTCTCAAGACTGGACCCGTATTGTTTTCGTTTCGATAATAGCCAATTTCCAAAAACTTTCCCTGAAACTCTGTTTTTTCTTGCTGGAAAAAACTTTCCTTGAGAATCAATGCCAACACCAGCAGCACTACTGCTCCTACAAAAAAGAAGGTTAGTTTATTCCTTTTCAAAAACTTTCGAGGGTTTGTGGGGTTTTGCCCTTAATTTAGCCTAAAATATTGACAATGGGTTTCGAAGTCATCAAAGCCTTACACCTCATTTTTATTATTACTTGGTTTGCAGGGTTGTTTTACATCGTCCGGCTATTTATTTACCAAACAGAAGCCTTGGCTAGGCCCGAAGCAGAACGTAAAATTCTAGCACCTCAACTGGCCCTTATGGCAAGTAGGTTGTGGTATATCATCACCTGGCCTTCTGCTATCTTGACGCTGATTTTTGGATATTGGGTATTGAGCTTCCGCTGGGCTTACTTGCAGGAAGAGTTTATGTGGGTCAAATTGGCTTTGGTAGGCCTATTGTATCTTTATCACGGTTGTAACCACGTCCTATTTATGCAGTTGCAAAAGGGTATATCCAGGTGGAATTCTACCCAACTTCGCATTTGGAATGAGTTGGCCACCCTTTTGTTGTTTGCCATCGTATTTCTCATTGTCCTGAAAAATACCCTACACATGGCCTGGGGAATAGTCGCTTTGATTGGACTGGGACTGGTACTGATGCTGGGGATACGGGTGTATAAAAAAATTAGAAATCAATAACATGCTAGCTAGATTATACTCTTTCTGTTACCTGCTCCTCATTGCAGTTCTATGTTTTGGTTGTAGCTCGGGCAGCAAAGAAAATTCAACAACTCCTCCTTTGCCCATCCTTGGTGAGCGCTACGTGGAGGAGGGTCAAGATACCGTATTCCATACCATTGCTGACTTTTCCCTACTCAACCAAATGGGGGATACCCTGCATCGAGCGGATATGCTAGGTAAAGTCTATGTGGCTGATTTCTTTTTTACCTCCTGCCCTACCATCTGCCCGGTCATGAAAAAGGAAATGCTTCGGGTGTATGAGCAGTTTAAAACCTCACCTGATTTTAGAATACTGAGCCATTCTATTGATCCCAAGCACGATACGGTGGAAGTTCTCAAAGACTATGCAGAAAAACTTGGGGTGTTAGATGCTAGTACTTGGCATTTTTTAACCGGTGACCAAGAGCAAATATTTGAACTTGGTCAAACCAGCTACCTGACCACAGCCATGGAAAACCAACAAGAACCTGGAGGATTTCTCCATAGTGGTGCTTTTCTTTTGGTCGATCAACAGGGGAGAATTCGGGGAGTCTACGACGGCACCAAGTCGGATCAGGTGGATCGCTTGCTCGCTGATATTCCCAAACTCCTGAAACCATGAGGGCCAAAAAGCTGCTTATTTTCTTGCTTTTAGGTGCTTTTGGCTGTGCTCCACAGGCTACCGACCAGGAAAATTACTTGGCTTCCATTTCAGATGCTAAGGTGCTACAATTTGCCATACCAGGAAAAGAACTGTACGATAGCTATTGTGCCAACTGCCATCAGAAAGACGGAAAGGGACTAGGAAAACTAATCCCTCCATTAAGAGATGCGGACTATTTTAAAAGCAATGTCCACCGCAGTGTATGGATCATGAAGCATGGAAAAGAAGGTGAAATCCTAGTCAATGGTCAAACTTACAACCAAGCCATGCCCGCCAATCCCAAACTTAGTCCCTTAGAAATCGCCCAAATCAGTACCTATCTCTATAATATTTGGGGAAACCAGGAAGGAGTCATCGACGCTCCTCGGGTGGAGGCCTATCTACGCGAACAGCCTTCAGCTAATTAATACTTTATTTTTTCCTCGGCTTGCTGGAGTGCAGATTGGATGGTTTCATTGACTTGATTGACTTTGATCCACTGCTCATCCAAGTAAATTTTTATTTCCTCAGGGGTTTTTCCTTCCTCCTCCAATGAATATTGCCTCATCCAAACAAACATGCCTTCGTGGGCTTGATTGAGTTGGACAGCAAGTGCGCGTAAGGATTCGATTTCGGCGGTAGCCGTGCTGTCTTGAGCATACAAACTATCTGCCTGTTCAGAGGCTTTTTTCTCCAAACCTTTTAGTTCACCCATTTTGGGCATCACCTCATCGTGCACCCCGATAATTTGCTCACGCAACTTTTTATTTTCTTCTATCAAGGGATTGGCACAAGAAAGGATTAGAAAAGGGACCAAAAGGGTCAAGGCAGATGCAAATAGTTTCATGGGATTTGTTTTGGGGTAATTTTTTTTAAAATTAAAAAAGAAACCACAGCCTTTGGCGAAGCCCATGTGAATTTTAGTCCTAATTTTGATTACTTACTTTGATGCCATGAAACCATTCTGCTTTGCTGATGGGAATATTATCCCAACTCAAGATGCTCGCCTTCATCCCGCTGATCTGGCCGTAATCCGTGGCTATGGGATCTTTGATTTTTTCCGGACAGAGCAGTATCGTCCCGTGTTTTTAGAAGATTACTTGGATCGATTTACAGCTTCAGCGGCAAAAACCTACTTGCCTCTGCCCTATTCTCGCGAAGAGTTACGTGCCATCATCGGCGAGTTGATAGACAAAAATGACTTGAAGCAAGGCGGTATCCGCATGGTATTGACGGGAGGCGTATCAGAAAACCACTTTTCCCCAAGTTCAGGTACCCTCTTTATTTTTGGAGAAGAACTGAGTTTCCCATCCGAAGAAAAATACCAGCAGGGCGTCAAATTACTCAGCTTGGAACATGTGCGTGCCATTGCAGACATCAAAACCACCAACTATACGCTACCTGTATGGCACAGCATGCAGTGGAAGCAACAAGGTGCAGAAGATGTTCTTTACCACTGGAATGGCTGGGTAAGTGAAAGTTCGCGAAGCAATTTCTTCATCGTCAAAGATGGGGTCATCCACACCCCAGATAAGCACATTCTCCTTGGCATCACCCGAAAGCATTTATTGGAAGTAGCTGGAGAGGTACAGGTACGACCTATTTCCCTTGCTGAAGTATGGGAAGCAGATGAGGCTTTTATCTCTGCGACAACCAAGATTTTATTGCCGGTAACGCAGATTGACGATCGAAAAGTAGGATCAGGAAAAGTAGGAAAGGTAAGTTTAGATCTAATGGCAAAATTCCGCGAGCGCGAAAAAGCTTTCCTTGTTGCCAAATAAATTTAGATCGAACTAGTTTTCAACCAGTACAGCCTCCTTGAGGATGTACATCAATTTCTCTGGATCATTCGCATTGAGGGTAAGTTTTCCTCGAACTTTCACCCGCTTGGAGGTGTACTTGATGGATTTGGTAAGCATCACTTCCATGACCGTTTCTGGTCCTCCAGATCCACAGAAAAAGCATTCTGCAAGGGGAAGACTGGAAAGGATGATGTGATTGGGCTTAAACATCCCTTCGAAAGGGATAATGTATCCGTCCGCCTCCACTACCTTGCCTTCTAATTTTTTGATATTTTCTGAGAATACAGGAACATAAAGCTCCCCAAAATTATCCTTACTGATTTTGTAACTCACTTCAGAGAGATTTTTCCATACTCCTTGAGCAATTGCGGAATTGATAAAAGCAGAGCTACAAATCAAAATAAAAACAACTAAAATTGATTTTTTCATCCTTACCTAAAATATTACGCTAATTACTACTTTGTGAGTTGCTTTGCAATACTGGTTTGATAGGCCGACCAGGCGGGCAACAAAGAAGCGAGGAAGCCTACGGCCAGGGCATATCCAATTATCAAGCCTTCTTGGGGAAGAAATACCCAAGGTTGAAGTACAGAAAAGGCCTCTTGCGTGGTGAACGCTACCAACACGGCCAATAACCCATGGCCCATCAACAATCCAAGTCCTGCACCCAGGGTAGTGAGCAAGATGCTTTCCATAACTACCAAGGCCACCAATTGCATTCTTGATGCACCTAAGGCCCTCAGCAGGGCAAGGTCGTATTTTCGCTCTTTGAATGAATTGTATAGGGCGATAAAAATGCCCAGTCCTGCTATCAAAATCACGACAATGGCCAAGCCTTGAAGTACTTTTACCCCTATGCCAAGCAATTCAAACAGTCTCGCCATCTCAAAGGCTGGCGAAGCCGCTTGCATGGAGGTACCAGAATTGATCATTCTTGGGAGCTGAATTGCTCCCATGGGATTTCTAAATTGAATCAATAGGGAGGTTACCTCTCGGTCCTGCCCTGAAGGCGGAAAGCCATGGGTGCTAACCGGAAGATCTATGGAGGAGGTAGGGATAGAATCTGCTTCTTCATGGGTATACCATAGGGATTCTATGCTCGTTAAAACGAGACGATCTATCCCCTTGCCAGTGGGTGCTAGAATTCCCGTAACCTTAAAGGGATGTTGCTCATGCTCGTGGCTTCCGACGCTAATTCCATGACTTCCTCTGAAAGTGTCTCCAAGTTGTAACTTAAGGATGCGCGCGGATTCAGCACCTAAAATCACTTCAAAGGGATATTCCCAGGGTTTTCCGGATGCAAATTCTGCTTGATTCAAGCTAAGAAAATCGTGGTTGGTACCCACAACGCGCAAGCCTTGCACGTTGTCTCCTAAGGCAAGAGGAATCACTTGCTTGATCAATCTACTGCGTGATATTCGCATGGCTTCCTCCATGTTGATGTTTCCTGTTGGAAAATCCACATGGTATACTGAGGAAAGAATTAATTGCAAAGGGCTCCCCTTGGCTCCTACTACTAGGTCAATTCCTGCTGCATCTTGGGTGATTTTTTTCTCCAGTTGGTCCTGAACCAAAAGCAGTACGGTGATGATGGACAGACCGAAGGCGAGCAACAGCAAGTTGAGCCCTGTAGAAAGGGGGCGAAAAGTGAGGTATTTCCAGCTTAGCTTGACCAGGTTCATCGGTGTTTCACTTCAACTACGTTTGAAATCGAGGCTTTGACCCGCTGATCGTGGGTGACGATAACGAGTGCAGCACCTACAGTAATGGCTTGTTCTTTCAAAAGCTGGATGACGATCTCGGCATGCTCATCGTCCAAACTGGAGGTAGGCTCGTCTGCCAAAATCAATTTGGGGGAATTGACTAAGGCTCTGGCAATGGATACCCGCTGCGCCTCTCCTTCGCTAAGGGTAGCTACCGAAGCCTTCGCCTTGTCCTCAATACCCAATTCTTGTAAAAGGGAGGGAATGGGATTCCCCTTCGTTTTTACAAAATATCGAGCTATTTCTAGGTTTTCTTTTACCGAAAGTGCGGCAATGAGGTGAGGCTTTTGAAATACAATGCCTAGGTGGGATGCGCGAAATTGATCTAAGCGCTGGCCCCTTAAGTCTGAAAGGATTGTTCCATCCAAGATGACTTGTCCATGTTTTGGGGTTAATAGACCAGAAAGGAGGTTTAAAAAGGTAGTTTTTCCACTTCCAGATTTGCCTAGGACCAGCAAGGCTTCCCCCGCAGAAAGGGAAATATCAGGAAAGGTAAGGGTTTCCTGTCCTGGATAAGAAAAAGATAAGGACTTGGTTTGGACAAGCATAGGTAATTTTACCAGAGAAAAATCAATTCTATTCCTTACGGATTACAATTGTCCTAAGGAGCCCTGCAAAGGTAGGATGCAAACTATCCCCATACAACTCAGGCAATTAAGAATTCTTAGGAAAAATGATAGGTAAGAGAGTATTTAGCTTGGTGAAGAGTAGCAAAAAATCAGGGATCCAAATTCCCAACAGAATGTTAGTCATTTGCTTTGAAGCAGGGGTGCTTTGTTCTATTTTTGTGCCAAACTTCACCTAGCTGCACATGAGTGTTCTTGTCAATAAAAATTCAAAAGTAATAGTACAGGGATTTACAGGATCTGAGGGTTCTTTTCATGCCCAACAAATGATTGAATACGGTACCCAGGTAGTAGGGGGAGTCACACCTGGAAAAGGAGGAAGCCTGCATTTGGATAAGCCTGTATTCAATTCAGTAGAAGAAGCTGTGCAAAAGACAGGAGCAGATACCTCCATTATTTTTGTACCCCCGGCATTTGCAGCTGATGCCATTATGGAAGCCGCAGATGCAGGCATCAAGGTGATCATTGCCATCACAGAAGGAATCCCTGTGGCCGATATGATGCGCGCCAAACCTTACATCAAGGAAAGAGGATGCATATTGATTGGACCCAACTGCCCAGGAGTCATTACTCCAGGGGAAGCCAAGGTGGGTATCATGCCAGGATTTGTTTTCAAATCTGGAAGAATAGGCATTGTTTCCAAGTCTGGAACTTTAACCTATGAAGCTGCTGACCAAGTGGCTAAGGCGGGACTAGGGGTATCTACGGCTATTGGTATAGGTGGAGATCCTATTATCGGTACTTCTACCAAGCAAGCGGTGGAGTTATTGATGAATGATCCAGAGACCGATGCCATCATCATGATTGGAGAGATTGGAGGTAATTATGAAGCGGAAGCTGCGCGGTGGGTGCATGAACAAGGAAATAAAAAGCCAGTAGTTGGATTTATTGCTGGACAAACCGCCCCTCCAGGAAGAAGAATGGGACATGCTGGAGCCATCATCGGTGGAGCAGACGATACCGCAGCAGCCAAAATGCGAATCATGAGGGAAAATGGCATTCTGGTAGCAGAGTCCCCAGCGGAAATAGGAGCTACCATGGCCAAAGCATTGGGAATTACTGCTTAGCCTAGTCTATTCAGAAATATTCTAACTACCTCAGCAGAAACACTGAGGTAGTTTTTTTTGCCTAAACTAAAAAAAATTTAATTATGCTATATTTTTATTTTATGAATAAAACTTTTTTAAATTTTTTATGAAAGTTACCTTTTTGACTAAAAATTTTTTCTACCTTTCATCAAGGTTCTGGCTTCCGTGGAGGTATAAAATTTCTCAGTAGTTTACCTGGGAATTGGGGGATGAGCAATAAGTCAGAAACTTCTTCCAAATTGAACCCTTGGCTATCCATTAAATTCTTCTCGCATGCTGACATCTCATCCTCTTTCCCCTGTTGAAAAGGCATTTCTAACCGAATCTGGGATAGAAAAAATGAGTACGCTCCTTCCCTACTTGATTGTAGATAATTTTCCCAAACTCGGCCTGCTCACGGCGTGTAGGTTTTTGGAATGGGTGGAGGCCAATCCCCAGGGAGTGATCAGTTTGCCCACAGGAAAAACTCCTGAATTTTTTATCAAATGGACTCAGTATCTGTTGGCCAATTGGGACACAAAAAAGGGAAAAGAAATCCGAGAAGCCTACGGATTGGGTAAACTTCAACAACCAAGCTTGAAAGATCTTTCCTTCGTTCAAATCGATGAATTTTATCCCATCTCTTCCAAGCAGCACAATAGCTTTTACCATTACGTCAATAACTTTTACCTCGAAGGTTTTGGCTTATCCAAAAAAAATGCATTGCTCATCAACTCGGATGAGATTCCTTTAGCGGATGGAAAACATTTTAGCAAACTTTTTCCCGATCTAAAAGTAGATCTTAGCCTGCGATTTAGAGAGCCTACCTCAGCCCTAGAAGCTCTTCAGCAGCGATCCATTTACCTCATTGATCAGTGGTGTGGTGACTACGAGGCTCGCATTCGAGACAAGGGCGGAATCGGCTTTTTTTTAGGAGGCATAGGCCCTGATGGCCACATCGCCTTCAATACCCGAGGTTCTCATCCCTTCTCGGTCACTCGCCTGACCGAAACCAATTTTGAAACCCAAGCCGTAGCTGCGGGAGACCTGGGAGGAATTGAGATTTCAGCCAATCGTCTGGTCATCACCATAGGATTGGAAACCATCGTCTATAACAAAGATGCGGTGGGTATAGTCATTGCTGCCGGAGAGGCCAAAGCTGGAATAATTAAAGATTCCCTGGAGACACCCCTCTCCACCTTACATCCAGCGACCATCCTTCAAAAACTCAAAAATGGACGTTTTTATCTGACCAAAGGGGCAGCGAGCAAGCTTACCGATGCCGTAGATGCCTATTACCAACAGGGAGAATGGACGGCAGAGAAAACGGATCGGGCGGTGATTGAGCTATGCAAAAAATTAAATACCTACGGGCATCGTCTCAAGTTGGAACAGCTAAAAGCAGATCCTTACTGCAAGCTTATTCCCAATCTTTCTGAAGACACCGTACAGCAAGTCATCCAGCGTGTGGATGCAAAAATCACCAAGGGATTGGAACAGGAAAAAAATCAGGTATTGTTGCATACTGGACCGCATCACGATGACATTTCCTTGGGGATACTCCCCCACATCACCAACCAACTCCATGACCCGAGCAATGCAGCCCATTTTTCGGTATTGACCTCAGGATTTACTGCTGTCACCAACACTTTCGTGATTGACACCCTAATCCATACCAAAAAATTGTTGGACGATGGAAAAATTCAAATGACCAATTACGAGGACTTCTTTGAGGTGGGTTATAGCTTGAAAACAGACAAAGATGTGTATCATTTTCTCACCAATGTAGCCTCAGAAAACGCTGAGGCTAGAAAAAGAGGGCTATCCCACCGAGTGGTTAGGGCCTTGTGCATTCTGTGGGAAATCAAAGATAAGGCCCAACTCCGCGAGACCATCAATGAAGTCATCAGCTTGCTGAAACACTCCTATGATGGGGAAAAAAATCCTTCCAAGATTCAGAAATTAAAGGGAATGATTCGGGAATTTGAAGAGGAATTGGTCTGGGCTCACTTTGGAGTTCAAGTCAAAAATGTACATCACTTGCGACTAGGGTTTTACACAGGAGATATTTTCACCGAACAACCCGACAAAACGCGTGACGTGGAGCCTATCGTAGACATGCTTCGCCGAATACAGCCAACTAAGATTAGTCTTACCCTAGACCCTGAGGGCTCAGGCCCAGACACCCATTACAAGGTACTTCAAGCCACCGCCGCGGCGGTAAAAAAATGGTCAGAAGAACAAGACACTAGCAAACTCCGCATCATCGGATACCGCAACGTATGGTTCAAATTTGAACCGCACGAAGCCAATATAATCGTACCAGTTTCTTTAGGAGACATGTCAGTCATGGAGGATTCCTTTGCCAACTGTTACCTCAGCCAAGTACATGCCTCCTTTCCAAGCTACGTACACAACGGGAAATTTAGCACCGTAGCCAAAAGAACCTGGGTAGGACAGCTCAACGATATTCAATTGCTTTTGGGTAAAAATTACTTTTATCAACACGATCATGCCAAGGTGAGGGCTAGCCACGGACTGATTTTCTTCAGAGACATGAATGTGGAGGAATTCTTAAGTACTGCTAGAGAACTAGAGAAATCCATAGAGGGAATGCTTTAAGTCATTCATTTTCCCAACACAACAGCAAACACATGCATCAAGCCATATTAGGACTAGACATTGGAGGTACCAGCATCAAGGGGGGTGTTTATGTAGACGGAACGCTCCTTGATATCCGTAGTATCCCTACTCCTGCCCATGAAAAAGAGGAGGTCATTTTAGAAACCTTGGCTAGTTTTATTGCTAGCTATCTTCCTCATGACCTAGTAGGGATAGGCATCGGCATTCCCGGATTGGTAGATGCCCGAGAGGGTATAGTCCTAGGGCTGGCCAATATTCCCTCTTTTCAGCGGGTGGAACTCAAAAAATTCTTGGTTGAACGTTTTGGGAAGCCAGTTTTTATCAACAATGACGCCAATTGCTTTGCCATTGGTGTCCATAAGTTTGGAGTGGGAAAACCCTTCAAAAATTTAGTAGGCATCACCTTGGGCACAGGTACAGGAGGAGGAATTGTCATCCATGGTCAATTGTACTCGGGTGTAAACTCAGCAGCTGGGGAATGGTGCGGAGTATCCTACCTGGATAAAACTTTTGAAGATTACTGCAGTGGAAAATTTTTTGAATCCCATTACCAAAGTAGACCCAAGGCCATGGCCAAACTGGCTGAGCAAGGAGACCCCAAGGCCCTTCAGGCTTTTGAGGAATTTGGAAAGCATGTGGGTGAACTTATAAAAGTGATTCTATACTCCCTGGCGCCCGAGGCAATCATTTTAGGGGGTTCGATCCGGAAGACCTTTCCACTTTTTGAAAAATCCATGAGAAAGAGCCTCCAGACCTTTGCCTATGCAAGTGTGCTGGAGCAAGTACAGGTCTTGGTATCCGACATGGACGAAACGGCCATCAAAGGTGCTGTTGCCTTAGTGGATCTTCGTCCAGAGCCCGTAGCCAGCATCCCTTAAGGGGGACTTAATTAGGCTCCTCTGCCTTTTTCTAAGAGAGGGAGGTCCGTTAGAGAGTCTATGCGGACTGGTTTACCCTCCTCGATGGATTGACGAGCAGCTATTCCAATCAAACAGGACATGGCTCCATCTCTACTACCTGCCGACTGCTTGTATGGATCCGCCTTCTCTGGATCCAAAAACAGTTTGTCTTTCAGCCTTTGGTCTCCACCTCCATGCCCACCCCCTCCGTGAGGAACTTTGATGATGTTTCTTTTCCCGAAGTTTTTAACTAGCACAATCTCATCTTCTGCCGCTTCCTCCCAGGGCTGACTTTCTTTGATCCATGCCTCAAGTCGACCTTTGGTTCCATTGAAAGCAATACGGTATCCTTCGTAAGGAGAATAGGTGGTCAAGGAATAGCTTACCTGTACCTTATTTTTGTAGCGAATCTGCACCGCCATTTTATCGTAGATGTCGATTTCTTCCCTAAAGACACAAGCATCCCGCAAGTATCCGTCGTAAGACTCGTTGTCCACATACAATTGGGTCAGGTACGTGTTTTTAGTTATGTCCCAGTAAAAATCACAGTGGGAAGCATGGGGACATCCCCTACAAGACTTGGAACGAAAAGGTCCATTTATTCCATAAAACTCTAGGGATCCATAGGCAAAAACTTCTTCGGGATCAGAATCTAGCCACCAATTGAGCAAGTCAAAATGATGGGAAGCCTTGTGCACCAACAGGCTACCGCTGTGGGCTCGGATGCCATGCCAGCGTCGAAAATAATCTGCCCCATGGGAAGTATCTAGGTACCAATGAAAATCCACTGAGGTGACCGTTCCAATTTCCCCAGCATGCAACAATTCGTAAAGTTTTTGTCGGTGAGGAGAGTATCGGTAATTGAAAGTAACCAATACTTTTTTCCCAGAACTTCTCTCCGCATCCAGGATGGCTTGCACTTTTTCTGCATCCGTGGTCATGGGCTTTTCGGTAATCGCGTGCATTCCTGAGCGTAGGGATTTGATGATAAACTCGTGGTGTGTGCTGTCAACAGTAGTCACGATCACGACATCGGGGGAGGTCTGCGCCAGCATTTGATCAAAATCAAGGAATACCGGACAATTCACTCCTAGGTAAGCTTGCCCAAGGCGCAATCGTCCCTCATTTTTGTCACAGAGGCCTACAAATTCTACCTGATCTGGATAAGCTTCCAAGACTTCCTTGCCCCACATGCTTAAACCCCTTACTCCAGTGCCTACGAGGGCCAATTTCATTTTTCGCTGGGGCTGAGCTACCAAGGAAAGGGCTTGTGCTATGGGATGTAAAAACAGGGATCCCGCTAATGCGGTACCAGAGCTAAGCAAAAATTTTCTGCGCGAAGAGGGATTTGAAAGCGACATAAGCGAATAGAGATGCTACAAGGAGGAAGTTAGCAAATTGTCAAGATTGACGCACCATGAATTTCGAAAAGAGAGTAAAATTATACGCATCACCTAGGTAATTTCCCTTATTTTTAGGAAGTTAAGTACAGCCATGGAAAGAACTCTGTCTTTGCGAAGCTTGGTAAGAATTAGCAGACCCTTCAACCTGTTGATGCTTGCTTTTGCCCAAGTCATGGTAGCCGTATTCCTCATTGAAACGGATCTTCAAGGAGCATCGGTAGTCCAGGATCCTCGCTTGTATGTGCTGATCTTGGCAACGAGTCTTTTGGCTGCTTCAGGGTACATGATCAACGATTACTACGACGTCAAGATCGACTACATCAATCGACCCAAGGAAGTGGTGGTAGGCAAGGGCATCAAAAGAAGAATGATTTTGGCCTTGCATGGCCTGTTTAATTTCACTTCCTTGGCTTTGGCTTGGACCCTCTCCCGAAGAATGGCCCTCTTATTTTTAGCTGCGGCCATCTTGCTATGGTGGTACAGCAACAGGCTAAAGCGTAAGCCTTTTGTAGGCAACCTGAGTGTGGCATTTTTGACGGCCCTTTCCTTGTATGTCATTGCCTACTGGTATCAAAAAAATGAGTTGCTGGTATTAGCCTATGCGATATTTGCCTTTTTCTTGAATCTTATTCGGGAGATCGTAAAAGATTTGGAAGACCGGCATGGGGATCGTCAGCACGGATCCAAAACCTTGCCTTTGGTCATTGGATTTAGAAATACCAAACAGGTTATTTTTGGAATAGCGATCAGTTTTGTGGGAGCCATCTTGACCATCACCTTGCAACTCCAGGATTGGCATTTGTATATATATTTTGCAGCCATAGGGTTGGTATTTTGTTGGCTGATGTGGAAAATCCACCGAGCAGACCGTAAGGAACATTTTTCACAGCTCAGCGCTTGGATCAAAGCCATCATGCTCATGGGTACGCTGAGCATGGCAGTGGCAGGGAGCTGAGGGTTGAGTGATTTACCAAGTTCACCCAGCCTAAGTCTCACATTAAAAAAATAACAAAGCCAACTTTAGAAAAGCTGGCTTTGTTGCTGCAGAGAGGAAGGGATTCGAACCCTCGATACCCTTTTGGAGTATACACACTTTCCAGGCGTGCTCCTTCAACCACTCGGACACCTCTCTGTTTGTAAAATGGATGTGTAATCAAATGGGAGTGCAAAGAAAAAAATTATTCCTCCCTAATCCAAACGAAGCTGGGAATTTAAACTCAACTCAAGCACTTATCTCCCCAGCTAAGGGCTGCGTAAGCTGCAGACAAAGTTCTTCTCTGCTCAAATTCTGTCCCAGCAAAAACATGAGTTTGGTCACTGCCGCTTCGGTAGTCATATCAGCACCACTTACTACTCCTACAGCGAGTAGTTCCTTGCTGGTCTCGTACCTACCTTGAATGACCCTACCCCCGTTGCATTGAGAAACATTGAGGATAATCAAGCCCTTTTTGATGGCACCTTCCAGGGATTTCATAAACCATCCTAGGGAAGGGCTATTTCCCGAACCGTAGGTTTCCAAGACTACACCGCGGAGTCCTTTGATAGCAAAACAGGCATCCATGATATTTTCTGTAATTCCTGGAAACAACTTCAAAATCATCACTCCATTGTCCAAATTGCTTCGGTTGATCAATTTACAATTGGGCTCGAAGGGCCGAATGGCGGAAGTGTTGTAATCAATCACAATCCCAGCTTCAGCCAAAATCGGATAATTCTCAGATTCAAAGGCGTCAAAATGCACACTTTGCACCTTTTTGGAACGATTGCCACGCAGCAGCATATGATTGAAAAAAATACATACTTCGGGTACTATAGGCCTACCCTTGGACTTGGCTGTGGCAATCTCCAGCGAGGTCATTAAATTTTCTCGAGCATCGGAACGCATAGCAGAAATAGGCAATTGTGCTCCAGTAAAGATGACAGGTTTGTTGAGCCCCTGCAGCATGTAGCTAAGCATGGAGGCAGAATAGGCCATGGTATCTGTCCCGTGAAGAACCACAAATCCATCGTAGCTGTCGTAATTTTCCGTAATGATGTAGGCCATGTCTTTCCAATGACTCATGGTGACATTGGAAGAATCTATGGGCTCGGGAAAGGAAATCACCGTAATGGCAATATTCATGTTGGAGAGAATGGGGATTTTCTCCAAAATCTGGCCAAAATTAAAAGGCACTAAAGCCCCAGACTCGTCATAAGACATGCCTAAGGTACCACCCGTATAGATGATCAATACCGAGGAAGCCTTTCCTGATTTAATCCCTGTATTAAGTCGAACAATTTTATAGTTCATAATTCAATTTCCTTAAACAGCCCCAAGGCATTGGAGGAGGTCACTTTCGCCACCTCTTCAGTTTTTACCTGCAGGATTTCTGCCACCTTCTCTGCCACAAAAGGAAGAAAAGCAGGAGAATTTCTTTTGCCTCGGTATGGGACAGGGGCTAGATAAGGAGCATCTGTCTCCAAGACCAAAGCATCGGTGCCAATATACGGAATCACTTGATCCAATCCTCCATTTTTGAAGGTCACCACTCCTCCAATACCCAGGAGAAAACCCAAATCTATAATTTTTTTGGCTTGCTCTAAGGTGCCCGTAAAGCAATGAAATATTCCCCTTAAGTTGCCATCCTGGGCTTGCGAAATAGCATCTATGGTAATGTCCATCGATTCTCTGCAGTGCAGTACAATGGGGAGACCCAGGGATTTTGCCCAAGAAACTTGTATATCGAGTGCCTGGATTTGCCTCTGCAGGTTGGTTTTATCCCAATACAAATCTGTGCCAATTTCACCTATGCCTGCAAAAGATCGGCGTTCCAACCATCCCTCCATATGGCGTAGCTGTTCCTCAAAATCATCCCCCACTTCACAGGGATGAAGTCCCATCATGGGAAGGCACAATCCTGGGTAACGCGATTCACAGTCCAACATGCGGTCGATGCTATCTACGTCCACATTGGGCATAAATACCTTGGTGACTCCGGCATTGACCACATCCTCCACCACAAGATCCCTGTCGGCATCAAACTTACTGGAATAAATATGGGCGTGGGTGTCAATTAACGACATGAGTGTACAGGTTCTTGGGATAAAAAAAGATCTTCAAAAATAAGAAATATTCTCTTCAATCCCTGGAGATCAAGCTTTCAACTAGGGATTTAAAATATAGGAAGTGCTCGCGTAGTAAAGCCTTGATCTATCAAAAAATCAAGGTAATCTGGAAGTATGTTTTTTACTTGAGTCAAGGTTTTTTCCTGATCGTGCAAGACGAGAATTTTTCCCGAAGAAGTCCGATTGCAAATCCCCTGCAGGCATTGGGCGGAAGATAAGGAGAAATCAAAATCTCTACCGAGCAAACTCCACATAACAATCTTTTTTTTCTTAGCCACAGCGGAAGCCTGAAAGGGAGACATCCATCCATAGGGAGGCCTAAATAGACTAGGTGCATCACCTAGAACAGAAGCGAGGGTCTCATCGCATAGCTGTATGTCTAAAAGATACCTTGGAGTGGATACCTTCCAGCCTGCAAGGTGGTGCTGGGTATGATTCCCCAGCCCATGCCCGGCAGCCACGACCTCATGCAGAAGGCTAGGATGCTTTCGGGCATTGTCCCCGACCATAAAAAAGGTCGCTACTTGACTCCGTTTGGCAAGTTGCTCTAAAACAAAATCCGTAATTCCCGGCACAGGTCCGTCGTCAAAAGTCAGGTAAATGGATCGATCAGTTCTTGGACCTTCCCAAAGCCGGTTGGGAAAAAGTTGCTCCAGCAGAGAGGGGATTCGGTAAAGGCGCATGGGTCAATGAAAGCGTAAACTCAGCAAGGTCAAATCATCCTGCAGCGGAGTATCTTGGGAAAAATTTCTAATCACCTTCATAAACTCGTAATGAAATTCCTTTGGATCGGGAAATTGGCTTTTTTCAACAAACTCTCGAAATCTTTTTTCTCCAAATTCCTCTTCCAGAGGATTTTTTGCCTCTGTGAGGCCATCGGTATAGAGGTGAAGGGTAAAGTCCTTCAGTTGATCTCTTTTTCCTATTTCCAAAAAGGGCAAAGTTTCGAAAGCTCCCAATAGGGTGGTACCAGCCTCTAGGTATTCCACTTTTTTTTGTTCCTGATGAAGCAACAGTGGCGGATTGTGCCCTGCGTTGACAAATCTTAGACTTCGAGTACTAAAATCATATTCCCCCACAAAAAATGTAATGAATCGATCCCCTTTGGTGGTATCGAATAGGGTAAAATTTAATTGATGAATGATGGTTTCTAAATCTGCATTACTCCTCAGCAAGGTCCGAAGGGCTGCTTGAAAATTCGACATCAATAATGCTGCAGCCATTCCTTTTCCAGAGACGTCGGCAATACAAAAATAGACCTTGTTTTCCCGACTCCGAATCAAGTCGTAATAATCTCCCCCTACTTTGCTGTGAGGAATGTAGGTCACCTTGGCTTTCAATACCTCTGTATCTGGTAAGGAGGAAGGAAGCAAGAGTTGCTGCACTTGGGAGGCAATTTCTACCTCTCGTTTGAGTACCTCCTGCTCTACTTGCCTTCTAGAAAATCTCTTGTTTTCCAGCGCCACGACCAAAATATTCGCTAAGGCTTGGGTAAAATCTAAATCCAGGTCTTGGGTTTTTGATTTTCTAGTTAAAAAAAGGATAGCCAATAGCGTTTCCTTGTGGTACACTGGCAGGTAGGTCTCTAGCTCGGAGAAAGAAAATCCTTCTTGCAATTGTATGGAAAGGTTGCCAGAATCTTTGTCTTCTTCTATGGCCTCTGCCAAGAGGATAGCGGGGGTTTTCGTCTTTACCCCATGGGAAATTCTGCGCTCAAATGTCCCTTCTTTGGACATGTAAAAAATCAAAGAACTTATATTGAGGTGAACCAAGCAGGTAAATTTGAAAATAGTGATCAATACCTCTTCGGATTGATTTTCATTGATGGCTTGCGTAATTTCCAAAAGGGCCTTCAGCTCCAATTCCTTGCGTTGGTATTTGTAGTTATCGGCTTCCATACTAAAGCGTGGTATGGGCCATGAGCCCTTTTTTTGTAGCTAGATACAATAAATCCTTTCCATTTCTCCGCAAGTCAACTTCTCCAAAACATTCTTGATCAGGTTGGGTAAAACATTTGATCCATCCCTTTTCATAGAGGAGGTGCAGGGTGTCCACAAGAGTTTCTTCTTCCCACCTAAGCGTAGCCTTTAGGTAGGCAAAATCTTGCACAAAATAGAGTTCATCCAGAAGATCAAATTCAAGGTCACTCATGGCTCACCAAAGGATTCCTAAAAGTACGGATTCTTCTTTGAATCTTGGTAGGCAAACATCTCCTGGATAATTCTAGGGTAGGATGAATAGAGAAAATTGGAGTTTTAGTTCCTTGAAGCTGTAGAATCTTATCATTTCTTTTAACTTGGTCCTGTGATAACACCCCAAGGCAAATCCACTACAGAAAAAATCATTTTAGGAATAGATCCTGGAACCAATGTCATGGGCTATGGGGTGATTTTGACTGAAGGAAAAAAATTTAAACTCCTTCAATTTGGGGTCATCCACCTCAAAAAGTACGAAACTCACGAACTCAAGCTGAAGAAAATTTTTGAGCGCATATGCGGCATTTTGGATGAATTTGCACCCGATTCCATGGCTTTAGAGGCACCTTTTTATGGGGCCAACGTGCAATCCATGCTCAAGTTGGGTCGAGCTCAGGGGGTAGCCATGGCAGCAGCATTATCCAAAGAAATTTCCATTACGGAATATTCCCCAAAGAAAGTAAAGCAATCGGTGACTGGAAATGGAAATGCCTCTAAGGAACAGGTGGCAGCCATGCTGCAAACCTTACTAGGAATTGAGGAACTCCCCAAACTGTTGGATGCTACAGATGCATTAGCTGTGGCCCTATGCCACCACTTCCACGAAGGGAGAATGCAAACTCGTGGAAGAAATGAAGGCTGGAAGTCCTTCATTGAAGATAATCCCAGCCGACTAAAGAAATAATCCCTTTATTGAGGAAGAATTTTCTGTTTGGACGGGATAGTATACCCTACAGAAAGTTTGAATACGGTGTTATTCACCTTGACATCGTAATAGTTGAAGGGTGACAATCCAAAATCGTAGCTAAACTGAATATTCAGATCAGAGGCCAATTGGTAAGCTAAGCCTAAAACTGCACCTACTTCATACCCACCAATTGGTTCGGTAGTCGTATTCTTTCCATTTTTATCTGTACGAGTTCGAGCAAGCAAAAAACCAACCTGAGGGCCAGCAAACACATTAAATTCACTGGTAACAGCATATCGAGCCAAAACAGGAATATCCAAGTAAGAAAAGCTCTCCTTGATATTTTCCGTTGTACCCAATGGAATTGTTTTGAACCCTTTTCCTGAATAGAAAAAGCCGGGCTCAACAGTAATTTTTTCAGTTGCCTTTAATCCATAGTAAGCGCCGAAATGAACTCTCGTTATGGAGGTTAATGCACGTTGTGAATCTTCATTGGAGAAGTTTGAGGAGCCAATACCGGCACGAACACCTATTTGGGCTTGAGCCGCAGCAGCAAATGTTAAAAATGCTAGAAGGAGAAGACCTTTTTTCATAATTAGATGATAAATAGTTTCCTAAAACTAAAACAAGAAAAGAAAAATTCTAACTGAGAACGAATTTTTATTGCGTGAAATTTCAGGCTGATTAACTTCTTATAAACTCCATAGAGTCGTATTCATTTGGAATCACTCCCATTTTTTCTCAAATTTCCTACCTTAAGAATAAACCCAACCTCAGTTTCTATTGCCAAAATTGGATATTGAAAGGAACCCATTACAATTCCTGAAGAAAGCGCTAAAGAAATAGCTACCCACACTTGAAATGACCCGACTTCTACTTTTCTTTTGTATAACACTCCTGATATTTGGCTGCAGTTCCCAATCGGATGAACAGACCTTTGACAGTTCCAATTTGCGTCGAGCTACTCCTGAAGAAGTGGATGCTTTGGTAGAAGCCTTTATTCTTGCGGAAGACTCCAGCACTATCCACATTCCCGAGGGATTTTACGAACTCAAAACCCAACTTATCCTTGATAATAAAACTGCCATTAGAATCCAAGGAGATGGAATGGATAAAACGGTGCTTTCCTTTCGCAATTTGAAGTCCGGCGGGGAAGGGGTGAAAATCGTAGGCAAGGACATTACCATTGAAGAGTTGAGCATTGAGGATGCCCCAGGTGATGGAATCAAAGCCCAACATACCGACGGAATCACCTTTCGTAAAATCAACGTCACTTGGACCCATGGGGACAAATCTAAAAACGGAACCTACGCCATCTATCCCGTACAGTGCAAAAATGTATTGATCGATGGATGCATTGCTTCTCACTCCAAGGATGCAGGCATCTACGTAGGCCAATCCGAAGATATTGTAGTCAAAAACTCCCTGGCTTTTGGCAATGTGGCAGGGATAGAAATCGAAAACTGTGATCGAGCTGAAGTATTTGGGAATACTGCCCGTGACAATGCAGGAGGTATTTTGGTGTTTAACCTCCCTGGGCTACCCAAAGGGGATGGCCGTCAAACCCGTATTTACGACAACGACATTGTAAACAACAACCACGAGAATTTTGCGACCCCAATCGGGGATGGACCTAATGGCAATACCGTCACCATGATCCCTCCTGGATCGGGCATTGTTTTGCTGGCTGCCAAAGAAGTGGAAATATTCAACAACCGAATACTAGGAAACAAGACCTATGGAGTGGCTATTGCTAGCTACCAAGTAACTGGCTTTCCAGCAGAAGCGCCCAACTGGTCTCCCTATACTTCAGATATCTTTGTCCACGACAATAGTTACGACAGGGGATCCTTACTTAGCCTTCCTGACCTGAGTCGAGAACTAGGTCAACTAGTCAGCCTGTACAATGCACATGGATGGCTAAAAACCCAAGACATCATCTACGACGGCATTTGGGACGAGTCCATCAGTACCTCTATCGAAAGTAACCCCATGCGGATCTGTATTCAGGAACCCACTATGGGATCCCTTCGCTTTACGCGCTTCTATCTGATGGAAGGAGAAGATAATATCGACTCTTTTAGTGATTATAGCCCTTTCCAGCAGTGTAAAGGCCCTACAGGAGACCGACTTTCGCTAGTTATTTCAAAATGAATTAATAGAGGATGAACGAGTCGATTAAAAAATCTGTAAGCCAAGTTTATACCTTTTTACTCCTTGTAGGACTGATGGCTTCCTGCGCTCCACATACGAGCGAACAGGAGGCAATGTCCGAATCAATAGAAGAAGCCTTAGTACCTGAGGAAGCAGATGGAGAATTTCCCTACCGAAGACTATCCACCTATGGTTTTTTTGACGGGGAAATGGCATCTCTTAGCCCAAGCGCTCACATTCTCCCCTACCAACCCGCATCTTCCCTATTTACGGATTATGCTTTAAAGAGTCGATTTGTCTACCTTCCCGAGGGTACACAAGCCAGTCTTGAAGGTGAAGAACTCAGTTTGCCTCAAGGGACAATCTTGATCAAGAATTTTTACTACCCCGCTGACTTTAGAAAACCGGAGGGAGAGCGAAGAATTATCGAAACCCGTTTGATGATTCACGAGGAAAGCGGCTGGGAGGCCTATCCTTACCTCTGGAATGAATCTCAGACAGATGCCGTCTTGAAAGTAGTAGGCGCAGAAAAAGAAGTCCGCTTTATCAACCAATCTGGCGAAGAGCAGGTGATCAATTATTTGGTCCCCAACAAAAATCAATGCAAGAGTTGCCACAATAAAAATGAATCCCTGGCTCCTCTAGGCGTACAAACTAGGCATCTGAATCATGATTTTGAGTATAAAGATGGAGCTGAAAATCAATTGGCGCATTGGACCAAAATCGGCAAATTGGTTGGCTTTGAAGGTAAATCGGCTCATCCCTCACTAGTCAACTACGAGGACACCAACCAAATCTTAAATGACCGGGCCATGGCCTACTTGGACATCAACTGTTCCCATTGTCATCGGGCAGAGGGTCCAGCAAGCACTTCAGGACTATTTCTTACCTACGGACAAAAAGACCCATTGAAGTTGGGCATCTACAAAACCCCTGTAGCTGCTGGAAAGGGATCTGGCTCACATACCTACGACATTGTCCCTGGGGATGGGGATGCTTCCATTCTTTTGCATCGCATGAATTCTACAGAAATCGGCGTGGCCATGCCTGAATTGGGGCGAACTAGTATTCATACAGAGGGGGTGGCTTTGATCCGAGAGTGGATCAATCAAATGGATAGAAAATAAAAAAGGGCAGGAAGAACCTGCCCTTTTCAGTTGGCTTAATAAAAATTACATGTTTTCGCTGCTCACTACAGCAGAGAAGTATTCACGATTCATGCGTGCAATATTGGTGATAGAAATGCCTTTCGGACATTCTGCTTCACAGGCTCCGGTATTGGTACAAGCTCCGAAGCCTTCTGCATCCATCTGAGCTACCATTTTTTCCGCTCTGGTTTTACGCTCTACCTGTCCTTGTGGCAATAAAGCCAGTTGAGAAACTTTCGCAGAAGTGAAAAGCATGGCTGAGGCATTTTTACATGCTGCCACGCAAGCACCACAACCTATACATTGGGCAGCATCCATGGCAAGATCTGCCACGGTTTTTGGGATTGGAATCTCATTGGCATCGGGTACACCACCGGTATTGACAGACACATAGCCTCCAGCCTGTATGATACGATCAAAAGCAGATCGGTTGACTACCAAGTCTTTGACCACAGGAAAGGCTTTTGCTCTCCAAGGCTCGATCGTTATGGTCTCCCCATCCGAAAATGAGCGCATGTGCAACTGACAGGTAGTTGTCTGTAGCGGTCCATGTGGTTTACCATTGATGTACAAGGAGCACATTCCACAGATTCCCTCGCGGCAGTCGTGATCAAAATGTACCGGGTCCTCCCCTTTTTCGGTAAGTTGGTCATTCAAAACGTCCAACATTTCCAAGAAAGACATGTCTTTAGACACATGCTCTGCTACATAAGTAACAAATCCCCCTTTGTCTGCCGCATTTTTCTGTCTCCAGATTTTTAAAGTCAATTTCATCTGTCTACGCTAGTTTTATTTTGAGTCAATCGCCTTGGATCTCAGCTTAAATGATTGTCAATTACTTATTTGTAGGAACGCTGGGTAAGCTTCACATTTTCAAAGACCAGTTCTTCTTTGACCAACTCTTCCTCTTTTCCTTCACCGCGGTATTTCCATGCTGCCACATAGGCGTAATTTTCATCGTCACGCAAAGCTTCCCCATCTGGTGTTTGGTATTCTTCACGGAAGTGGCCTCCACAGGATTCATTTCTATTCAAGGCATCATCTACCATCAGTTCTCCAAGCTCCAAGAAGTCAGCCACGCGGTTGGCTTTCTCGAGGGTTTGATTGAGTTCCTCATTGGTACCTAACACCTTTACATTTGACCAAAACTCTTTTTTCAAGGCTTGAATCTCTGCTTTGGCTTCCTTTAATCCTGGTTCTGTTCGGGCCATACCGCATTTATCCCACATGATCTTACCCAATCTTTTGTGAAAATAATCCACTGGCTTGGTACCATTAATTTTTAATAGTTGCTCAATACCCTGTTCCACCTCTTCTTTTGCACGAGCAAATTCCGGATGATTTTCGTCGACTTTGGTTGGGGCAAGTTGAGCCAAATAATCTCCTACCGTGTAGGGAATTACAAAATATCCGTCAGCGAGACCCTGCATCAGAGCCGAGGCACCTAGACGATTGGCTCCGTGCTCGGAGAAGTTAGCTTCACCCAAGGCATACAATCCAGGAACGGTGGTCATCAAATTGTAATCCACCCAAAGACCTCCCATGGTGTAGTGCACCGCCGGATAGATCATCATCGGCGT
The DNA here is from genome assembly GCA_021298245.1 of Algoriphagus sp. Taxonomy (GTDB): domain Bacteria; phylum Bacteroidota; class Bacteroidia; order Cytophagales; family Cyclobacteriaceae; genus Algoriphagus. The sequence goes on along the minus strand of JAJTDZ010000005.1, from coordinate 11,054 downwards.
TTCATACGGATCCTCTCCAGTGATCTGCTTGTACATATCAAAGAGGTTGCCATACTTCTGTTCAATGATCTTTCGCGTATCTCTCTTGATCGCATCACGGAAGTCTAGGAATACTGCCTCACCGGTTTCGTTTACTCCACGACCTTCGTCGCATACGTATTTGGCATTACGGGAAGCCACGTCACGAGGTACGAGGTTACCGAAAGAAGGATACTTACGCTCCAAGAAATAGTCGCGATCCTCTTCCTTAATATCGTTTGCTTTGATTTGCCCTTTTCTGAGTTTCTCTGCAATTTCTTGCGTTGCCGGTACCCACACTCGTCCATCGTTACGAAGCGATTCAGACATGAGGGTCAACTTAGACTGGTGGTCTCCCGAAACTGGGATACAGGTTGGGTGAATCTGAGTAAAGCAAGGGTTGGCAAAAAGTGCTCCACGCTTGTGTGCTCTCCAGGCTGCAGTCACGTTAGAACCCATGGCATTGGTAGAAAGGAAGAACACGTTGCCATAGCCCCCAGTACACAATAGTACGGCGTGTGCAGCATGAGTTTCGATGGCACCTGTGATAAGATTACGGGTAACAATCCCTTTGGCTTGGCCATCAATGACCACCAAGTCCATCATTTCTGTACGCGGAAATAATTTTACTTTTCCATTGGCAACCTGACGGCTCAAGGCAGAATAGGCCCCCAACAACAATTGCTGTCCCGTTTGTCCACGGGCATAAAAGGTACGGGACACTTGAGCTCCCCCGAAGGAACGGTTGGCCAAAAGCCCTCCATATTCTCTTGCAAAAGGAACCCCTTGCGCCACGCATTGATCGATAATTTTTACCGACACCTCTGCCAAGCGGTATACATTCCCCTCACGAGCACGGTAATCCCCTCCCTTAATGGTGTCGTAGAAAAGTCTGTATATAGAGTCCCCGTCGTTTTGGTAGTTTTTAGCTGCATTGATTCCTCCCTGAGCTGCAATGGAGTGCGCTCTTCTCGGGCTATCTTGAAAGCAAAAAGCTTTGACATTGTATCCAAGTTCAGCCAAAGAAGCTGCAGCAGATGCACCAGCTAGACCTGTTCCCACTACAATCACTTCATACTTTCTTTTGTTGGCAGGATTGACCAGCTTACTTGAAAACTTGTGCTTAGTCCACTTTTCTGCCAAGGGGCCAGCAGGTATTTTGGAATCTAATATCATAAAGGACTATTTATAAACTTGAGAAATAAATGTAAAGAGGCATAGATGCAAAGGTGGCTGGAACGATCACGCAATAGATTCTACCTATCCATTCAATCGCAGGAGAATATTTTTTATGGCTCAAACCCAGGGTTTGAAAAGCCGAACTGAACCCATGGGAAAGGTGGAAACCTAAAAAAATCATAGCTGCTACATACAAGGCCACCAACCATTCTTGCTTAAATGCTTCGCTGACGATCAGGTATAAGTTTTTATAATTTTCTCCATCATAACTGATGGTAGGCACCTCTCCCCAATGCATTTCCGCCCAAAATCCTTGCAAGTGAACGACAAGAAAAATAAGAATGATGGTTCCCAAAATACCCATATTCCGAGAATTCCATGAGCTATTGGTTCCACCCTTGCTGGTGGAATAAGACACAGGTCTCGCCGAGGCATTGTGACGAGTTAAGAGAATGGAATAAATTATATGACCAATCACAGAAATGTAGGTCAAGTAGGAAAGTAATTTTACTGCAGGGTTGGTAGTCATAAACTTGGCATACATATTAAACGCCTGACCACCATCTCCCTTAAATAGGAGTAAATTTCCAGAGACGTGTCCTGTCAAGAACAGGATTAGGAAGAGGCCCGTAAGTGCCATAATTAATTTTCTTCCTAAAGTGCTATTCAAGGTTTTGGTAACCCAAGTCATAAAATACTTTGATTTGTTTTAGACGAAATTAAGCGCGAAAAGATTGCCAAATTTACATGCGAGATGAGTAGTATCCAATCTGTCTTTTTTTCTATTTCTTATTTTAAACGATTCTAAATAATAAAGTTTCGCTTAACGGTTATCTTTTTTTTATGGGGTTCCAACAGTCTGTTCATTTTTATTGTTTTAATTTTTGAAGGTTTTTCACCTTACTTCCATTTACTTCGTATAAAGGCAAGTAAAGGATGAATTTTAAAGAAGAATTCTTCTGCCATCGCTTCATTATTTTGAGAAAAAATCAGTCTTCATGAACAGGATGAAATTAAGTTTAATTATTCCATTTTTTATGCTCAGCCTGCTGATATCGCTCAGCTCCGCATGGGCTACTCACATCCGTGCTGGAGAAATTATAGCGGAACGAATTTCGGTACAGACGCTAACCTACAGGATAACGGTAGTAGGGTACACCGATACCCGATCTAGTGTGGTTTTTGGACCAGGAAGAATAAATTTTGGAGATGGACGTGAAGAACAGCTCAATACCAAGAGCGATTTTTCTTTGGTGGAAGACCTTGGTGATCTGATTGAGAAAAATACCTTCGTGATTACCCATACTTTCCAAGGTCCGGGTAAATACAAAATCAGATTTCAAGAATTCAATCGCAACGACTTGACCTTGAATATGGATAATTCCGTAGATACTCCTTTTTATGTGGAAACGGAAATTACCATAGATCCTTTTATAGGGGTGAATAATTCCCCTGTTTTGACTATCCCACCCGTAGATAATGGAGCGGTGAATGTTCGCTATATCCACAACCCAGGTGCTTTTGATCCGGATGGAGATAGTCTTTCATACAAGTTAGACATTCCCAAACAAGGTTTTGAGCGTAATGTCAACAACTACCGAGATCCTGCAAGTTCTGAATTCAGTAAAAAAAGAGAAGACGGTTCCGTGCCACCATTTTTGAGAATTGATCCCACCTTTGGGGACTTAGTCTGGGATGCTCCTGGTACGGCTGGGCAATTCAATGTGGCCTTTCGTATCATAGAATGGAGAAAAATCAATGGAAAATACGAACAGATCGGCTATGTAGTTCGTGACATGCAGATTATCATTGAAAACTCCAACAATCGCCGACCCAAACTCATTCTTCCCCCGGACCTTTGTGTGGTAGCAGGAACACAGATCAAGGAAATTATTCAAGGCCAGGACCCCGATGGGGATCCAATTAAGATTGAGGTTTTTGGAGAACCCATGGAAATAAACGCTTCACCGGGGAGTTACAAGCCCGAAAATAAATTTCAGCCTCAACCGGGAATTGTCAATTTCACCTGGCAGACCGTATGTGCACACGTCAGAGAAAGAGAATATGAGGTGAGGGTTCGCATCACCGACCAACCCAAATCTGGGCCTAAATTGGTGGATATAGTGACCTGGAAAATCAAAGTTATTGGCCCACCACCGGTCTGGGACCAGTTGGAGCAACTTACGGGACGGGAGGTAAAACTTTCTTGGGATCCTTACACCTGTGCCAATTCTGCAAGTGAAATGCAAGTTTGGAGGAGAATAAATTCAGATCCATACCAACCTGATTCTTGCGAAACAGGCATCCGAGCAGGTTACCAACTGATTGGAACGACCAATATGTCAACGCTTTCCTTTACAGATAAAAATGGAGGGGAAGGATTAGCCCCAGGAAACACCTATTGTTATCGCTTGGTCGCTGCTTATCCTAGTCCTAGATTGGGAGAAAGCATAGTATCAGAGGAAATATGCATCACCATAGATGTAGATGTCCCTTTACTCACCAACGTTAGCATAACGTCTACCGACGAACAAAACGGGGAAATTTTTGTCAAGTGGACACCTCCTTACGATATAGACAAAACCCAGTTCCCAGGACCTTTTACCTACCAACTGATACGAAGTGAAGGATTTACTGGGAATCAAAATAGAGTTTCTCTGGGGGTCACCCCCGATACCCTTTTTACAGATAAAAGATTAAACACCAAAAATTTGGTTTACTCTTACAAGGTGGTGTTGCTCGATAGAAATACCAAAATTGACACTTCCTCTTCTGCCTCATCGGTTAGATTAGAGCCCACCATCATCAATGAGGCCATAGAACTCAAGTGGTCCTATACCGTGCCTTGGAACAACTCAATTGCCAGTTACAAACATGAAGTATACCGGAATCGAGCGGATGCAGCTGCCCAAGACATTTCCAATTTTGTAAAAATTGCAGAGGTGGATGTGACCCAAAAAGGAAACGTCTACCTCGACGATGGATCCTTCAATGGAATAAAACTCAAAAAAGACTTGGAGTATTGCTATTACGTGGTCACTAAAGGAGCGTATAATGTTGCGGGACTGGTATATCCTTTGGAAAATAAATCCCAAATCATATGCGCCAAACCCGATGACAATAGATTGCCCTGTGCTCCTGTTTTGACCTTTGATGGCCCATCCTGCGAAGTGTATGTTGCAGAGCAACCGTGCAACAACTCAACTTACACCCATCAACTAAGTTGGAAACCAAATTTCAGTGGCAATTGCGATACCGAATTGAGTAGCTACCGCCTTTACTTTAATCCAGAAGGTCAAGAAGGGACATTTACACGAGTAGGTCAATTCTCTGCTACACAACTGAAGGCCACACTCAATAACCTTCCCAATTACAGGGGATGTTATTACCTCACTGCTGTGGATAGGTCAGGCAACGAAAGTCCGAAAAGCAACATCGTCTGTGTGGACAATTGTCCCAATTATGTGCTGCCCAATACCTTTACTCCAAACGGTGATGGGCTCAACGATACCTTCATGGCATTTGACAATCCATTTGTGCAGTGTCCACGGTTTGTGAAGGGAGTGGAGCTATTTATAGTAAATCGCTGGGGCACAGAAATCTTCCGATACAATTCTCTGACATCCAGCGAAAATGATCCATTTATCCGCTGGAATGGAAAAGACAAAAATGGAAATGAACTTCCGTCTGGGACATACTTTTATTCTGGCACGGTATATTTCGATGTTCTTGACCCCAGCAAACGACAACAGCAACTCAAAGGTACCATTCAACTTCTTCGGTAGACGTGCAGCATTCCATTTTGCTTTTTGACGGGTATTGTAACTTATGCAATGCAGCAGTAGATTTTGTCTTGAAGCGAGATGTGCAAAACCAAATTACCGTAGGTAGCTTACAAAGCACCGAAGGAAAGGTTTTGCTGAGGCATTTTGGATTACCTGAAGATTACCTTGCTTCTTTGATGCTGATTGAACAGGAGCAGTATTATGTGGGGAGTACTGCGGCATTGAAAGTAGCCAAAAAATTGGACGGACTTTGGTTTTTGCTGTATCCCTTGATTCTTGTTCCTCGTTTTATTCGAGAGCCTATTTACGGATGGATCAGTAAAAATCGATACCGATGGTTCGGCAAAACATCTACTTGCAGAATCGCAAAGGAAGAAGAGGTAGGAAAATTTTTAACTAAAGCTCACCCTTTTTTTAGAAGTATTGAATGAGCATCCAATAGATTGGCATCCCCAGGGTAAGGTTAAAGGGAAAGGTAATGGCCAGCGCCATAGGGACGTATACGCCTTCGTCCGCCTCGGGATTGGCCAGCTTCATCGCGGCAGGTACAGCGATATAGGAAGCCGAAGCTGCAAGAATGGCAAGAATTAATCGATCTCCAGGGGATGATGCAATCCAGTGACTTGCTAGAGCAACTAAGACCCCATTGAATAAGGGTACAAATATGGCAAAAAGGCTAGCCGTATAGCCCGATTTCAAAAAGGCCTTCAGTTTTTTTCCACTCGATATTCCCATATCTAATAGAAAAACGGCTAAAAATCCTTTAAAAATATCTGTCACAAAAGGTTTAATCCCTTCCGCTTGCTTTTCATCGGCGATTAATCCGATAAGTAGGCTTCCTAAAATCAATAGTACTGAGCTATTGGTGAAGGCATGAAAGATAATTTTCCTTAGGCCACCTTGCGATTTATTGGGAGAATATCTCCTCAATAAAATCACGCCAGATACAATTGCTGGAGCTTCCATCAATGCCATTACGGCTACCATATGCCCTCCAAAGGTAGCTCCCTGAATTTCTAAAAAGGATGCCGCTGCTACGAAGGTTACTGCTGAAATAGATCCATAAGATGCGGCGATAGCTGCAGCATTGGGGACTCCTAATTTTCTTTTGACCAAGAAAAAGGTATAAAAGGGAGTAGCTGCAGACAGAATCACTCCAAATAAAAGGACTAAAACGATTTCTCCATTGAATGCACTATGCGAAAGCTCCTGTCCACCTTTAAATCCGATGGAAAGCATCAAGTACATTGCTATAAATTTCGCACTGGTGGCAGGGATTTCTAAGTCACTTTTAAACTTTACCGCCAATATGCCCAAGACAAAAAATAGAAGGCTTGGATTAGTTAAATTATTGAGCAGTATTTGAAAATCCATGGTGCAAATATCTTTTAGAACAATCTCTTAAAAAAGAAAAACATAATATTTTTTTATTTGTTATGATTTTTAAATTAATTTTATTTATGAATTTAACCTTACATCAACTTAAGGCATTTCAGGCCATAGCTAAGTTTCAGAGCATCACCAAGGCAGCAGAGGCCATGAACATGACTCAACCTGCAGTATCCATTCAATTGAAAAATTTACAGGAGCAGTTTGAAGTTCCCTTGACCGAAATCATCGGAAAAAAAATTCATATCACAGAATTTGGACAAGAGTTGGTGGAAACAGCCGATAAAATTTTCGGGGAATTGGATCAGATAGAGGAAAAAATGTTGGAATTGAAAGGTTTACTTGGAGGGAAAATCAGGATTTCAGCGGTATCCACTGGCAAATACATTCTCCCCTATTTGGTGGCTGATTTTATGAAAATATATCCTCATGTTGAATTTAGCCTAGAAATATCCAACAGATTTAATGTATTGGCTCAATTACAAGAAAACACTACCGACTTGGCCTTGGTCTCCCTTTGGCCGGAAGATCTGGAATTGGATAGCATTCATTTGGCAGAAAATCAATGGTTTTTGGCATGCAGTCCAGAAAATAAAAGCAAGTATGTAGCATCCATTCAAGCTGGGCAATGGGAAAAAATTCCTTTTATCTTGAGAGAAAAAGGTTCAGGTACCCGAACCATGATGGAAAAATTCTTTAACGAGCGAGAAATTCATGTGGCAAGCAAACTAGAGCTAACCACCAATGAAGCGGTTAAACAAGCCATTATGGCTGGACTTGGGGCATCTTTATTGTCGAACTTTTCTATAGCTCAGGAAGTGAAAGAGGGAAGAATCTGCATCTTAGATTTATCTGGCTTACCCTTGAAGGCAGATTGGAGGTTAATTTGGCTAAAACAAAAAAAGCATTCACCAGCCGTACATGCTTTTATTCGTTGGCTTTCTGAAAACAAATCCATCTTGGTAAGAAATCATTTTCCTTCCCTTGTTTAAGGAAACCAGCAGATTATTAGCCCTTAAAAATTCTATATTTGCGGGAAATTAATTCAGGCAAATTTATGAAAGCAGTAGTTTTTCCCGGTCAAGGAGCTCAATTCCCTGGTATGGGTAAATCCCTTTACGAAGAGAATCCCAAAGCGAAGACCCTATTTGAGCAAGCCAATTCAATATTGGGGTTCCGCATTTCAGATATTCTATTTGAAGGATCGGAAGAAGAGCTGAAGCAAACCAACGTCACTCAACCTGCCATCTTTTTACATTCTGTGATTTTGGCAAAAACCTCTTCTCAATTTGCCCCAGACATGGTTGCAGGACATTCCTTAGGTGAATTTTCCGCCCTGGTGGCTAGCGGAGCTTTAGAATTTGAAGATGGACTTCGCCTAGTATACCAAAGGGCTTTGGCCATGCAAGAAGCCTGTGAAATCAATCCTTCCTCTATGGCTGCTATCTTGGGATTAGACGATGCTCTAGTAGAAAAAATTTGTGCCGAAATCTCAGGTGAAGTGGTGGTCCCTGCCAATTACAATTGCCCAGGACAATTGGTGATTTCAGGAAGCACCAAAGGCATAGAAATGGCTTGTGAACTTCTAAAAGTAGGGGTGCTTTTCACTCTCCACTCATGGAACCCGCTCGAGCAAAGCTTCAAAGAGCAATAGAATCCACCCAATTTAAAGCTCCTTCCTGTCCCATTTACCAAAATGTGAGTACAAAAGCGGAACTAGAGGTGGAAACTATCAAGAAAAATTTGATTGCTCAGTTGACCGCTCCCGTCAAGTGGACTCAATCTGTACAACACATGGTGGCAGATGGTGCTAGCCTATTTGTAGAATGTGGTCCTGGAAAAGTATTGCAAGGCTTGATTAAAAAAATCCATCCTGAAGCCGAGGTAGCAAGCCTATGATTTCCATACTATTTTGACTCAGTTTCCTCAAAGATTTACCGAGAAAGGCCTTACCCAACAGGTATCTACACATTCCAACAGCATCTCCTTGGACGTTTTACCTGTAAGGGGATGTTGGAAATCTGGTAAAATTTCTGCTAAGGGCAAGAGTACAAACTTACGCTGGGAAAGGTAGGGGTGGGGAATAATCAAGGATGAATCCTCCATTATCTTCTCTCCGTAATATATTAAATCTATATCCAAGGTTCGATCCCCCCATGGCTGATCCCTTTTTCTTCCACTGGCTTGCTCTATACTTTGACAGAAAATCAATAGTTCTAGAGCACTTAAAGAAGTCTGCAGGTGAAGTAATTGGTTTAGAAAATCCCCCCCTTTCGCTATTCCTCCCCAAGCCTCACTTTCATAGAGAAGGGAAGCTTGCAAAATTCTTGCCTTCTTAGCCAAAGAGTCCTTGGCTATGAAAAGGAACCTTTCCCTATCTCCTACGTTACTTCCTAAACCTACAACAACCTCTGTTTGCATTGCTCATCTTCTAAAGATTTGTGAAACTAGCCCAAATTAGACTAAATTTACATCCTAAATCAAAATCTCATGAAGTTTCTTGGAAATGTATTGGCCGTCATTGTTGGCCTCTTCGCTTTTACCATTTTATCTCTCCTGCTCCTATTTGGACTTGTGGGGATGCTTGCCTCCTTCTCCGAAACGGAGGTCACCTTGGAAGAAAATACCTTGCTTCATTTAAATCTAAATGGGCGTACACTAGTGGAAAGAACCACCGAAGATGATTTAGAATTAGGCGCATTTTCAGACCCTTTTGGATCAGAAAGCAATGCAGGCTTGGTCAACTTGAAAAAAGCCATTGCAGAAGCAAAAACCAATGAAAAAATCAAAGGAATCTACCTTGAAACGGGTCTTATCAATGCAGGACAGGCTGGCTTACTCGAACTTCGAGAAGCACTTATTGACTTCAAAACATCTGGAAAATTTATAGTAGCCTACGACGAAGCTTTTTCTGAAGGAGGATATTTTTTAGCCTCTGTAGCCGATGAAATTTATTTAAATCCACTTGGAGGAATTGATTTTAATGGGTTATCTTCTGAAACCATCTTTCTAAAAGGATTTTTTGACAAAGCAGGAATCAAGCCTGAGGTGTTTAGGGTAGGAGAATTTAAAAGTGCCGTTGAGCCTTTTATCCTAGATAAAATGAGTCCTGAAAATCGACTTCAAACGCAATATTTCCTCGACGATATCAATGCCCATGCCGTAGAACTTATCGCAACTTCAAGAGGCTTATCCAAGGATAGTGTAATGCAAATCAATAGCAAAATGCTAGTCAGAAAGCCTCAAGACGCAGTTACCTACAAGTTGGCTACTGCCCTAAAATACGAAGACGAAGTACATGCCCTACTCAGAGAGAAATTAGGACTGACAGAAGAAGATGAACTTCCTACCATCAATGCCACAGATTTGGGAAGTCTTGCAAAAAGCAAGAATATCACTTCAGATAACCGCATAGCAGTAATCTTAGCTGAGGGAGAAATCGTGGATGGAAATGTAGAAGGGGCCATTAGCTCCGAAAAATTTGCAGAAGAAATCAGAAAGGCTAGAAAAGACGAAAATATAAAAGCCATAGTCTTGAGAGTCAACTCCCCAGGAGGTTCTATTCTTGCTTCCGACGTAATTTGGAGAGAAATGTCAGAAGCTAAAAAAGCTAAACCTGTCATGGTCTCCATGGGCGAAGTAGCAGCATCAGGAGGGTATTATATTTCTGCCCCTGCTGACACCATTGTGGCCCAACCCAATACAATCACGGGCTCCATAGGAATTTTTGGTATTCTGTTTAATGTTCAGGAGTTGGTCAACGATAAGATGGGGGTGACCACAGATGTGGTATCTACTGGAGAACTTTCCGATTTTATGAATGTAGCTAGACCATTGACTGAGGTGGAACGAACCATCATCCAATCCAGTGTAGAAGATGGCTACGAAACCTTTATTTCTCGAGTGGCAGAAGGTAGAGGAATGCATCCCGATTCGGTGAAAAAGGTTGCCTCAGGCCGGGTATGGACAGGATCCCAAGCCAAAGAAAGAGGTCTTGTAGATGTCTTAGGTGGATTGGATACGGCAATCAAACTTGCTGCAGAAAAAATCAAGGTAGGTGACGATTATCGTGTAGTGTACTTTCCGGAAAAAAAGCCTTGGTTTGAAGAGCTGATGCTTTCCTTCTCTGAAGAAGTACAATTAAGATTTCTACAGCATCAATTGGGCCAGCATTACCCACTGTATAAAAAATTAGAGCATATTAAACGCTACCATGGGGTACAGGTACGAATGCCTCAGGACATTACTATCAAATAGGTAAACCTCAAAAAGAACAAAAAACTCAGTCTAGACGGCTGAGTTTTTTTATTGACTAGAATCTATTTTAAAGTTTCTGAAGTAAAATTTTCCAAGCCAATTCCACATGGCCTGCCTCAAGTTCTTCCTTGGCCCATAGGTGGAGATGATTGATCCAGGACTCAGGATCCATGTGGAAACGCTTTTTCAATTCTTGTACTTCTGGGTTCAAGGCAAAATCGGCAATAGCAACAGCATCGGGTAGCTGCTCTACGTTGCCTAAGCGCCCGAGATGATTTCCGGTCAACACCGGGCTCATTCTAATATGTTCGGGCAGTTGATCCACGCCTATACCCAAGGTGGTCAAGGGTTTAGGAATTTGGAATAGGCTATCTGAAGTCACCTGGCTATACCAATTGCCTCCTAGGCGAGCTACTGGGTTCAATT
>JAJTDZ010000093.1 GCA_021298245.1 Algoriphagus sp. | reverse complement strand
TAGTTTTTTCATGGTCCTCAATAGTCAAAAAGGGAGGTCCACTCGGTTTGGTACGGAGCACCCGTTTCTCTAGCCACCTGTTGTGCTAAGGCAAGCAAGGATCCATCCTTCACCAGGGAAATGGCCGTTTCCATGTCCTCGTACAAAATCCGATCTTTTTCAAGCGGAGGAATACCTTCACGGATTTTTCTGTAGACGGCATCCAAGATTTTCCCCGAACGAAGCGGGGCATGAAAATCCATGGCCTGTGCGGCATAGAGCAACTCAATTCCAAGGATTTTTTCCACATTATCAATCACTCGGAGGGCTTTTCTTGCGCTGATGCTTCCCATACTCACGTGATCTTCCTGGCCCAAGGAGGTAGGAATGGAGTCGGCTGACGCAGGAAAGCAGAGCCCCTTATTTTCCGAGGCCAAGGCAGCTGTGGTGTATTGCGGAATCATCAAGCCTGAGTTCAAGCCCGTTTCCTTCAGAAGCAATTTGGGTACCCCTGGGGTATTCCCCTCGATGGACAAGTAAATTCGTCGATCCGAAATATTTCCGATTTCAGAGGCACCCAATGTCGCATAGTCCAAAGGCAGGGCAATGGGCTGTCCGTGAAAATGCCCACCAGAAACGGTATGCTTGGCATCAAAAACCACGGGATTGTCCGTCACGGAATTAATTTCTATTTCTAAAGTCTGCTTCAGGTGAAGGTAGGCGTTCCAACTTGCCCCATGAACCTGCGGTATACAGCGTAAAGAATAGGGATCCTGCACCCGCGAACAGTTTTTGTGAGAAGCTACGATTTGAGAGTCTTTCAAAAGCAGGTGAAGGGTTTTTGCAACATGAAGGTTGCCTGCAAAAGGGCGAAGCCGGTGCAGCTCTTCCGAAAAAGGAGCAATAGAACCCAGCAAGCCTTCAATCATCAAGGCCCCAGTCAAGTTGGCATGGCTAAGCAAGGAGTGCATGCGCTCCACAACCTTGACCCCATGGGCGGTCATAAATTGGGTGCCATTGATCAAAGCCAGGCCTTCCTTAGGTCCAAGTGTTAGGGGTGCTTTCCCTAATTTTTCAAGTAAAAGCCCAGCTGGAAGGACTTCCCCGCGGTAGCTTACCTTACCTACCCCGATTAGCGGCAAAAATAAATGGGAGAGAGGAGCCAAATCTCCGGATGCGCCCACCGACCCTTGGATGGGTACCAGGGGGGCGATTCCTTCGGCAATCATCCAGAGCATGCGCTCCAAGGTCTCGAGTCGTATGCCCGAAAACCCTTGGGCCAAAGCATGGCCCTTGAGTACGAGCATCAGCAGGGAAATCTCATTTTCTACGGGTTCACCCACCCCCACGGCATGGCTTTTCAGTAAGTTTTCCTGCAAGAGTTGGGTATCTGCAGCCGATATTTTGCTTGTACAAAGCGGGCCAAAACCCGTATTGATGCCATACACGATATGCTCCCCCGCTGCAATTTCATCCACAGCAGCGGCCGACTGCTTTACTTTTTGAATCGTAGCAGGGCTCAGGACACCTTGAATTTCTTTCCTCGCCAAGCCTAGGGCAATGGAGGCGGTCAACTGATCTTCACCGTATCGAAATATATTCATGGGCCGTATTTCTAGTTTGTTTGGACTTCTATCCAGCTAAGTTTTTAGCAAAGAAACCATCTTTGCCTTTATTTCCTTGAGCGACCTTGCGTTGATTTGACTTTGACTCTCTATTTCTAAAATTTTCGGAACTGCACTAGGTTCAAAAAAGGTAGCAAGAGCCTGATCCAATTCAAAGGAATTTTTTACCAAGTAGTGCTTAAAACCATATTCTGCAGCCAAATGGCTTGCGCTTAAGGCCTGCTGGGTCTCAAAAAACTCTTCCAACTCGGGCTGCTTGGCGGGTCCATCGATCAATCTAAATATGCCCCCTGAATGATTGTTGAGCAGGACAATCCTCAGATTCGGTAAGGGATACTTGTGCCAAAATGCATTCCTGTCGTAAAAGAATGCCATATCCCCAGTCAGTAGGGTGATAAGGCTGGAGGAAACTAGGCTTGCGCCTACGGCAGTGCTGCTACTTCCATCTATACCCGAAGTACCGCGATTACAAAAAATTTCTTGGGATCGTCTTCCTAAAAAATTTACGTACCGTATCGCCATGGAATTGGCTACCTGCAATTGACTTTTGGCAGGCAAAGCATCCAATACCTGTTTCACGGCAGGATATTCTCCAAATTCTACTTCCTGCAAGGCTTGGGGTAGGATTCTTGCAACTTGCTCCTCCAGCGCTTGCCAACCTTGGGCATAGCCCGATTCCCCAGAGGGAAGTTGCGAGGCGAGCCAGGTCAAAAAGGCCAAGGGATCAGACGCTACGATCCGAGTGAGACGCGAATAGGTATCCTTGGCCTGTCCATCGGGTTGAATGTGCCAGTGCTGTATGTCTAGCTTTCTAAGAAATAGCTTAAGAGACTTGGAAATAATGGATTTACCAAAACTGATCACCAGGTCTGGTGCCAGTTCGGGATGAAGTTCTTCCCGGCCCAACCACTGATCGTGCAAGGTAATGGTACCCTTTCCCTGCAGGTTGGACAGGCTATCCGCCACGACGACGGCCTGCTGATTTAGCGCCAAGCGCTCGATGAGGGCAAGTAGATCCAGATTCTGTTCCTGCTGTCCAGGCACGATCAGGATGCGGCGGAAATGAGCTAATTCTACTTTCAACTTTTCCAGGGAGGCCTCGCTCAGCCGTATTTCCGAGGATTCCCGAGTAAATAGGGGAGGATGCATGGGGAAATTGAAAGTTTCTCCCTCCTCTGGATAAAAGGGTTCACGCAAGGGAATGTTGAGGTGTACGGGTCCAGCAGGAAACTGCTGACTGAGCAGGATGGCTTCGTTGCTGATGCGATGGGCATGCCGTACCTGGTCTGGGTGCGTAAATGTATCGGGGAAGCGGTAACTTTTTTTCACGTGCTTGCCATAGACCTCCTCTTGAAAAATGGTCTGCCCATCCCATTGGTCTACCCACTCTGGGGGTCGGTCTGCGGTGAGCACCAGCAGGGGAATCTGCTGAAAAAAAGCTTCGGCGATGGCAGGAAAGTAGTTGAGTACGGCAGATCCAGAGGTGCAGACCAGGACTACGGGCTGCTTCAACTGCTGGGCCATACCTAAGGCGATAAATGCTGCGGAGCGCTCGTCTGATATCGTTCTCACTTCCATCTTCGGATGGCGGGCAAAGGCCAAGGTCAGGGGAGCACAGCGCGAGCCGGGAGAGAGTAGGACGTGTCGAATGCCCTGTGCAGCGCAAATAGCTACTAAATCAAGGATGGGTTGGAGAATCAAGCGTCGGGATTTTTGATAAACTTACCAATGATTTCACATTTCAGTAGACTGGCCGTGCGAAGATTGACATAGAGGGATGTTTCCCCATCCAACTGCACTGGACCTAAAAATCCCGCATAAAAACTGCGATCAAATCCTTCGTGTGCACGCAAAAAAGCATGTGCTTCTTTTCTTGGCATTCCGCAAACCGCCGAAGTAGGGTGAAGGAGGGAAAGCATGACGCTGCCCAAATTGGGAAAGCCAGTTGTTTTGGTATTGACCTTGAAATCTGAGCGCAGGTGGAGCAAGTTGCCTGCCAAGATGGTCTTAGGACCATGCTCTTCGTATTCTCTCAAGCGAATGGTTTTAAAGCAATCTACGATGTACCTGCTGACCAAGGCTTGTTCTTCAATTTCTTTTTGCGTCCACGCCACGGATTTCAAGGGATTATCCCCCTGGGCGGCTTGGGTCCCTGCAACAGACATGGTGTAGAAGTAATCTCCTTGCGTTTCGATCAAGCTTTCAGGACTAGCGCCCAGCCAGGTACCTACCTGAGGCAAATGAAAAAAATTAATAAAAGAAAAGGGGTAGGTCTGGAGCAGCTTGCTAAGGATTTTACCCAAATCAAAATCCTCCGGATAGGGGAGAGTTTTGGTCCGCGCGGGCACAATCTTTTCCAAGTTTCCTAGGGCTATGGCTTGTACGCCCAGTTTTACTAATCCTAGAAATCTTTCTTTATCTTCTTTGGGCAAGCTTTTATCTTCCAGTCCTTGGAGCTGCTTGCTGAGAAGCTGTGCCAAAGCAGCCTTGCGTCCTTCCCGGCTTAGTGTGCCCGAAAGCGAGGTCACCTCTTCAGGCAGGTCTTCTGCACAAAGGGCTTCGTCTAAGGGTAGAGACAGGTGATGGTCTGCATGGATAAAATAGGCTTTCCGATCTTCTTGATCTGCAAATGGATGTACAATAAATCCTGGACCCAGATGTTCCAATTCTAATGCCACGCGACTGCATTCCTGACGCTCTTCTAGGATGTAGTGGAGGGTAGTAGCCTTGGGTTTTCTCCAAAGGGCAAAGGCCTTGCCCGAAGCTAGTCCTTGGTACAAGAGCATGTCCAAGCTATCTTCTAAGGAGATGGCTTTACCTTCTTGAGCGAGATTCATTTTTTATCCAGAATTGCCATGGTAATTCTGCTGACGCAACAAAGTTGACCAGCTTCATTCACAATTTGTATTTCCCAAACCTGCGTAGACCTTCCCACATGCAAAGGCCTGGCTGTTCCCTTTACTTTTCCTTCTTTGACCGATTTGAGGTGATTGGCATTGATCTCCAAACCCACACAGTACTGTTTCTCTAGATCTATGGTCAAGGACGCAGCCACGGACCCCAAGGTTTCGGCCAGCACCACATTGGCTCCTCCGTGCAGCACTCCCATGGGCTGAATGGTTCTAGCATCTACAGGAAGTGTGGCTTCCAAGTAATCTTCCCCTACACCGGTAAATTCAATACCCAGATGATCTACCATGGAAGCTTTCCGTACGTGGTTAAGCTGAGCAAGACTAGGAAGGGAAAGAAAAACCATGAAAATATCAGGTAAATAAAGTTTATTTGGGGCCGTACAAAAGTAAAGAAACTTGGACCGAAAAAAAATATACCTCGTACGCCATGGGCAAACAGACTACAATTTACAAGGGGTAGTGCAAGGTAGCGGGATCGACGCCCCGATCAATGCCACGGGACGGGCCCAAGCCGAAGCTTTTTTCCGCACCTACCGATCGGTTCCTTTCGATAGGGTCTACCATTCGGCATTACTCCGTACCCGCCAATCTGTGCAGGGATTTATTGATTTGGGACTTCCCACCTGCATGCTACCTGAATTAAATGAGATTTCTTGGGGGGATTTTGAAGGTACGCCCATGACGCCGGAAGAGGGACAGTACTACCAATTTATGTTGCATCAGTGGCAATTGGGCAACCTAGATTATGCCATTGCAGGGGGAGAAAGTCCAAATGCAGTGGCTGAGCGTTTGAGCAAAGCCTTGGAAATCCTATTGAAGGATACGGGAAAAACACTTTTGGTTTGCATGCACGGCAGGGCAATGCGCATTTTTCTCAGCATCCTTTGTCAAACGGACTTGAAAGACATGGATCAGTACGAACACAACAACCTGTGTTTGTACCTGCTTGAACAAAAAAGTGAGACCACGTTTTCCATCCTCAAGCACAACGATCAAGACCACCTCAGGGGTTTGACGCAGCCTTAGCTAATTTTGCTGCCTTTTTCTTTGCCAGCACCTGTGCTTCGTAGGCTTGCATTACCTCTTGGTGTGCAGACTGATGTTGGGAAAGGTCTACGATTTTAAAGGCTAGGTCCTGCAATTGGGCTTTTTTCCCGTCGGGCAAATTGATCCAATACGCCCCCAAACTCTTGGCATCTAGGGCATCCGTAGGGAGCTCAAGCACCAAGGCGAGGTCTGAATTTCCTCCATAAGCTTTTACCGAAAAGAAGGGAGCAAGCTGCGCGGAGATGGATTTCACTTGTATGCCCGTGGATTTCAGATGTTGCGCATCAAATAGAAAAACAAAAGTTTTAGGTGCAGGACTACTCGCCCAAGCCAAAGGGGAAAAAAAGAGGAAAACTATG
>JAJTDZ010000092.1 GCA_021298245.1 Algoriphagus sp. | reverse complement strand
ACTTCCTAGACGTGATTGAGGGGCAGGCTACTTGCGCGCTAGAGTTCCTAGAAGACCAACCGGAACTGGATATCCTAATGGCCCCCGTCGGGGGAGGAGGACTGTTAGGTGGCACGGCCCTGACCGCACATTACCTCAATCCCCAGACCGAAGTGATCGCTGGGGAACCAGCTGGGGCAGACGATGCCTATCGCTCCTTTCATGCAGGCTACATCATTCCGCAAACGGGCCCAAACACCATTGCAGATGGACTCTTAACCTCTTTGGGTACACTCAACTTTGCCTTGATTCAAGCCCATGTACGGGATATCTTACTCGCCACAGATCCGCAAATCATCGAAGCGATGCGCCTGGTCTACGAGCGCATGAAAATCATCATCGAGCCCTCCTGCGCAGTGCCGCTAGCAGCCTTGCTGGCCAACAAGGAGCGCTTTGCCGGAAAAAAAGTCGGCATCATCCTCTCCGGTGGAAATGTGGATTTGGGGAAACTGCCTTTTTAAGCCCCAGAAAAAAATGCACAAAAAAACCCGAATCAGTCTGATTCGGGTTTTTTGCTTTCTATCCTCCTTACTTCTTCTTGCTCTCCGCCACCGCATGGTGTGCAGCACGGGCGGCAAAGGCCATGTAGGTCAACGAAGGATTTTGAGTAGAGGTAGAGGTCATGGATGCCCCATCGGTCACGTACACATTCGGCACAGCGTGCAACTGATGGTTGGCATTCAACATGGAGGTCTTGGGATCCTTACCCATACGCACCCCGCCCATCTCGTGGATATCCAAGCCAGGTGCCTGCTTGCTGTCGGAAGTTTGGATG
Source organism: Algoriphagus sp. (assembly GCA_021298245.1). Lineage (GTDB taxonomy): Bacteria > Bacteroidota > Bacteroidia > Cytophagales > Cyclobacteriaceae > Algoriphagus. The sequence goes on along the minus strand of JAJTDZ010000092.1, from coordinate 3,494 downwards.
TTGGTAAAGCCCGCCTTCGTAAACATCTCCGTCATTTGCTCGAGGTAGTCTTTCACCATCTTCTCATCGTTGTCGTCGTAGTCTACAGAGATCTTCAGCTGTGGCATGCCCCACTCGTCTTTCAGGTTGGGATCTAGCGCCACGTAGTTACTTTCCTTTGGCAGCGTCTCCCCCATCATGTGAGACCCAACCCTCCAAGGTCCATACTGATCGGGATTCAAGAGCTTATTTTTAAGTTCCATCCCTATGCTGCTTGTGTCCGGACCAGCGCCACGACTGGCAGAAAACCCTGCCGCATAGCCCCGAAGAAAGTCGGTTTCTTGTTTGTATACATTTCGGAAACGTGGGAAATACCCACTCGTAGGTCTTCCTCCCGAGGTGGTGTACTCGGCATGACCCTCGTACTCTCCAGACACCCGAGCGCGGTAGTTGTGGAAGGCCACGAATTTGCCCAATAGTCCATTGTCGTTGCCCAGTCCATTTGGGAATCGAGTGGAGGTAGAGTTGAGTAAGATGGCATTGGTATTCAAAGCAGCTGCATTGATAAAGAGCACGTCTGCGTAAAATTCTTCCACTTCCTTGGTCATGCGGTCGATGATGCGCACGCCTGTAGCCTTTCCTTTTGCCTCGTCGTAGATCACCGAGTTTACTATTGCATCCGGCCGGATGGTGAGCTTACCCGTCTTCAAGGCCCAAGGGATGGTGGAGGAGTTGGAGCTGAAATAGCCTCCAAAAGGACAGCCCCGCTGGCAAAGGTTGCGGTTTTGACAGGAACCTCTTCCTTGCGCAGCAAAGGCCTCTGCATTGCCATGAATATGGGCACAGCGTGCCGAAATCACATGCCGCTCTCCTCCATACTCCTTCTTCATGGTCTCGGCGAAGTACTTCTCCACCACATTAAGTTCGTAGCCTGGAAGAAATTCCCCATCGGGCAGGTGGGCGATACCATCCTTGAATCCAGATACCCCAGCAAATTTTTCTACGTGGCTGTACCATTTTTCGATGTCTTTGTAGCGAATAGGCCAGTCTACGGCGAAGCCATCGCGAGCAGGCCCCTCAAAATCAAAGTCGGACCAGCGTTGTACCTGTCTAGCCCAGAGCAGGGATTTACCCCCCACCTGGTAGCCCCGAATCCAGTCAAATGGCTTTTCTTGCACGTAGGGATGCTCCGCATCCTTCACAAAGAAGTGCATGGCATCCTCTCGAAAGGCATAGCATTTGCTGATCACGGGATTTTCTTCCTTGATCTTCTCGGTGAGTTGCCCGCGATGGGGAAATTCATAGGGAAGCAGGTTGGTGGTGGGGTAGTCCTGGATGTGTTTGACATCAGGACCACGCTCGATCATCAGGGTTTTGACACCCAAGTCACAAAGTTCTTTTGCTGCCCAGGCCCCGCTTATTCCAGAGCCCACAACGATGGCTTGGTAGGTACGCTCCTGCGCACTTCTTAGATTCAAATTAGCCATTGATTCGAGGTTTTTGAAGATCTGAAATCAATACTGTCCCATTGTATTCTCCTGGATTTAAGGAGTAAGGAATGATTTCAGTTTGAATGTACTCAGAGGCCATGTAGCCTTGGATAGTAAAGCGTTTGATCGTATTCAAAAAATAGCTAATCTCACCTCGTTTTTTTCCTTCTAGGCTCTCGTCTTCTACTAAGGATACCCCTTGAAGAATCAAATCCTCTTTTTCTTTTGAAGTCAGCGATTCAAAAATCTTTGCCGCACTGGTCTTTACATAATCTGGAAATGCATTTAGTCCTGCTGTGAATTTTTCTCGGTTTTCTAGGGTGTAACAGTCGTTGACCATCACCAGGATAAAGTCCACTACTTCCAGGTCCAAGGCGCCTTTGATCTCCCCTGCGGGAATGATACTGTCAGAAATGGCAGCTAAAAGGTCTTTCTGGGTAGTGGTGATTTTGAGGTTTTCATAAGCCGAAAGAATATCTTCTTTACTAAAATCACAGGAGGGAATCAGTGCAAGCCCTCCAGAAATCAGGGCGATATGCCGCAACGCATGACGTCTGTTCATACTAAATGGTTAATTTGGGTTGGTGGTAAATCATAAATTTAAAATAGTCATTTTTATTCAACTAGGAGCAGCTAAAAAGGAAAAACTTATTTTGTTATAGTTGACAATTCTCCAAAAGTTGCTGGGTGGCCGTCTGTCGTTCGAAGCGCACGTAACCTCAGCCATCGCACTTGGGAAGGAGAAAACGAAATCACCTGCTCGATGGGGTTGTTTTGAATATTCGCAAATTCCCCCTTGGCCAAAAGAACCCAGGTGCTGCCATCCAAACTCCCTTCCAAGACATAGTCTGCAATGAATCCACTCGGATACCTCGCCTGCATGGGCAAGTAACGAAGTCCTTGGAGGGAGACTTCTTTTCCTAGATCGAGTTCTAAGGCATTGGATGGCGAGGTCCAGTAGGTATTTGGCAACTCATCGATGGCCGCCTGGGCTTTGGAGTGGGTGGAAAGGACTTTCCAGTTTCCTTTCACTAGATCTAGTTCTTGACGGCTGGTAGCCGAACTTTTACCCGTCTTCGCATCCACTACGATTGCTTGTACGGTAGCAGGCTGCTCTAGAAGAAAGGGTTTATCGTAGCGATTTTTCCCCACACTCCCATCCAGGCTGTAGTAAATTTCTAATTCAGGTTCCGCAGCAGTGAGGGTTACGAGTCCAGCAGGAGTACGGGTAATCTTGGGAGGAAATACCAAGGCTGGGGCAGCATAAACGCCCACCTCTGCAATCAGCGGTTCTCCCTTTGCTTCCAGAAAGTTGATCCGAATCTTCTGAGCCCGGGTATACGGGACCCGCAAAATACGGGTATAGCCGATAGTCGTACCCTTCGCCAAAGGCAGCCATTTCCCCTCCACTTCTTTTTCCACCGTAAAGGCAGACACGCGCTGACCGAGATTGACATATTCTTGGATCAAGATCCGATTGAATGATTGCTGTTTCCCAAAATCTAGTTCGACCGTGGCCCTTGTCTGGCCAGCTGCAGCCGCCCAATAGCTGTCATAGTTTCCATCCAATACTTGGCTAGCTGCGTAGCTTGCTCCTCGGCTGGAACTGGCCGACACCTTGGCGCCAGACACCAAATTCACCGCAAAATCCTCCTTCACTTTGGCTGCTAATTCGAGAATCGCCTGCACATCCGAATCGGGAATCAGCCCTCGGGTATCTACGGGGAAGTTGATAAGCAAGGAACTGTTTTGCCCTATGCTTTGGTAGTAGATTTCTAGAAGTTCGGGCAGTGTTTTGACTTTGTGGTCTTCGTAGGCATGGTAGTACCAGCCCGGACGGATGCTCACATCTGCCTCGGCGGGCACCCAATGCGAGCCATTTGCCTGCCCCATCGCCCACTTATCCGAATACTCCGGCATGCCGGCATAAACGGAGTCCCGCATCAAATTCGACCAGGTAGTCGGATAGGCAAATCCATGTTCGTTTCCCACCCAGCGCACATCCGGTCCAGCATCCGAAAAGAG
>JAJTDZ010000052.1:13328-18129 GCA_021298245.1 Algoriphagus sp. | reverse complement strand
TTTGTTTGAAAGTCCTATCGCTAAGGCTGCATTTAACGAATTTATTAGTAGCCGTTGATTACAAAAACTACCATTGGGAGATTCTTTATTAAAAGCGAATTCAACCTCTTTTCTTTTTAGAGATGGAGATTTGACTAGACTTTTTAGCTTCTAGAAAATTGAAAAAAGGTAACCCTTTGATTTCTTAAAATCACATACTCCATCATCGCATTATAATTGCATCTTTCATCTGTTCTGGGAGAAGCCATCTGCTGCTACAGATCAGGTTTTTTTGACCTTAAATGAATAAGTATTTTTTCTACATGAAGTGAATCCTTTGATTCTTAACCTATAAGTTCCGAGAGCGACTTTTTTGTTATATTCTATTTAGTAATAGATTTCAAAAAATTAGTTCATGGATGTAGACCCACCATTGTAATGATGAATCAATTTTTTGAGAGCCTAAGTAATTTATAAAATCAAAAAATGAAATTGTTGTTTGTAATTGAAATTTTATTTAAGTTACAATTATTATTTAGTAAAAATTAATGTAAAAGTTGAGACCAGAACCAACTTAAAAAAACGGGCATTATCAATCAAAAGTGGCGACTACGCAAATCAAAATGAAAAATGTAATGACAATTTTTGGAGCAGTATTATTTGCTTCTGTGATGCTGGTAAGTTGTGGTGGTGATTCAATTCAAAGCGATGCTAAAAAAGTTGCAGAACTTCAATGCAAAGCTCAAGAATTAATGCAAAAAGCTACATCGGGAGATATGTCCGTAGTAGAAGAAAGCACTAAATTGGCTAATGAAGCTGCAACTTTATCAAAAGAAATGGAAGGAAAATACACCTCTGATTCTGATAAGCAAAAATTTAGCGAAGCCTTATTGAAAGAAATGGGCAATTGTAAATAATTTAATGAGCAAGCGGAGAAAAGCCCACCAAAAAAAAGAGGTGTATTCCGAAAAGCTTAAACCTTAGGAACAAATTAAAAAGGAAAAAAATTAAATTCATAAGAACATGAACAAACAAAGATTAGCAATTCTAATTATTGCATCACTTGGAGCATTAGCTACATTCATGCCTTGGGTAAAGGCGCCAATTGTCGGCACAATCAACGGAACAGAAGGTGATGGTTGGATTACCTTAGTTTTATTTGCTATACCCTTAATAATTTCATTGTTAAACGATAGAACAAAATCATTACAAGGTGGACTCCTTATTGGTGCAATTATTCCAGGTCTTTTAGCAGGCGTGATTGCTATATGGAAAATCATAGAATTTAATTCTAAAATGTCAGAAATTGGCGATAATCCTTTTGCCCAAGCCCTTTCATCTACTGTTTCAATAGGATTCGGACTTTATTTATTGCCTTTAGCAGGTATTGCCTTACCAATCGCTGCTTTTTTGATGAAAGATAAAGAAGAAAATGCTCAATAATATCAACATATTGCCGGATATAGTTGTAATTTAATTAGCTGATTTTCTTAAATTTAAATTTGATTATTTAGTTCTACTTTGCTCTACTATATGCCAGTCTGTATTACGTTTTGGGCAAGTTTTAAATTAAGATTGTTTACAAGAACTAACAGTCTATGACCTAAATAAATGTTAATCCTGGTCCTGTAGGTGCGGAATGGGTTCTAGCCCAAGAATGGGATTAATACAAAACCCGATACAATAGTGTCGGGTTTTTTTGTGATCATTATTGGGTCCCCATGCAAGGAAGTGAAATCAGGAAGTCCAAGTGGGGGAGCAAGCCGGTCAGAAATGATCGGTTTTTTTTATGATCCTTACCGAAGGGGTATTTTTATTAAAAAAACAGCTAAATTATTGAAATTTTCATGTTTTTTAGATGATTTTCGGGTTACGGGCATTTGATTTTTTTCTTAATTAGTATTAAAAATCTTTACTCGGAGAATTTGAAGGGTACTGGGGGGAAGAATTTGAAAAAAGTCACTAAACCTCAAACGCGTGGATAGCCGGATTATAGCCGCAGTTTATCCTTACTTCCCACCTCCCAAATATTCCTCTTTTTGAATCTGAAATCATAGGATTTTACCTATCTTTTGAAATATTCTAAAACAATGCCTCATGAAAAATTTTGTGACAGCAACGATTTTGATGGCAATAATCCTTGTTTCCTTTTCCATGGAATCCTGTACAAAAAATACGGACGAGGCCATGGATGGAGGCACTCTTAAAAAAGATTCCTGGGCCATTATTCAGGACGATATTCTAACCCTTTCTTGCGCGACCAGTGGTTGCCATGGATCTACCAGCGATGCTACCTATGCTCAGCATAACTTACTGTTAAACTCAACGAATGCGTATGAGAATTTAATTAATGTCCCTGCAAAAAATCAGGCAGCAAAAACAGCCGGCCTAGTAAGGGTAAAGCCAGGGGATCACATGAATAGTCTGTTATTCCATAAAATTGATTGTCAGTCCCCCACTACCTATGGTGCATCGATGCCATTGGGGGGGACAAATTTGACTGCGGGACAAATAGAATTTATCAAACAATGGATAATGAAAGGTGCACCCAAAAAAGGAAGTGTTGTTGATGAAAACATACTGAACAGTAATGCAGTATGCAGTCAGCCTTTTGTATCCATGGCAGCACCTGCCGCTGCAGATGGATTTCAGTTAGCAATAAATGCCTTCACGGTAAGTCCCAAAACAGAACGTGAAGTGTTTGTAAACAGAATCTCCCCCAATACTTCCACGGTATATGTAAATAAAATTACCCTACAAGGGCGGCCAAACAGTCACCATTTTGTGTTATATGGGTTCCAAAATAGTACGTTGATACCTCCGGCAAACCAATTGAGGGATTTGTATAATGCAGACGGAACAATCAACATCACCACATTTGCACAAATGCAGAACCATGTGTTTTTAGGTGGAGGAACAGATGTAAATACAACCTATACCTTTCCTGAAGGTGTTGCACTAAAAATTCCTCCTGCAACTGCGCTTGACCTGAATGCACATTATTTCAATAAACAGAATACCAATTTATTAGGTGAGAACTATATCAATATGTATACCGTTTCTCAGGCAAACGTTGTAAAAGAGGCGCAGTCTATAAACTTTGGCAACTATAATTTTTCTATTCCTGCTAATTCACGGAAAACAATCACCACCGATTTTACCTTCAACAAAGACGTAACTGTGATTACCCTTACCTCGCATTTCCATAAGTTGGGTGAAAAATTTCAAATCAAAATTCTTGGCGGAGCAAGAAATGGAGAGGTCGTTTATGAAAATACGGATTGGGAGCACCCCTTGGTAATCAACCTTGCCAAACCCATTCAACTAAAAGCAGGAGAGGGATTGACCAGTGTGGTGACCTACAACAATACCACAAATAAAACGGTGAGTTTTGGATTAACCAGTGAGGATGAGATGAATATTATTTTTGGGTATTACTATTAAATGAGTCCTTAGATTCCTGTGTAAGTAGCCCCAAAATTCAGGAATCGTCAATTGGGGGACTTTCTAATCAGACACTTACTGGATTTATTTCGCTTGCACTAGCATCTATTAAGGCTTTTTAGAACTCGATGGAATCGATTTTTCTAACTCACTCAACACCTTTCCAAAAATAGGCGCGACCGGTCCACCTGCCCAAGCTCCAGAATAATTGGCAGCCAAGTAGAGATCTAGCTTGGGGATGTATAAGACTTGCGTGCCCCAAAACCCCGAATGGCAGTAAGCCTCCATACCATTCACTTGCACGCGGTACATACCCATCTGATAGTCCATTTTGGCCTGGGTGGGATAGGTTGCAGGCTCCAGCATGAGTTCTAAGGTTTCGGGATGTTTAAAGACCTTGCCCTGGAATAGGGCTTGGAAAAAGTCGACTAGCTCTCTGGTATTCGAAAGAATTCCTCCCCCTCCGTAATAATCCATCGTCGGGCTGAAGGTGAAGGTATCTGTCCCTTGGTAGTACTGGTGGATGCGGAGTTGATCCGTTTGGGGATCCATCCGCTCAAAGTCTGTTCGCTCGAGACCCAATTTTTCAAGTCCCAGCAGTTCTTTAATTCCCCCATCCAAGGACTTTCCAGTGTAGGTTTCAATAAGTTCTCCCAAAATCACGTAGCCCGTATCCGAGTAGCTGAATTGATCGCCTGGAGGGCCAATGGGTTCCCCTTTCTCGACACACATGCGAAGTTGTGCGGTTCGGGTCCACTCGTAGTCTGGAGTTGAGAATACCTTGTCGAAAAATTCAGGAGCATGGGTATGGTCAAAAAGGCCTGCCGAGTGCCTCAAAATCTGCTGGATGGTAATCTGCTCCAAGTCATAGTCTTGTGCCAGAATAGCGGCATGGGAGGGCGACAGATGTTTTGAAATCGGATCTTCCAGTCGGAGTACTTTTTTCTCCATCAGCCGAAGGATTGCCGCGGCCACATAGGTTTTGGTCACGCTTGCAATGCGAAAGGTTTGGTAGTCTTGCAAGGAATCGCCAAGGCCCAGGTCGTTGATTCCGACTGCCCCTGACCAAGAAAACTGTCCGTCTCCCGACTCGATGGTGAATAGGACTCCCGGGTTGCTGGAGCTGAGTTCGGATCGAAGGACCTGATTGAAATTTTGAGCGGCTGCATTAGTTACTGAAAACGCTAAAAAAATCAGACTTAGTACGAGGTGGATTGGTTTCATGGGATAATTGGAATGGGGTATTTTTTAAATGGAGTAGGGTTTATTCTTCAGGTATTGCCATGGTATGGTTGGCGATCAGTTTCCACTTTCCATCCACTAGCGCGTAGGTTCGCATGAAATGGTAGGTGCTGGGTTGTGGACCTCGATCCACTAC
>JAJTDZ010000052.1:0-13268 GCA_021298245.1 Algoriphagus sp. | reverse complement strand
AAACTCCTCTGCCAAGAGCTGATCTAAAAATTCCACTTCCGAATTCAACAGGGCCCTTTCCCAGCCCTTATCCAATTCCACCAGTTGCTCATGGCTGCTTTGAGCCAAGGAGGAAAATCTAAGCAGAAGCAAAGGCAAGAGAAGGGGAAGAAATTTCATGGGAAAGGGGTCTTGGTACTCCTTAAAAATAGAATTTTAACTTATACAAAGCGAATAGCGAATAAAAATGTCAAGGATTATTTGCCTGCTGAAATCTTCAAATTTGTTCTACAGCATCAAAAAGTATTTTTTACTAGCGGGTGATTTCTTAGATTGAAAAGAAATTGAGTAGTCATTAGCCCAACATCCAAATGAAAAAGATCTCCCTTTTCCTCCTACTTTTTATGATAGGATTCCCTATCGTATGGTCGCCTGCTTCTGAAATGTCGGAAATCGCACACTCGCTAGGGAGTGCCGAACGTATTAGTTTTAAGATCAAAGGTACCGGATCCAAAAACATTGCGGTAACCATTGGGATCGGTTCCCAGCCTGGTAGTGGAGCCTGCTGCTCGGGAGTAAGTCCCTTCACTACGGCCAGTTTTGTGGGAAATGTAGGCGATGTAGTCTACGATGGTAAAACCAGGAGGGTGATTACCAAAATTTTTAGGGAAATGAATGGTACGACCTTGGACTTAGCACAGTACTATTAATTTTTTAATGGAAATTAAGAATCTTTAGAGAACTTTTAGCCTCAATTTTTTCCATAGATTCAGGATGGTTAAAAAAGGAATATCAAGGCAGTAAGTAGTACAACTGCGGATGAAACTCCTTGCAACTAATCCCAATTGAGCACCTCTATTTTCCTCAAATAAGGATTTCCTTTCGTACTGTTTTGAAACTAAAATTTGGTTTTATCATAAAATTTTTTTATTTCTAATCATAAATTCAAGTTAGGTTAGTAGATAGGATTCTTCACATTCATCAATTATCCCTAAGAATGCAAGGATTCTTTCCAAGAATTCATTCGCTTTTCCCAAATCCTTCTAATTATGTTGATATTTTCTTTCACCTCTTCAATAAGAAAATTCCTTACCCTTACAGCTTGGGTATTCCTTTTATGTTCCTGTTCGGAAGAAGGCACACCTACCACAGACCCGACCCTTGATACTACCGTTCCTGAGGTCTACAAAAAGATCTATGGTGCAAGCAGTATTACCAGTGATGGAACTTACATTACCATCAAAACCAAGGGGCTTCCCGATCACAAAAGTCCTTACTATGCCACCACGAATACCTTGTATCAAGCCTATTCTGGGACCACCTTTGGTGGTTTGAACTTCAATAAAAATCCCAATACGATTGTAGAACAATCCGGAACATTCAAAATCCCAGTAAATCCTAAAGTAGCGGCTTCGCATGCTGCCACTCCCTTAGGACCGATTGGGATTGCACTGAATGGGGTGCCTTTTTTCAACCAGTATGCAGGCCCAAATAATCAGGAATTGACGGGTGAAATGGCGAGCTTTGACCAATTTTATGGGCACCCACAGCAATCTGGGATGTACCACTACCACGTAGAACCCTTGCACTTAACTACGGTAAAATCTACCAAATCAGGGCTGATGGGATTTTTGCTGGATGGCTTTCCAGTGTATGGCCCCCAAGAAGAAAATGGGACTGCGGTGAGCAATTCAAACTTGGATGTGTACCACGGACACACGCATGCCACCCTTGATTTTCCTGCAGGCATCTATCATTACCATTTTACCATTACAGCACCTTACCTGAATGGGAATGGTTTTTATGGTACCCCTGGCACCGTTTCACAATGATAAAATATTTACTTCTTTTTTTGGGGTTATGGAGTTGCTCTCATCCAAATCCAGAAGCTCCCTTGACTGTAGAGAAAAAATATTTTCCTTCTGGAAAGATCATGGAAATCCGGCATTTCAGAAATGGAGCTAAAAATGGACTTCAAACGGGCTTTTGGGAAAATGGTAACAAGAGATTTGAGTACGTGGCGGTAAACGATGCCTGTGAAGGGGAATTGAAGGAATGGGCAGAAAATGGACAGTTGTTTCACCTAGCTACCTATAAAAATGGTCAAGAAGAAGGCGTGCAAAAAATGTGGCATGCCGATGGTAGAATCAGGTCCAACTTTGTGATGATCAACGGCCGACGATATGGCTTATTGGGAACTAAAAATTGCATCAATGAAAATGAGGTTCCTCTTCCTAATTAGCCTTTGCATGCTAGGAATTGGCTGTTCGGAACCGGCTCCTTCCAAGATTCCTTTTTACAACGAAGCAGATTTTACCCCATATTTTTTAACAGAAATTGCCGCTGAAAAGCAAATTACCCATCGCATTGGCTCCTTCGAATTTTATAACCAAGATAGTGTCTTGGTGACTGGAGATTCCCTAGAAGGTAAAATCTACGTGGCAAATTTTATTTTTACTACCTGCAATAACATTTGCCCCGACATGATGTCCCAGATGAAGCGGATCGAAAAAGCATTTTTGGAAGACCCTCAGGTAGCTTTTCTTTCTTTTTCCGTAACCCCCTGGATTGATGATGTAAAAACGCTCAAAAAATATAGTGAAGTAAATCAAATCTCCTCAGCTCACTGGTCTCTTCTGACGGGTGATAAGGAAGCCATCTATACACTTGCTAGGCAATCGTTTTTTGCCGAAGAATCCCTTGGTTTCACGAAGGACAGCAACGATTTTTTACATACGGAGCACTTTATATTGGTAGACCAAAAAGGGCGTATTCGAGGCATTTACAACGGGACACTTCCCCTAGATGCAGATCAATGCATCGAGGACATGAAGATCTTATTGAGTGAGTAATCACCTTTGTTCTGATTTTAATTCAGGTCGTACTCGTGAGAGTATAACTTGACTTTTTGGATGGCTTGCTTTGAGCTACTCAGAGGTTATGAGATCAAGTTAGCCTTGCTGTCGATCATGGGCTAGATCTACTGCAGAGCGTACCATCTTCCAATCTATATCACCTAATAGGGCACACTCCGCTCCTAAAATAAATTGCTCCGGTGCATGGTTCAGGACTGATTCTACGGTATGGACCAAACTGCTCTTGCTGTCTTTGGAGATAGGGCCTCTTTTTTCCAATCCACCAAATACGGGGCGCTTAAACTGCTGGTAAATGTCAGTTGGCTGAAGCAGGGAGTTGCCCAACTTCATGGAGCAATTGACGATGTGGCCTGGATAATCTACAAATGGGGAATAATCCTCATAATCAGCTACGTAGTCACAAATATGCAATACATTGCATTCACAGGCTTCATTGATTCGATTCATGACCTGTAAATCGTAGGGCTTGACATAGGTGTTGAAAATGCTAGGATCTTGGAAGCGGAAGCCTTCTCCCCCTTGGGTGGAGGCCAGAAATCCATCTACGCCAAGCTTGATGCATTCGTTGGCAAATAGGAGGGTGCTTTCGGTGATGATTTCCATACCCTTCTTCACTTTTTCAGGATCTGTCTTTAGGTGTTCGGTGAGTAATTCTCCTCCCACAGAATGTCCTGCACTCATAAAGGGTGAATAGAGGGTCACGATTACAGGGGCCGATTGTTTTCCTTTTTTCACCAATTCCTTAACCACATAGAGCTGCTTCTCGAAGAAGTCTTTTTTGTAAAAAGGCATATTTTCCCAGTCCTTGGGCTGCGTAATGCTGCTAAGTCGGGGGAATTCTGCCTCGTACTGCACCTTAATAAAGTCCATGTCTATGGCTTGGAAGTATTCTAAGTGCCTAGCCACTGCGGCATCGCCCGTCTTGTATCCTTCTCCAAAATGGACAAAAAATGCACTGGGAATATAACCGTCTAAGCGCTTACCCTCTAGCAGGGAAAATATAGCGTCTCTTTTGTTGATATTTTTTTTGAAGGGTCCTTTGGTAATGGCCCACGCTCCTGATGCGGTAGCCAAGGATAAGGCGCCTAAGGTGTAAATAAATTCTCTCCGTGATTTCATTTGCAATGGGATTTGGGATAAGGATCGATATTAAATATGGTATTTTGTGGTGGTTTATCAAATAAATTTTTTAGAAAAGTGAATAATCAAAATAGGGTAACTTATTTTTCTTGGTTAACCACAAACATTTTTAATTATATTTCCTTTTAAAACCAATTGGTAGGAATTACCCATGAGAATAAAAATTATAAAAATCAGTTTGTTGATGCTCCTAGCTACTTGCTTGAGCGGTGAAATCTTTGCCCAAGAAACAGGGGAGCAAGCACCTCCTAAAACTACTGCAGAAAAAAGTTTAGAGGCGCTAGATGCCTTGGCTACCAAAACTTGGGAGGAGATCAAAAGTATTTTTAAAAAAGACAAGCTTTTGCTGCCCTACAAGCTAGGAACCAACAAGCACGAGACGGAAATAAAGAAACACAATCCCCCAGATACGTATCTGGCTACCAAACCGGTAGTAAGTACTACTCAGCCCCAGTTTAGGGCCATTCCCATAGAGAAAAACAAACTTCCCGAGCTAGAGGCCAAGGCATTTTTTCCTAGAATTACGACATCTAAAGGCTACGTGTCCTTTCAAGTAGGAGATTTTGATTACAATCGCTTCTTAAAAGACCTGACTAAAGACAATATAGATAAGATTACCTTGCGCACTCCAGATTCTGTGGAATGTACAGTCAAAAAATGGGTACTTCTCCCCAAGCGTACGGTGAAGCGTCACTATTCTTTTGTCCTAGACCACAGCGGTTCTATGGGGGACGACCGAGCCAGTGAATTGCAGCAAAGCGTATTTAATGCCATCAATGCCAATGCTCGAAGGGAAGCAGAAGGGACGTCTACTTATACCATTCAAAAGTTTGATGGAGAGGGCAATATCAAGCAACTTGTTACTTCTACTGAGGTAGACCGCATCGCTCAGGTGCTGGTACCTCCTATTGGCTTGACTGGTTTTGGAAATTCTACCGCCATCAAAGATGCCTTATATCAGGCAGTGGTCGCCCTGGCGCAGGACAGTACATCCGAGTCAAAAATCATCATTTTATTTACCGATGGGTACACCAATACCGATCAAAACCCGGTAGCACTTAGCGATGTGATTCGCATGGCTATTTCCAACAATATCAACATCGTGCCGGTAGGGTTTGGGAGCTATATTGATGTAGATTACCTCAAGCAAATCGCCTACTTTGCCGGAGGTGATTTTTACCAAATTTACCACGAAGATGAGTTTAATCAGTTGTTTGATAATCTACTGGTCAATTTTGGACTCAACTACGAACTTGAGTTTTCTCCCTGCATGTTTGGAGATCAAATTGAAATCGAACTTGCCTTGAAAGGCTTGGAAAAGCCCTTGACGGCAAGCACTTTCTTTTCTACACCTGCAAGAGAAGGATATGCTATTGATTTGGACATCTTATTTAATGAGGCGAGTGCCCAGATTGATCAGGAAGCAGATCTAGAGGAGCTTGAGCAATTGTTACTTTTGATGAAAGCGGAAACTGATCTTCGGATTGTAGTAGAAGGCCATACAGACAAGGTGGGAACAGAGAAATATAATTTGGACCTTTCTTTGCGAAGAGCCAATGCGGTAAAGGACTACTTGGTGAAAAAGGGGATTGATTCAAGCCGAATTGAGACCAAAGGATTCGGTTGGTCAGTTCCTGCCTATCCTTACCAGGGCACTGAAAAAGAGAATCCACTTAATCGACGTATCGAGGTAAAAATAGCGAACTAGTCAAAAAAAAGCCCAAGAAATTCTCAACCGAAAATTTCTTGGGGGATTACCAAGCTGAATTTATTCTACTTTGAAGGCATAATCGCCATCTTCATCGATGTATAGCGTTAAGACTGAAACCTCACATAGGTCAATTTCATTGATGTAGATGTACTCCTCTTCTGAAGCGTCGTGGGTCAGCCTAAGATCCCATTCGCAGAGGGTTTCATCATCAACATATTCGAATGAAATGTCTACGATAGCCCCATCTCTCACGATATCTTGAGGAAGGATGTCCTCACCCCAATTATCCGTGGTGGTTTCTGTCAAATACACGCCATAAAAATCTTTACCCGTGTTATTTACCAATTTAAAATCTAATACAGTCTGTGCCTGCGTCCAAGTAGTAGCCGCAAAAACTAGGGCTACAAGAAGTAAGATGTGTTTTTTCATGAGATTGGTTATTTTTTTAAAGATTTATAATTTGTTTTTAATAGAACTCTGAAGAGTAATTGATTTAAATTTATTTTCTTTTTTCTAATTTAAAAGTAGAATAGGATTTTTTCTTCTTATTAAAATTCAAATCTCTAGTTTTTTTGCTATTGTGATTTGGTAAAAAAAACATGGGCTCAATTTTCTCCGAGAGTAATCCAAAAAATGAGGTAGATCACAAACATAGCTCCACTACTGATCCCTAAAGTTAAGCCGCCTACTCCGAAGAAAAATACTAAAAAAAGGCCTCTCAATAAACCTGAAGAGATGCCTAGGGATCTGGCAATTCCTCCAATGACGCCAGCAATCCATTTGTCAGATGAATGTCTATTCATACTAGTTTTTTATCTTATTTGGGTGAAAATTTTGTAGAATTAAAGGTACTAGAGATTCACAAGTATTCAAAAATCTGATTTCTTAGTCCAACAAATTTTGAATTAAAATCTGAGTGAGTTTTCCAATTCGCCTTCAGCCAATTTTCAGGTTTGACTCCCCTCTGCTCTGTAATTGGTTTGGCTTGGCCTTTTATTCTTTTATTCCCCAAAAAATAGTCTCCTAATGTCAAGTTATAGTTTTGCTGATTCATTTATCCTTAGTTTACTTCTTTTTTAGGATAGGTAATAAATATAGGAAAAGAAAAAAGGAGGGTCTTTAAATTTAAATCCCTATATTTCATTGAATATCAAGGCTATGAATGCACTTTTTTCCTTCCATTTGAAAGCCTTTGATGGGCTGGATCAGCACTGGGATAGTCCAAGGAGTACGCGGTGGATTAGCAACTTGGTTGTTGGATTTTTTATTTTGGGTTGTATTGTATCCCTTCTTATTTTTTTAGAAGTCCCCATTCCATTTCCTTACTTATCTCCCTTTTTTGCTGTGGAGATTTCCTTTACGATTTTATTGGTTTTTGAGATTCTGGGATTGATTTTTTTACTACCTAAGTCAGTGGCCGACTCCATTGGAAAGCAGTTTGAAATCATTTCCCTGCTTCTTCTTCGGGATGCATTTAAGGAGTTTGGACACTACATGGGTGAGCTCAATTGGGACCCCAAACTCCTACTCGAACTTCTTCCTATGGTAGCAGATGGCTTTGGGGCCGTACTTATTTTTGGCATGACGGTTCTGTTTTACCGGACCCAGAAACACCAAAAAATCACCCAAAGTAACGAGGAACAATCTGAATTTATTGCAGTTAAAAAGGTCATTTCCCTCTACCTAGCTCTGGTATTTTTCTTGATTGTTGCGCTTGATATATCCCGTGCATGGAACACTGGAGAAGTCTCCTTCAGTATTCAATCTTTCTATACCTTATTGATCTTTACTGACATTTTTATCTTGATTTTTTCACTGCGCTATTCCAGTAAATATTACAACCTGTTTCGCTATTCCTCCTTTGCCTTGGCTACACTTTTTTTGCGATTAACCATCTCTGCGCCTGCCTATTACAATGTAGTATTGGCAGTAATTGCAGGGGGGCTTGTTCTGGGAGTTACTGCTATTTACAATGGACTATTGCTTAAAGAGAATGCGGCTAAGCCTCCTGCCTAAGCCAGCCCTAGTGTCACTTTCAACGCAAGCTTCTCTTGGAGTATTGGCCTGAGTTTTTCTTTGCCCATTATTTTTTGTTCCTCAACTTACTTCCTTACATTAATCCAAAGTTTAACCACGAGCGGTTTGATGTCGGTAAATCACACCTGGGATGTAATTGTAATTGGCGCTGGACCTGCTGGGGCCATGGCGGCTCACGAATTGGCCAAAGCCGGCCTTAAAGTAGCTATTCTGGAAAAAGAAAGGCTGCCCAGGTACAAAACCTGTGGAGGAGGATTAGTTTTTCGTGGCAGAGAACTCCTCCCCATCTCAATTCAATCAGCAGTTGAAAAAGAGTTTGATTCCTTGGCTGTATATTTTGATAAGCAAAAGCAACCCTTTACTGCCCAGCGGAATTTTCCAATCCTGAGCATGGTGATGAGGGACCAGTTTGACCAACTTTTGGTGCAAGAAGCGGTCAAACAAGGAGCTGTGTTACTGGAGGGGCAGTGCTTGCAGCGACTGGACTGTGAATCCCAACTAAAAGTCCATACCCAAGAGCATATTCTTACAACGCGGTACGTGGTGGCAGCTGATGGGGTACTTGGGCCCACTGCCAAACTCGCAGGATGGAAGGAAACTCGAAAATTGATCCCCGCTTTGGAATACGAGGTAGGTGTGGAGCCTGCTGTTTTTGAACGACTAGCCAAGGAAGCTCGATTTGACATTGATGCCATCCCTCAAGGGTATGGCTGGTGCTTCCCCAAAGCCCATCACTTGTCGATTGGGGTAGGCTTATTTGCCCCCAAAAAAATTCAACTTCGTGATTTCTATAAGTCCTACCTCAACAAACTGGGTATTGAATCTACCACCTTCGAAGAGGCACATGGCTTTCAAATACCCGTAGGAGCGAGGACGGATGGATTTACCAAAAAGGGAGTATTCCTGACCGGTGATTCTGCTGGGTTCGCTGATCCCTTGACTGCAGAAGGCTTGACCAATTCGATTTATTCCGGGATCTTGGCCGGGCAAAGTATCGTTCGAGAGTTTGATCAGCCGGAGCTTGCTGCCAATGCCTACCAAGCAGCCTTGGAGGAGCGGTTACTTCCTGAATTACGGTTTAGCGAAGTGATGGCCTCCTTTTTTTACTTTATGCCCGCTGCAAGAAATTTACTCCTGGGGAAGTACGGGCAGCGAGCCTGTGAAATTTTAACGGATGTATTCACCGGACAAACTGTTCTCAGCCAAGACCTCAAGAAAAAGGCACTCAAAAAATTGAAAATTTGGTAGTTAACCCTCCCTCATGGGCTGGGAATTTCAAAACTCTATAACAAATTATTGGGTCTTTGGATGCGTGCTTCCTATTTTTTTGTTTTATTTGAATTCACCCAATCCTAGGCAGCTGTGGTCTGATTGTCATTGTTCTTCCATAGCATCCCATTCAAATCAATTTCCTAACTAGTACACTACCAAACACATGGCTTTACAAGAAGAATTAGAATCCCAAGGCAATTGGTTGTTTCGTTACCGCAGTTTTTTACCCCTTCTCATTTTAGTAGCAGGCTGGGGCATGTACCTCAGAAGGGTGCTTCATCCTGAGGAATTTCCCTTGTTTGTTTCCAAGTACGAATTGTATTATTGGATTGTGGCGATGGCCGTAGGCTTACTCGGCCTGCTGGTACGTGTATACACCGTGGGCTACTCTCCAAAAAACACCTCTGGCCGGAACACCAAAGTAGGTCAGGTGGCCGATGTACTCAATCAAACCGGTATTTATTCCCTGGTACGACATCCCTTGTATCTTGGCAATTTCTTGATGTGGTTGGGACCCGCATTGCTCACGGCACACCTGTGGTTTGTATTGTCTTTCTGCTTTTTGTATTGGGTGTACTACGAAAGAATCATGTTTGCTGAGGAGCAATTTCTTAGAAAAAAGTTTGGAGAAACTTACCTGCAATGGAGCTATCGAGTACCGGCCTTTTTACCCAATTTCAAAAATTTTGTACCCACTCAAGTTTCTTTCAGTTGGAAAAAAGTCTTGAAAAAGGAAAAAAATGGACTTTCTGCCCTATTTCTTATTTTTTGTTTGTTTGATGCCTCGGTCATGATATTCAAGCCGGAGCATAAGCCTCATCCCGTGCTGTTGGGCTTGTGTATAGCTACAGGAGTCCTTTATGTGATTTTGAAGGTACTCAAAAAGACCAAGCTACTCTACGAGTCAGATCGCTAAAAAATTATCAGGTACTCATAGCATCTTCTTAGATGCCTGTGTAGGTAAAAGGAGTAATCGCCTTCAATTCTGCTTTTAATTCCCCCGAAATCGGCAAGCCTTCAATAAACTCCGCTAGCGAAGCTTTTGTAATTTTCGTGTGGGTGCGTGTCAGGTCCCTAAGTGCTTCGTAGGGCTTGGGGAATCCTTCTCGCCTAAGGATGGTCTGAATGGCTTCTGCTACTACCGCCCAATTTTCTTCTAGGTCAGCCTTCAAAACCTCCTCGTTCAGTTCCAGTTTGGACAACCCTTTTTCAATGGATCCCAAAGCAATCAATTGATGTGCCAAGGGCACTCCAATGGTACGCAATACAGTACTATCGCTGAGGTCCCGCTGAAGCCTAGATATGGGTAATTTGGCGGCCAAGTGCTCCAAAAGTGCATTGGCAATCCCTAAATTTCCCTCGGCATTTTCAAAGTCAATGGGATTGACCTTGTGTGGCATGGCCGAGGATCCTACTTCACCTGCCTTAATTTTTTGTTTGAAATAATTCATGGATACGTACTGCCAAACGTCTCGGGAAAGGTCCAATAAGATGGTGTTAATCCGTTTGAGTCCGTCAAAAATCGCGGCCATGTGATCGTAATGCTCGATTTGGGTGGTAGGGTAGGAGCGTGTAAGTCCCAGGGATTTTTCCACAAAATTTTTGGCAAAGCCATTCCAATCTAGGTTGGGATAGGCCACCTGGTGCGCATTGAGGTTGCCCGTAGCCCCACCAAATTTGGCGGCAAAAGGAATTTGGCGAAGGAGCAGAAGTTGTTGCTGCAATCGTACCACAAAGACCTCTAGTTCTTTTCCAAGACGAGTGGGAGAGGCAGGTTGCCCGTGAGTTTTGGCAAGCATGGGGACCTGAGCCCATTGGGTAGCAAGGTGGTGAATTTGGGAGATTACCCCATCCAACTGGGGAAGAATGACCTGCTCCAATCCCTGCTTGAGCATGAGCGGAGTGGCGGTATTGTTGATGTCCTGGGAAGTCAGTCCAAAATGGATAAACTCTTTGTACGCCGAAAGCCCAATTTCCTCAAACTTTTCTTTCAAAAAATATTCCATGGCCTTGACGTCATGGTTGGTTTTCAATTCGGTATTTTTGATCCATACCGCATCTTCTAGGCTGAAATCCGACACTATCTTCCTAAGCTTAGGGAAAAGGCTTGGCTCCACTTTGGCAAGTTGAGGTAGAGGAATCTGGCAAAGAGCAATAAAATACTCCACTTCTACATGTACGCGGTACTTGATCAAGGCAAATTCTGAAAAATAAGCGCGTAGAGGCGCTGTTTTGGAAGCATAGCGCCCATCTACTGAGGAGATTGCGGTCAATTCTTGTAATTCCATAGCTTCGGCTTCCTCTGTGAAATAGGGCATCCTGGCCCACAGAGAAGCTTCAAAGGTACTGCTTTGGCTTCAAAATCTGGAATTTATGGGAGGATTTCTCAGATCTACTAAAACTTCCCCAAGCCATTTTGGGTTAGTAAAAGAAAATTCCTATTAAAAGCCACGTATTCTAGGCGGAGGAATTTATTTTTGCAAGCGCTGAAACCAACTCATTACATGTTTAATTTCTTTAAGAAAAAAACAGAAACTACTTCTCCTGCTTACTTGCCTCTAAAGGTAAGGGAGGTGGTCAAGGAGACTGCCGATACGGTGACCATTTATTTCGAACAACCAGATCCTTACCTGGATTATCAACCTGGGCAATTTTTGACTTTAGTGATGGAAATGGAGGGCAAAGAGCAACGTCGCTCGTATTCTCTTTGTACCTCACCCTACGTAGATCCATTCCCTGGTATTTCGGTCAAGCGGGTACCTGGAGGGCTTTTTTCGAATTATTTGAATGAAAAGGTTTTTCCTGGAAAGACCCTCCATGTTTTACCACCTCTGGGGAATTTTACTACCACCTTTCATTCTAAAAATCGCCGCCATTTTTTTATGATTGCTGGGGGCAGTGGTATCACCCCTTTGATGGGACTTCTCAAATCGGTGATGGTCAATGAACCTGAGTCTAGGGTAACCTTGATTTATTGCAGTCGCAAGGAAGAGGAAATTATTTTTGGGGCCCAATTGACGCTCTTGGAGAAGGTGAATGGGGATAGGCTGAAAGTCATCCACAACTTGAGTCGTCCTGCTGATACTTGGAACGGACTTCGGGGTAGGCTGTCTTCCCAATTGCTCAAAGAACTTTTTGCTCAAGCGGAATACGAGCCGCGCTACGAAGAGGAATACTTTATCTGTGGGCCAGAAGGGCTCATGCAAACGACCACCAAAGTTTTGGAAGAATTGGAGGTAGATTCAGATCGAATACATCGGGAAAGTTTCTTTTCTGCAGCAGCGCATCAAGCGCAGCAAGAAGCCAAGGCAGGGATAAGTACGGGTCTTCTCTCTAGAGATGTAGGTATTCTTTTGGAAGGAGAGGAGCATGTGGTCACGGTAGCACCTGGAAAAACCATTTTAGAGGCCGGCTTGGAAGCGGGATTGTCTATGCCCTACAGTTGCCAAAGTGGCCTATGTACGGCTTGCAGAGGAAGGCTTACCTCAGGAAATGTGAAGATGGACGAAGACGCTGGCTTGAGTGAAAAGGAAATTGCTGCGGGCTATGTGCTATGCTGCGTCTCTAGGCCCTTGTCAGAGGATATTCGTATTACCATAGAATAAGCGATGGATCAACCTTCCCTGCGAGCGCTATATGTAGGCACCGAACGTTTTACTTTGGGAGTCATGCTCTTGGCGCTGCCCCAGTTTGGTTTGGTTTACTTGGTTTTCAATTCGGGAAGACTTCCAAAAAATCTCCCTCAGCTTTCTCCCGCCTTGATTTGGGGAGTCGTTTTGGTTTTGTTGGTTCTCTTGGGGTATCAGTATTGGACCTTTTTCCAAAGAATCAAGAAAACCAAGTCCCTAGATTCCCTAGAAGATAAAGTCAAGGCATATGCTCATGCTACCCGAGAGCGATACCTCTACCTATTTTTAATTTCGCTGGGAAGTACCTTGGGCCTGTTGTTTAGTGGCAATCCGGCATTCATCTTTATTTTTGCAATCACCCTAGTATTTTTTTCCTTGGGAAAGCCTACCCCGGATCGCATGGCGCGGCTGTTGAAGCTAAAAAAAGAAGACCGAGAACTTCTAAGAGAAATATCTCGGCCGCTATAGTTGGTCTAATTTTCAAAAAAGGGTACTCAATTTTCTATGCTAATGTTTCCAGAGGTGATGTTTCCTTTGATCCAAGTAGAGGCATTGTTGTTTAATTCCAATGTCCTCCCACTGGAGGAATTTCCTACACGAATGTTTCCTGAAGTAGCTTTCAAA
>JAJTDZ010000091.1 GCA_021298245.1 Algoriphagus sp. | reverse complement strand
TCCTCCAAACCTGGAAATACCAAATCCAAAACTCCCTTTTGTTTTATGCAGCACGTCGCTCAAGGCATAGGTGCTAAGTTCCTTTATCCCAAATCGCTGGTCTATCCCCACTGAAATGCTTGAATTACTCAGACGATCCAGGTTTCCAATGGAATTGAATAGCGTCCAAGCATCCTGATGAAAAAGCTTGACCCCACCCATACCCTGGCTTCTGGCTCCGTAAGCAGTACTTAAGCCCTCGCTTTGTGCCCAAACTAGGCACGGAGAAAGGACAAAGAAGCAAAAAATTAAAAAAGGCTTCATGGACTAAAAAAAATATGGATCAAGATAGCACTTATTGCTGCCCTTTCCCTTGAAAACCAGTGGGAATTTGACCCAAAACTCCTTTTTATTTTAGTAAAAAATACTTTTTAAGGGAACTACCTCTAATTTACTTGGAGCATAAAAAGCTGGGATGGAAGCCTTGTTTTTAGTGGGTTTTACATACGAAATAAAATTTTGAAAAATTTTCGCAATCGATTGTTTGTTCAGAATAAAAACATTTTTTACATTTATGTGATATTCATGAATTGAATATTTACAATAGGTTTAATAGGTTTGAGAGCAGGAAAAGGCTGGAATTCTATTCTAGCCTTTTTTATTTTCCCTATTGGATTCCTGCACTGCTTTCCTTGAACTAAAAATTCTAATTTTAAGTGGCCAACGATTGCACAACAATCCCTCCGAAGGGGTAATCTTTGGCCATGACCTAACTCCTATCCCCTGCCTCCCCAACCTAGCATGCACTTAGACATCCTACTAGAGGTGCTCCAGGAAGCATTGAATCGTCCTCTCCCAGGAAGGGAGTCTCATCTACGGATGTCTCCCTTGCCTATAGATGTACGCAGGTTTACTACTCCGCTTCCCCAAGCTCATAAAAAAAGTGCAGTGTTGATATTATTTTATCCTAGGGAGCAGGGAGTGTTTTTTCCCTTGATCAAGCGTCCATCGTATCCCGGTATCCATAGCGATCAGGTGGGATTTCCAGGAGGAAAAGTGGAGCCCGAAGATCCAGACGTCACGTTCACCGCCCTGAGAGAAGCCCAAGAAGAAATTGGAATCGATGCGAGTAAGGTGGAGGTGTTAGGGAGCTTGTCCGATCTCTACATTCCCAGCAGTTCGTTTTTAGTGACACCAGTGCTTGGTTTTATGACCGAAACACCTCGATTTGTACCCGATGAACGGGAAGTTTCTAGAATTATACCCACCCAACTTACTTCGTTATTTCAGCAGGAATTGAAAAAACATACCCAGCTCCAGGTAGGGAAAGGATTAGAGCTTTATACCCCCTATTTTGATATATCGGGCGAGGTAGTTTGGGGAGCTACCGCCATGATTTTAAGTGAATTAATTGATCTATTGGATCAAAAAAGAATGCCATAGGGAGTTTTTTCAAAAATGTTGGTATCCTTGTATTAGCAAGCCCCTAATGGAATGGAACAGCAAAATACCCCTTTTTTCACCAACGACGCGGTAGTACTTGGCCTTTTGATGGCAATTCTAGCCTTTGTATTTGTATCGTCGAATAGCAAGCATCCTTTTTGGGTGAAGTTTTACACCTATGTTCCCACGGTATTGCTTTGCTATTTTATTCCTGCCGTATTCAATTCCTTAGGCTTGATTTCCGGAGAATCCTCCTCCTTGTATAAGGTGGCCTCGAGGTACCTATTGCCTACTTCTTTGGTGTTATTCACCCTGAGTGTGGATTTGAAAGGGATTTTGCGCTTGGGTCCCAAAGCCTTGACCATGTTTTTGACCGGTACGGTAGGGGTGGTGCTTGGAGGACCTCTCGCCTTGAGTATTGTGGGATGGATACAACCTGATATTTATTCTGGCACAGGACCTGATGAAATTTGGAGAGGATTATCCACCATAGCTGGGAGTTGGATTGGTGGGGGAGCCAACCAAACCGCCATGTTAGAAGTCTTTGAAGCCAGCCCAGTCCTGTTTGGACAAATGATTGCCGTAGATGTATTGGTAGCCAATTTCTGGATGGCTTTATTGCTTTATTGGGCGGCCAAACCTGAAAAATTGGATCGCTTGATAAAGGCAGATACCAGTGCGATTTATGGCTTGAGGGATAGAATTGCGAAAGCTAGGGAAGGAAGTGTGGCCATTCCAAGTTTGAAGGACATCATGCTGATTTTGGGCATAGGATTTGGAGTCACGGGAGCATCCCATTTCTGTGCAGACTTTTTGGCACCTTGGTTTGAAACCAACCATCCGGAGTGGAATCAATTTTCCCTCAATTCAGCATTTTTCTGGATTGTGGTCATTGCTACCTCGATAGCGCTGCTCTTGTCCTTTACCAAAGCCCGTGATTTGGAAGGGGTAGGAGCTTCCAAATTGGGCTCGGTGTTGCTTTATATCCTGGTGGCCACCATTGGTATGCAGATGGACCTGGGTGCGGTATTGGATAATCCCATTCTATTTTTGATAGGGATCATCTGGATTTTATTTCACGTCACCTTAATGATTTTGGTCGCCTGGCTGATCAAAGCACCATTCTTTTACATAGCCGTGGGCTCCCAAGCCAATATTGGTGGAGCGGCTTCTGCCCCCATCGTAGCCTCTGCTTTTGATGCTTCTTTGGCTCCTGTGGGGGTGTTACTGGCCGTATTGGGCTATGCTTTAGGTACCTACGGAGGCTACCTCAGTGGCTTGATGATGCAATGGATTTCTTCCATGTAAGGGAATCGATGCAGCACTTGATTCCCCAATGCATATTTCGTTTATTTTTGTACTGCATCTGTAGTCCTACATGAAGTATCTCCTGGGTATTCTTTGTTTTTATTTCCTGAACCTCCTTTCTGTACAGGCTCAAGAGTTTCTCGAAAATAGATCCACTTTTTATGTCTATACGGGGACCTCTGGAGCCAATTTGTCCCAATGCCTGAATTACCGAAGCTCTAGGGCCATGCTCCAGTTGGGCTACTCCCTGACCGAAGAGGGCAAATTCCAGTTGATCCATTACTTGTCCATGGGATTGGGTTACCTCAATTTTCAGATGCTGCCAAAGCAACAAGGCCATGACTTGGAAGCCTTTTTAACTGATCCCAGAAAAGGGCTTATTCTCCGGAAAAATGACATACAAAAGGGTTCTTCGTATTTCGGAAATTTTCTGACCGAAATCGGATTCCAACTTTCCTACGATTTGCCTATTCCCCATCGGAAAGAAGCCTGGGTCCTGGTCGCCAAAGCAGGATATGCCTTTAGCCCTTTTGAAGAAAATTGGAAGTTGAGTGGGATCAATTTTGACAATACCCAAGCGGGGGCTTTTTTCAGGGTGGGAACAGGAATTTCTCTCCCAGATCGCAACTTTTTTTACAAGGATGCAAGTCTAGGAATTTCTGTCCTTCGAGGATTTCATTTTTCAAAACCTACCCAATTCAATTCCTACTTGGAGAAAAACGGGTACTCCCCCTTGGAAGGAAGGCCTTCTAACCTGGGCTTGAGGATTTTGGGTGAGACAGATGGCTTGCTCTATGGGGTAGATGTATACAACCTGGCCATGAAAGGCAAAGCCAGTAGTACCCAAAGCCATAGTCTAAATAGCCTTCGTGTCTATGCCAATACAGGAATTAAATTTTTCCAGTACAAAAACCTAGCTTTTGGAGCTCTTGGTGGACTTGGATATGGCAACCTCAGGTATACCCTGACTCAGGATCTAAAACCCTCTTTTCCTCAGGCCTTGGATCGCCCCAATTTTGATGGATACCTCAGAAATTTTGGAATATTCCTTAAGCCCGAACTTACCATGGAATATGGAATCCCAGTGACAAAAAGAAAGTTTTTCGATGTTTTGATTTCCGGTTCTCTAGGGTACGAACAGGCATTTCCAGGATTTAAATTGGGTGGACTGTCCATGAATTCTTTTCAGTCTGGCCCATATTACAGCCTTGGGCTTGGGATCAAGCCATAGCCCTACTTGGATAAGACCTCCCTAAACACTTGTTTTTTGTATTATTTTTTAAAAAAACCTACGATTATTTGGTTTTAATCGTACCTTTGCACCAACTTATCGAGAAAGACCGAGGGATGGGCCCTATGACGTCTTAGCAACCTGTAAGCAAGGTGCTAACTCCCATCTTGGATATGCCAAGAACAGATGAGAAGACAAGTACCCACTTTTCTCCGTGTTTTCCTCGACAAGTTTTTTTAACACCTAATCACATGAGGCAAAACAAAACGGAACTTTTACTCCAAGCCATTGAAAAGCGTATTTTAATCCTTGACGGAGCCATGGGCACCATGATTCAGCGCTATACCCTTGGGGAAGATGATTTTCGAACCGAAGCGTTAAAAGGCCATCCCAAAGCCCTCAAGGGCAACAACGATTTACTTTCTTTGAGTAGGCCTGATATCATTCGCGCCATCCACGCAGAATACTTGGAAGCTGGAGCAGATATCATAGAGACCAATACGTTTTCTGGAACTACCATAGCGCAAGAAGACTACGGTTTGTCTCATTTGGCCTATGCTATCAATTTTGAATCAGCCAAGCTTGCCCGCGAAGTAGCCGATGAATACAGCAGAAAGCAACCTGAAAAGCCTCGATTTGTAGCCGGTGCCATGGGCCCAACCAATCGAACGGCCTCCATTTCTCCCGATGTAAATGACCCGGGATACCGAGCCATTACCTTTGATCAACTTACCGAAGCCTATGCCGAACAAGTACGAGGACTCCTAGATGGTGGGGCAGATATCATTCTCGTAGAGACTATTTTTGATACCCTCAATGCCAAGGCTGCTTTGTATGCCATCCAAGAGGTGTACGAACAAAGAGCCATTCCCTTGTCTCCACAGGAGGGAGGAATTCCCATCATGATTTCAGGCACCATCACCGATGCCTCTGGAAGAACCCTCTCTGGACAAACCACCGAGGCTTTCTTGATTTCAGTTTCCCATGTGCCCTTGTTGTCCATTGGATTAAACTGTGCCTTGGGAGCAAAGGAGTTGAGACCCTATTTGAAAGTATTGGCCCAGGAAGCCCCATTTTATGTATCGGCCTACCCCAATGCAGGTCTTCCCAATGAATTTGGGGCCTATGACCAGGGAGCCAACGAAATGGCAGATCAAGTGAGGGAATTTTTAAAAGAAGGAATGCTCAATATTTTAGGAGGCTGCTGTGGAACTACCCCAGACCACATCCGTGCCCTAGCCAAGATGGCTGCAGAATTTACTCCAAGAAAATTAGCACTTGTAGGATCAGAGGAAGAGAGCCATGTCTAGAAAAAACTACCTCAAACTTTCCGGTTTAGAACCGCTCGTATTTACGCCTACCCTCAATTTTGTCAACATTGGGGAGCGGACCAACATCACTGGTTCCAAGAAGTTTGCCCGACTTATTCTAAATGGCAACTACGACGAGGCCTTAGAAATTGCCCTGGACCAAGTCCGCGGAGGTGCTCAGGTCTTGGATGTATGTATGGACGAAGGCATGTTGGACGGAGAATTTGCCATGGTCAAGTTTCTCAACCTCATTGCCTCTGAACCCGAAATCAGCCGCATTCCCATCATGATCGATAGCTCCAAGTGGAGCATTATTTTGGCAGGACTGAAGTGCGTGCAAGGAAAAGGAATAGTCAACTCTATCTCCTTGAAAAATGGAGAAGAAGAATTTATCCACCAAGCCAAGACCATCAAAAAGTTTGGCGCCGCCGTGGTGGTCATGGCTTTTGATGAAAAAGGCCAAGCAGATACCTACGATAGGCGCATACAGATATGTGAGCGAAGTTACCGCATCTTGGTGGATCAAGTTAAATTTAATCCCCAAGACATCATTTTTGATCCCAATATCTTCC
This sequence comes from Algoriphagus sp., assembly GCA_021298245.1. GTDB lineage: Bacteria > Bacteroidota > Bacteroidia > Cytophagales > Cyclobacteriaceae > Algoriphagus. The sequence continues at coordinate 598 of JAJTDZ010000091.1, read as the reverse complement.
CGGTGGCCACAGGTATGGAGGAGCACCGAAGAAATGCGCTGGACTTTTTCCTCGCTACCCAGTGGATCAAAAATCACCTTCCTGGCGCCAAGGTCAGTGGAGGAGTCAGCAACGTTTCCTTTTCTTTTCGAGGCAATGATCCCGTGCGAGAAGCCATGCATGCGGCCTTCCTCTACCATGCCATCAAACATGGGATGGACATGGGCATCGTGAACCCCACCTTATTGGAGGTATACGACGATATCCCCAAGGAACTCTTAGAAAGGGTAGAGGATGTGCTTTTTGACAAAAGGGAAGATGCTACGGAGCGCTTGTTGGATTTTGCTGAAAGCGTAAAATCTACCGGAAAAAAAGAAGTAATCAATGAAAGTTGGAGACAAGAGCCTGTGGCCAAGCGCATAGAACATGCCCTGGTAAAAGGAATCTTGGATTTTATCGTAGAAGACACGGAAGCTGCCCGTCAAGAACTCTTAAATCCCTTGAAAGTGATCGAGGGACCCCTGATGGATGGGATGAACGTGGTGGGAGACTTGTTTGGCGAAGGAAAAATGTTTCTCCCCCAGGTGGTAAAGTCCGCGCGCGTGATGAAAAAGGCGGT
>JAJTDZ010000090.1 GCA_021298245.1 Algoriphagus sp. | reverse complement strand
TTTCACCGCTACGGCAGCAGGTACCTACACCTACACGATTCCAGTATGTGCACCAGGTCAGACAGCAAACTGTCCTACGCAGACGCTGACGATCACGGTGACTGCACCAAGCCCAGTGAATGACACGGCTACCGCCTTGGCCAATGTAGAGAAGACGGGCAACTTGTCTACCAACGACACGAACCCTGCAGGCACGACCTACGGTCAACCGGCTCAGCAGACGGGTGCTACGATTACTGTCAATGCAGACGGTACGTATAGCTTCACCGCTACGGCAGCAGGTACCTACACCTACACGGTACCGGTATGTGCTCCAGGCCAGACGACCAACTGTCCTACGCAAAGCCTGGTAATTACCGTAGCTAAAAACAACTTAACTGCCACTTTAGATAATTTTCAATCGAATCAAATTGATGGAAATCTAGGGGGAATAGCAGGTAATGTTTTGGCCAATGATGTAGTCAATGGTAGGCCTGTAAATGCAAATGAAGTGGTAATAACGGTCAAGGATAACGGAGGATTGACCGGGGTACTGATAGATAAAGAAGGTAACTTGATTGTTCCAGCAGGAGCTACTCAGGGCACTTATCTAATTACGTATACCATTTGTGATGTTAAGGACCCCAACAACTGTGAGCAAGCCTTGGTATTTGTTGAGGTGTATCAGGGAGTCAATTTGAGGGTAACTAAGTTTGTGGAAGGACCAGAGTGGTTTGAGGGAGATGAATTTACCTACACCATCCGTATAGAAAACAATGGCACTACTACGGCTACTTCTGTTGTGGTCTTGGATAAGCTGCCAGAAGGATTACGTTATGTTTCTTCAATTTCCAGTCAGATTCCAGTCAATGCAGTAGTGAAAGGTCAGGAGATTTCATGGACTATAGTGCAATTGCCTCAAGGAGCTTGGACGGAAGTTAAATTAAAGGTTAAAGCGGCACCATTGCTTGATGCAAAAGAATTGATTCTTATCAATACCGCCAGTGTATCCTCCAAGCAGCGTGAATTGAGTCCTTCCGATAATACCTCTGCCGTACCTGTCAAGGTGAAGGTTTTCTTCATTCCAAATACCATCACGCCAAATGGTGAAGGAGTAAATGAAACCTTTGAAATCCCTGGATTGGGAAGGTTTATCAGCAATGAATTGGTGATTATCAATAGATGGGGAGATCAGGTGTATCAAAGAAAAAATTACCAAAATGATTGGGCAGCTGAAGGACTGTCTTCAGGCACTTACTTCTACATTTTGAAGGCGACCGATGAAGAAGGTAAAAAGGCAGAATTCAAAGGATTTGTTCAAGTCGTAAAAGAAAGAATTAGGTAGGCAATATGGACTTATCAAAAAAAATGTGCTCAAGTAATAAAGCTAACTAGGAAATCAAGTGATAAAAAAAGTCAGCATAGGGGCCTTATTTGTACTCTGGATGATGAACAGTTTGGTAGTTCATTCCCAGCAATTGCCCCAGTTTAGCCAGTATATATTCAACGGCTTGCATATCAATCCCGCCTATGCGGGATATAAGGGGGATGGTTACATTCAAACTTCCTACCGTAGCCAGTGGATTAATTTTCCTGGAGCGCCTCAAACCCTTTCCTTTACGGCAGATGTTAGTGCGAATGAAGGGAGAATGGGACTTGGAGTTACTTACTTGAAGGACAGGATCGGGTTAACAGAAAGCAATCTGGGGATGTTGACCTATTCCTACCGAATTTCTACCGGATATAAAAGTATGCTTTCCTTGGGAGTGAGTGCGGGTATTTCCGAATATGCCTTTGATCCCACGGGAATGGTGACGGTAAAGCCGGATCCCTTATTGCCAAGCAGTCGAGTGGCAGCCACTACGCCCAACATGAATACGGGGCTATTTTTCCACAGCGACAACTTTTACGCAGGCCTTTCTGCTTACAACTTGATTGGTCGTAGGGCCTTGCTTCGACAAGACATTGCGGTGGCCTTCCATGATTTTCATTACTACCTCACCTTTGGCGGGCTGCTTCGACTTCAGGATGATGTACAGTTCAAACCCTCCGTCCTGGTGAAGCACGTCAAGGGATCCCCGACCAGTTATGACTTAAATGCCATGTTTTTATTTCGCGAGCGTATGTGGGTAGGAGGCTCCTTTCGATCCAACGTGCGGATTTTCGAAGATCAACTTCAGGAGGACTTGAGTAAGCGAAATGCTGTTGCTTTGGTCATGGAATACTTTGTTCTGCCGAGCATAAGGGTAGGTTATGCCTACGACTACAACTTGAATGCACTCAATAGCTTTCGGACTGAATCCCACGAGTTGTCTGTAGGGGTGTATTTAAACCGTCAGCGAAAGATTATCTATAACCCTAGATGGTTTTAATGATGAAGAAAAGCATAAAAATGGGTCTTTTGGCAGGGTTCCTTCTACTGGTTTCCTACCCCTTATTTAGTCAGCAAAATCTTTTGAATTATGCCGATCAAGAATTTGCTTTTAAGCGGTACGAACATGCAGGATTCCAGTACGAGCAAGCCTTTGCTTATAGGGAGTCCTACTATGCCGCCAAGCGTGCTGCTGAAAGTTACAGTTTGATTCGCAGCTATGAAAAGGCATTTTATTGGTGGGGAAAAGCAGTGGAATTTGTGGAATCAAATCGATACGATAGCCTCCGCTTTGCCAATGCCGGGGTACAGGCAGGGAAAACCGTTGAGGAGCTAGGAATAAAGTTAACTTCTGCCGAATCAGGTAAGATTTTTGGTCAGCGGCCAGTTTCGGATCATCCTAGTTTGGGATTTTTTTCATTAGAAAAATACAACAGTACGGGTACCGATTATGGTTTAAGGACAGACGAGACGGGAGTGAAGTACCTAGTTACAGATAGAGGGTTGGAGAAGCAGACGGAGAAAAAATACCTCCGCTTTGATATCAAAAGACCGCTTTCAGAAAAAGAATTGGACGGATTGAATGATCGAGGCTACCATCTTATTTTGGTTGAAAAGGACGGGGAGCTCAAGCCTGCCATCCAGGGGCCTGAGGAGTTTTATCACGCAAGTATGCCTGCTTTTTTTAAGGTTGGATCTAGTCAAGAAGTGATATTTACCGGCGTGCTAAGGGAGAGAGAGGATAAATTACGCCTGGGTAAATCTTCGGAATCCTATCCAGGGCTTTATAGGGCGGAGGTTCAGGAAGATGGAAGTTTCAAAAATATCCAACCCCTACCTTTCAATGAGACGGGAGCCTATAGTGTCATGCATGCCTATGTGGACAAAAATATCCTGTATTTCAGTTCGGATGGACAGGGAGGCTATGGTGGGTTTGACTTATATGAGGTGCCAATTCTTGAAAATGGGTATGGACAGGTATTCAACCTTGGATCAAACGTAAACGGTCCACATGACGAAGTCTTTCCTTTTGTGAAGGATGATGTACTTTATTTTTCATCCAATCGGTTTGAGAGTCTTGGGGGGCTAGATATCTATAGAGCAGGTCAATTAGGCAAAGGCCGGACCTATCTCTTTGATTATTTCAAAATCCAAATTTTTGGACAGGGTAGTGCAGTTTCAAATAAGGACTTGGTAGTGGAGCTGAAAACCAAGGAGGGAGAGAAGATAGCTCTTGAAAAAAATGAGGAGGGCTTGGTAGCCGGCCTCAAGGAAGGAGAATATGTTCTAGAAATTAGAAAGGATGGTTTTGTCCCTCAAACTATTTCTTTTGTCGCCACAATTCCGGATGGAACTGAGAAAATTAAAAGCATTAGGTTAGAGCCAATCCCTGTAAATGTAGAAAGTGGGGAAGCTCGGGAAACACCTCTCATGCTTTTGGCAGAGGATAAGATTTACTTTGATTTAGATAAGTATGAGATTCGTGCCGATGCGGATAGGATCCTGAAGCAGGCCGAAGCGCTCCTTAAGAAATATCCCTTCTTGAAGTTGAAAATCGACTCTGATACCGATGCAAGAGGGACTACTCGCTACAATGACCGATTGAGTAAAAATAGATCAATGGCTGTTTTCTTTTACCTGAAAAATCAAGGAATAGAAGCAGGACGAATGGACATTGCTTGGCACGAAGAATCCCGATTGGTTAACTCATGTGGTGATGGGGCAGCTTGTTCGGACGAACAGCATCAGGCGAATAGACGCTCGGTGTTGACGCTTCTGATCGATGAAAAAGATATTGCTAAGTTGCCACAAGGTTGGAATCGAGAAAAAATGAGTTTTCAAAAATTGTTGCAAAAGTAAGGGGTGGACCAGGTACCAAGACAGATGTACCATGTGCCAAGTACGAAGTACAAAGTAGGAATTCGTAGTAGGATATGAATTCTACTAAGAAAGTATCTTGGTACTTCGCCTGCCTGCCTACGGTAGGTAGGCCTGCCTCAGGCAGCAAAAATACCGTATTTCGTACTTCGTATTTCTACTTTGTACTTGGTACATTTTACAACCTAAATCCTATTTTTTAAGAAATAATTGTCCAGTTTCTGTTTTTAACTTTTTTGGATACAGCTCTTTTTTTTCTTTTTGGGTTTATTCGAATGATAGATCGCTCAGAGCAGGATACAGTTGTCTTGTTCTCAGGGCATGGGTAAGTCTTAAAAACCGATTACTAGTAGTTTGCTCTTGAATGAAAATAGGGAAGGAGATGAAATTAAAAGAGGCTATAGAAGTTGATAGACACATCGCCAAAAAAAAGATAGATCTAGGGTCGTTGGTAAAAAAACTCGAATGAATCCACAACTAGTTGTTTCGAAAAATACCACGATCATCAACCAGGGTTTTGCTCCTGGTGAAAAGGCTTTCTTCAACGGGATAGCTTATGAGGTGGTAGACAATGCTTTGCTTAGAGAGCGCATAGCTCAAAATGCCGACTTGACCCGACTCTGTACCACCCTGGTCACCGACATGTCTGGTCTTTTTTTCAATACCAAGATCAACCAACCCATTCACTACTGGGACGTAAGTCAAGTGGAAGATATGAGTAGGATGTTTGCTCAGTCCGCCTTTAATCATCCTATAGGAAACTGGGATGTGAGTAAGGTGAAGACCATGCGTAGTATGTTTCAAGATTCTTGTTTCAATCAGCCGATTGGAGAATGGGATGTGTCCCAGGTACAGGACATGGGGTATCTATTTTTCAATTCCTTTTTCAACCAGCCCATCGGCCAATGGAAGGTATCCAAGGTAAAGGACATGAGCTACATGTTCTCTAAATCCCTATTTAATCAGGATTTAAGCCACTGGGATGTGGGCCGAGTGACTTCCATGAAGGGAATGTTTAAGGACTTCAATGATCGTCTTCCTTTTTCGTCCAAAAATCCATTTAATCAATCCATAGGTTCTTGGGATGTTAGACGGGTAAAAGACATGAGCTACATGTTTTTCAATTCCATATTCAATCAAAGCATAGGGGATTGGGACGTGGGCAATGTACGCTACTTCAAGCGTATGTTTAAAAACTCCTTATTTAACCAGGCCTTAGGTCAATGGTCCATGGAGAAAGCAGAGGACTTGGAGGAGATGTTTTGCAATTCGCGAATCAATCAAGATCTCTCCAATTGGCCGGTACGGGAGCTTGCCAAGCCGGTCAATTTTGATTCCAATTGTCCCTATTGGAAACTAGATAAGCCGATGTGGAAATCAGATTCTTGAATTTTCAAAAAGGCCAAATCCTATTCGTTTTCAATCAAGAAAAGAGAGCTATATGTATAAGATGATTAGAAAATCCTGGAAAACAATAGCCTTCAATTATTTGGTGTTAATTTCTTCTGTTATTTTGATTAAAAAACGAAATAAATCAAAAGAAAGAAATTAAAGATGTATGCGTAACGCTTACAGGTAAAAATTAATTTTTCAGCAAAATTGCGAGGGTTTTTTAATTAATTTTTTTAAACAAAACTTGCTACTTCCTTTTCTTAAAATAGAATTAATTTTTGAATCACTTTTCGTCTCAAGAAATAGCTCTAACTTTTAACAGATAAAAACGTAATAGTATTCAAAAAACAATCAATCCTATGAAAAAAGCACTGATTATCTTCTCCCTCCTTGTCATGGGGAGTCTTAGCGTGAAAGCGCAGGAAGTTACCACTCAAAATTTTAATGAATGGAGAATCGTTACCGTAGTAGAGTCCATTATCCCCATGGGACTTGGGAGGTCTAGAATGATAGAAAACATGACCGATGTAAATACCGAGGATTTTCGTACCAGTAGGGTGGATGGGAAGAGTTCATCCATGCGTACGGTAAGCAGAAAAGAACTAAAGGTGGAAAATTTTGATGAAGCCAAATTGCTCAATTTCTTCAGTGCTGCGGGAATCAATTTTCAAAATGTAGCTTCCAACGATGCCATGATTGCAGCAAGAATTATGGAATTGGAGTCAGAAGGATATTCCTTGGTCTATGTGACCAGTGCGGTGGAAAGCCATGCAGGAAAAGACGACGATGGAGGAATTTTCATCTCCCGCATGTATTTTAGAAAAACTATTCCTATCAAGTAATCTTGAACGCTAGTGGGTAATTGGGAGAAGTCAACCATGACAACATTCCAATTACCCATTTTTTTGACCATGTATGGCCAACTTTTTTATCCTTGTGAACATACAATCTTGAATTTTTTATAGTTCAATCTCAATTCCTTTAATTTTTTTGTTATTCAGGCCTTTTTTGGGCTTTTAAGTTCCTTTTTATAAAAAATAATATGAAAAAAAATGAAATAAATTTCAT
>JAJTDZ010000051.1 GCA_021298245.1 Algoriphagus sp. | reverse complement strand
TCCTGCCTTCCGCAGGGAGGTGTCCCGTACTTCTTCTACTTTGTACTTAGTATTGGCCTGCCTGCCGCAGGCAGGTACTTTGTACTTTATTAAATACTAGAAATCAATCTAAACTTTGCCTATCCGTTTTCCAAACTCCTCCAAGTGCTCGTCTCCAAAATCGAGATGGGTCACAAAGCGGACCAGATCCTTGCCAAACTTGACTCCCTTGATGCCCTTGCTATTCAACTCTTGAAGGTAGGCCTCAGGGCTAATTCCCTCCAGTCGGGCAATGACAATGTTGGTGGGCACAGGAAGAACTTCCGCTACATGGGGAGCTTTTATCAGAAACTCACCCAGGCTTCGCGCACGTCTGTGGTCTTCTTTCAAGCGCGCGACCTGATGATCCAAGGCAAAGATTCCTGCTGCTGCCAAAAATCCAGCCTGGCGCATGCCGCCACCAAAGACTTTGCGAACTTTACGGGCACGCTTGATATCCACTTTTGAACCCAAGAGCACGGATCCGATGGGACAGCCTAGTCCTTTGCTCAGGCAGATGGAAATGGTGTAAAACAACTTGCCCCAATCCGCAGGAGCACCGCCTGTTTCGACCAAGGCATTGAAAAGACGTGCTCCATCCAAGTGCAATTTGAGTCCTTTTTCTTGACACAGGGCATGAATGGGCCGTACTTCATCTAGCGTATAGATGCTTCCTCCACCTTTGTTCATGGTATTTTCTAAGGAAACTAGGCTCGTCTCCGGTGCATGCACATCGTCCGGGTTGATAGATTCTCGGATTTGGGAGGTGGTGATTTTGCCCAATTCCCCAGACAATAACTTCACTGAAGCCAGGGAATTGGCCATGATGCCTCCCCCTTCGTAGAGGTAGATGTGGGAATACTGGTGGCAGATGACTTCCTTCTGAGGTCCAGTATGCAGGCGGATGGCGATCTGATTGGTCATGGTGCCAGAAGGGCAAAATAGCGCCGCCTCCTTGCCAAACAGAACAGCCATTTTTTCTTCTAAGGCATTGACCGTAGGATCTTCCCCAAACACATCATCCCCTAATGGAGCGGCAAACATGGCTTCCTTCATCCCAGAAGTAGGCTGGGTAAGGGTATCGCTTCTCAGATCAATGGGTAGCATCGTTTTTATCGTCTTTTTTGAAGAATAAGTCTAGCCCACCTTTTCGCTCTTGAAAGAGACCTTCCATATCAGAGAGTTCTAAATTCAGGGCTTTGGTAGAAATTTGAATTTCTACTAGGGAAATTCCTAAGGATATTAATAGAGAGAGCATGCTTCCCATAAATACCCAGTTGGCCGCAGAGGTAAATCCTTTGAAAAGTAAAAACATACACGACACACAAAGCAAAAAGCTGAATACTCCAAACCATTGCATGTTTTTGATCAAGTTTAATCTCTTTCTCAAGTTTTGGATTTGTTCTACAATGATCTCCTGGTCTGGGGCCTTGAGGTAATTTTTGTGAAGTCCTCGGATCAGCGTAGCAATCGCCAAAAATCGATTGGTATAGGCCAGCATCAATAAGGTGATGGCCGAAAAAAGCAAGGCAGGGGTAGAGAGTTGCAGTTCCATGAATGTAGCAATCGAACGAGTAATTCGAACAATTGAGGAAAAAAGGTAATGAAAAAAGCCCAGTCCAAAAAGTGCGGAGTAGGCTACCTTATTTTTGGACGGGCTTAAAGCATAGTATCCGGATTCTTACAGATGAATTACTTCATCGTAAGCTGCTGCGGCTGCCTCCATGATGGCTTCAGACATGGTGGGGTGAGGATGCACCGTTTTGATTAGTTCATGCCCAGTAGTCTCTAGTTTGCGGATAGCGACGATTTCAGCAATCATCTCGGTGACATTGGCTCCGATGAGGTGAGCACCCAAGAGTTCTCCGTATTTCTTATCAAAAACTAATTTGACAAAACCTTCTTTGGCTCCAGCAGCAGAAGCCTTTCCAGAAGCGGAAAATGGAAATTTACCGATTCTCACTTCGTGGCCAGCTGCTTTTGCTTTGGCTTCGGTCATGCCTACCGATGCAATTTCTGGAGAGCAGTACGTGCAGCCTGGGATATTGCCATAATCCAAAGGTTCTGGATGGTGGCCTGCAATTTTTTCTACGCAAATGATTCCTTCAGCCGAGGCGACATGGGCCAAGGCCGGTCCTGGCACAACATCTCCTATGGCATAATAGCCTGGCATATTGGTTTGGTAGTACTCATTCACTTGGATTTTTCCTTTGTCCACCAGAATTCCTACATCTTCCAAACCTATATTTTCAAGATTGGATACTACGCCTGCAGCAGAAAGTACAATATCGCATTCTAGCACTTCCTCTCCTTTACTGGTTTTGACATGGACCTTGCAGCCTTTTCCTTTGGTATCTACTGAGGTAACTTCAGAGGAGGTCATGATGGAGATGCCAGACTTTTTGTATGATTTTTCCAAGGCTTTGGAAACCTCATCGTCTTCCACAGGGACGATACGATCCATGTATTCTACGATGGTCACCTTGGTGCCGATGGCATTGTAGAAATAGGCAAATTCTACACCTATAGCCCCTGAACCTACTACCACTAGGCTAGCAGGTTGCTTTTCCAGGGTCATGGCTTTTCTATAGCCAATTATTTTTTCGTTATCAATTTTGAGCGTGGGAAGTTCTCGAGCTCTAGCGCCAGTAGCGATGAGGATGGCATTGGCGGAGAAGGTAGATTTTTTTCCACCAGCATCAGTAACTTCCAACTTTTTCCCAGGAAGAATTTTCCCCCATCCCGAAATGACCTCAATTTTATTCTTTTTCATCAAAAATTGAACTCCCTTGCTCATGCCATCGGCTACGCCTCGGCTACGCTTCACCATGGAAGAAAAATCTGCATCTGCTTCTTTTACATGGATGCCGTAATCACTCGCGTGCTGTATGTACTCAAAAACTTGGGCACTTTTTAAAAGGGCCTTGGTGGGGATGCACCCCCAGTTGAGGCAAATTCCGCCCAATTCTTCTGCTTCTATGATGGCTGTTTTCAAGCCAAGTTGGGAAGCACGAATGGCAGCCACGTAGCCTCCCGGCCCGCTACCTAGTACAATCAAGTCAAATGCAGTGGATGACATAGAAATAGGAGTTGATGACAACAATAACTTCGCAAAATTAGCCCTTTTGTATTCAGAAAAAAATCTTGAGCTAGGAGGGGGTATGGGGAATAAATCCCTTCACAATGAATGAATTGCCCTAAAAAGTAGAAGAAATTTTGTCAAAATAGGAGAATACCGATTCTTCTATTTTTAATTTTAAATCAATGGGTAGAATCTCTTGTTTACTAGACTAGCTTGCAATAAAATTTATGGCGTCAAAGTCATGGATTATTTTTTATTTTTGGCCAAACAAATTCTAAATTAATATGGGATTACTTACGGGTAAAGTTGCACTTGTAACCGGTGCATCCAAGGGTATAGGCAAGGCAATAGCAATCAAGTTTGCTCAAGAAGGAGCTCAGGTGGCTTTTACCTACCTCTCCAGCGTAGAAAAAGGACAAGCGCTTGAATCGGAACTGAAAAAATTTGGAATCACAGCCAAAGGATACAGATCGGATGCTTCCAACTACCAAGCTGCTGAAGAACTTATAAATGCTGTGGTGGAGGATTTTGGAGCCTTGGATATTTTGGTGAACAATGCCGGTATTACCCGGGACAACCTACTCATGCGGATGACGGAAGAATCCTGGGATGAGATCATGAATGTGAATTTAAAGTCATGTTTCAATACCGTCAAGGCTGTCTCCCGTACGATGATGAAAGCCAAGTCAGGCTCTATCATCAACATGACCTCGGTGGTTGGGATCAAGGGAAATGCGGGCCAAGCCAATTATGCTGCCTCGAAGGCAGGTATCATCGGGTTTACCAAATCAGTAGCCTTGGAATTAGGTTCTCGAAATATTCGGTGCAATGCGGTAGCTCCTGGATTTATAGAAACAGAGATGACCGAAGTGTTGGACGAGAAAACGGTACAGGGATGGAGAGAAGCTATTCCCATGAAGCGTGGAGGGCAGCCTGAAGAAATCGCGGATGTCTGTGTATTTCTAGGCTCAGAAATGAGTAGCTACATTTCCGGCCAAGTGATCCATGTGAATGGGGCCATGTATACCTAAGCTTTGAGGCCTTTTTTAGACCTCAAAGGTCTTAATAATGCTAAACAGAAACTGGGAAACCTTCGAGATTTATTACTGCTAACCTTTGAGGTCTTTTTTAGACCTCGAAGGTTTAATTTTTCAGAATACAACCTCTACAAATCCTCAAATTCTAGAAATTCTAATTGATTATCTTCTTCCCGAAGGTGATTTTTTTCAAACTCATTGATACCTCCAAACCAGTCTATTACCCATTCGATTTCAATTAGATTTTCAATTTTAAAAAAGAAGGTTCTATAAGAAGAATAGTTCCAATTTTTAAAATCTTGAATTAATCCATGCTTTTGTGGATTCCGATGAATGTATGTGATGACTTCTGTTAAATAACTGTCTAATTTGATTTCTTTTCTTTTAAATTTTCTTTGGAAGAGTCCTCCATGTCTTTCAAAGACCTTATTGTACGATTTGGAATAGGAATTCAAAAAATTAGAAAATGCAGAAATAGCAGCAGCCTCATTTGTTGACTCCTTTACTTGAACCAAAAAATGAAAGTGGTTTGGAAGCAAGCAATAGCAAAAAGTAGCAAAATGCTTGGAGCAAAAATAAGTGTACCTTCTAAGAAAATAGGCGTAATTCTCCTCATTTCTGAAAAGGAGCTCCTTACCAATTGTTCGTGAATAGATATGGTAAATTTTTCCAGGGATTAATGGATCGTACATAAAAAATAAGTTTAAAAAGTTGAGTCCTAACCTTTGAGGTCTTTTTCAGACCTCGAAGGTTTTAATAATGCTAAAAAAACTGAGAAACCTTCGAGGTTTTGGTAAACCTCAAAGGTTTAATTTTGCTAAAATAGAACGCTGAAACCTTCGAGGTTTTGGTAAACCTCAAAGGTTATTTATTTTTCTAAAAACGGATAGCGGTAGTCGGTAGGAGATACAAAGGTTTCCTTGATGGTTCTGGGAGATACCCATCTGAGGAGATTGATCATGGATCCTGCCTTGTCGTTGGTACCGGAGGCCCTGGCCCCACCAAAGGGCTGCTGACCTACTACGGCGCCGGTAGGCTTATCGTTGATATAAAAATTACCTGCAGCATGCTTCAGTTTCTGCGTTGCCAGTTCGATGGCGTAGCGATCTTGGGAAAATACCGCTCCCGTAAGCGCATATGGGGAAGTTTGGTCTACCAATTCCAGTACGGTTTCAAAATGCTCTTCATGGTACACGTATATGGTCAAAACTGGCCCAAAGATCTCCTCGCACATGCTGGTATACATGGGATCCTGCGTTAGTAAAATGGTAGGCTCGATGAAGTACCCTGTTGACTTGTCATACTTCCCACCAGCCACTACTTCTACCGTTGGGTTAGCCTTGGCTTGGTCGATGTAATTTGCAATTTTGTCAAAGGACTTCTCATCAATTACTGCATTGATAAAATTGCTGAAGTCTTCTGTTCCTCCCATACTCATGGAGGCCAGATCTTCGATCATGTATTTTTTCACCTCTTCCCACAAGTTGCTTGGGATATAGGCCCGAGAAGCGGCCGAACATTTTTGGCCTTGGTATTCAAAAGCCCCGCGCACCAAGCCCACTGCCAAGGCTTTAGGGTCTGCAGATTTGTGCGCAAGAACAAAATCTTTGCCTCCCGTCTCTCCGACAATTCTAGGATAGGACTTATATCGAGATATATTCTCACCCACTGTCTTCCAGATGTGTTGAAATACACCCGTGGAACCTGTGAAATGGATACCTGCAAAATCGGGGTGTTTGAAAATCACATTTCCTGCAGTTGGGCCATCCACAAATATCAAGTTGATCACTCCATCAGGTACCCCAGCTTCCTTGAAAACCTCCATCAGCACTTGTGCCGAATAAATTTGAGTATAGGCAGTTTTCCATACGACGGTATTGCCCATCAAGGCTGCCGAAGCGGGCAGGTTACCTGCGATGGCCGTAAAGTTGAACGGGGTCAAGGCAAATACAAAACCTTCTAGGGGACGTTGTTCTAATCTATTCCAGACCCCGGGCCCAGATATGGGAGGCTGTTGCCCGTAAATTTCGCTCATGTATTTTACGTTGAAGCGCAAAAAATCAATCAGTTCGCAGGCCGAATCAATTTCTGCCTGAAATGCATTTTTGGATTGCCCAAGCATGGTAGCTGCATTGATTTTGGATCGATAGGGACCAGCAAGTAAATCGGCTGCTTTGAGAAAAATGGCGGCACGCTGCTCCCAAGCCAAATTTTCCCAAGCTTCTTTGGCACCTAATGCAGCTTGGATGGCCTGTTCCACATGACTACTGTCTCCTTCGTGAAAATGACCCAAAATATGTCGGTGGTCGTGGGGGGGAGAGATGGGTCGGGTTTTATTTGTTCTCACCTCTTCTCCTCCTATGTACATGGGGATATCAAGTTGCTGAGTTCTTAGAAAAGTCAGCATGGCTTGAAGCTCTTTGCGCTCTGGACTACCAGGAGCATAGGCTTTCACTGGTTCATTGACTGGAGTGGGTACATTGAAAAATCCCTTTAACATGGTGCTTACGTTTACTGGTTTTGGTTGGCCAAAGATACATGTTCCATCACAATCTCTGAATGCTTGGAATTACAAAAGCGATTCAAGTTCTTGAAGATGGTTAATTTCATAGGTTGGAATCAGATCAATTTTTTTTCCCGAAGGATTAAAAAATACCTGGTCGATAGAGGCCCGCTGGGCTCCTAAAATATCGGAGCTGGGATTATCTCCAATCATCAAACAGACACTGGCTTCTGCTTCCAATTGATCTAGGGCATACTGAAATATTCTTGGGTCAGGCTTTCGAAAGCCGGTGGTCTCTGAAGTGACGATGAGGTCAAAATACCCTTGCAGTCCAGAAGATTTAATTTTTTTTTGTTGAGACTCCTCAAACCCATTAGTTATCACATGCACCTTATATTTTTTTTTGAGGTAACTTAGAATTTCTTTAGAGTAGGGGAAAAGATGGGATTTGGAGGAAGTAAAGTGTAAAAAATCTTTTTCCAACTCTCCGATGGGTGAATGGGACAGCCCTCCTGCATGGGCTATAATTTGTGGGAATCTTTCTTTTCTCAGGTTGTGCTTATCGATTTTTCCCACATTGTACTGGTCCCAAAGCTTAAAATTGACCTCATAAAAAGAATCAAAAAATTTTTCGAAGCTAGGAATCCCCCAATTCTCTAGGCGGTGCTTGGTGTAAAGTTCGGAAAGGGATTCCTTTACGTTTCGATCGTAGTCCCATAGGGTATGGTCCAGATCAAAAAATAGGTGTTGGTAGGTTTTCAAACTGGAATTAGCGTCTATACTGGTTATTTTCAATTTTGTTGGAAGCCAATTCCCGGTTGGATTTCAGGATTTCTAAGGTTTCTTGATCTTTGATGAGCTTGGGATCCTTCTGAATGAACTTGAAGATTTGTGGTAAGATCTCTAAGGTCTCTTCCAGCAGGTAGTAAAACATCCACTGATCTACTCTTCTGCTACCCAATAATCCTGCATTTTTCAAATAAATCAAATGCCTGCTTGTCTTGGTTTGAGTAAAATCTAGGATGAGCTCCAAATCGGAAATACTCAACTCCTTGTTGACCATGAGTAAATGGATGATTCTTACCCGAGGTTCTTCAGATAGTGCCTTAAAAATTCGCAAACCATAGGGTAAACTGATATTTTTGAGTCTCATTTGTAAGTTTTAACTTCGGGAAAGGAAAACGTTTTTATTTTTAACCCAAATTGCAATATTCTCGTAATTGAACCTAGGACTTTGAATCCCTGAACTCCACACCTTGTGAAAATTACCAATTTACTTTCTCTTCTTTTGGTTTTGGGATTTTTTTTCCTGTCTCAATTTTCTTTGGCTCAAGATAGGCAAGAAAAAAAAGTCATTCAACTTTCTGGGATTGTATTGAATGCAGATAGTACAGATGCTGTACCAGGAGTAAATATTTATGTCCCAAAAAAAGGAAGAGGGACGGTTTCGGGTCGATTCGGATACTTTTCTATGCCAGTACTTGAGGGAGATACTATCCTATTTTCCTTTATTGGACTGAAGAAACAAACATTTATCGTCCCAGAAAAGGTTGAAAATGATAAAATATCCTTGATTTTAAACATGGAAGTGGATGAAATAGCCCTTGCTGAAATCGAGGTAGTGCCCTATCCTACCGAGGAAGAATTTAAACAAGCAGTACTGGCCATGTCAGTGGTCGATCCCATGACTGTAAGTAGGTCCAATATGAGTCCAGAAATGCTGCTTCGTTGGGCAGAATCCATGCCTGCCTCCGGAAATGAAAACTTTAGGTATTTTCAAGAAGGGCAGCTTCTTCAAAATCAAGATATTTATGGGCCCAGACCCCTTCGCATCTTGGATCCCTTTGCTTGGTCTCAGTTTATTCGCTCCATCAAGCGAGGTGATCTACGTAGTAAGTAGAGAGTCAAATCTGTTTCAGGCCAACAATCTCAATAAATCCTAAATAAAGATTTGGTCAATTTTATTTTTAAGAGTATCTTTGTGCCTCATTTCAAAATAGAAAAGAAATTCTAGCTATATCATGAAAAAAGATATTCATCCCAACTATAGAGACGTGGTATTTTACGATACCTCCAGTGAATTCAAATTTTTGACGAAGTCCACCATCGAGACCAGTGAAACAATACAGTGGACTGACGGAAAGACTTACCCTGTTTTCAAAATTGAAGTAAGTTCGGAGTCTCATCCTTTCTACACAGGAAAGAAAATGTTGTTGGATACTGCAGGTCGAGTGGAAAAATTCAACAAGAGATACGCAAAAAAATAAGCAAAACTACGCTTTACTTAAAAAGTCTCCTGGAGCTAAGAATCTGGGAGACTTTTTTATTTTTGTTGTATGAACAAACTTTCCTTGTTTGACGATCCTGCCATCCGTGGGTCTTTGCTTCCTTTCACTTTTACTCGCCCTGTTGCTGATCTGAGGGTCGGTATCCTGAAGATTGCTGAAAAATGGGAAATGATTTCTGGGGCAAAGGTATCCCATTGGACGCAGGACTATTTGCAAAAAAAATTTCCTAGGACTAGCGGTAGCAGTATGGCAATCAATGGATCCTGGTTGCCCGATGCCAATTCTTGGCCCATCGTATTGAGTTTGAAAGAAGATGAAGCATTGTATTTTGGCAAAACCCTTCTCGCGAGCCAACTGCGAGGAGAGGAAGCCAACCTAAACTTCGTCCAAGAAAAAAAAGCGATACAGCTCGAGCAAGCCCCTTTGCTCCTTCAAAAGACCTGGCACATTTTTCAATTTAACGGATCGGAAATTCAAAAGGACTTTGATTTGCTTACTGCAGGTAGGGTTTCGGAACCTTTGCTAGATCCCCATACCAAGTGTTATGGTCAAGAAAATATTTTTATAGAAAAAGGCGCGAGGGTGAAGGCTGCTATATTGAATGCAGAAGCAGGGCCTATTTACCTAGGCAAAAATTCAGAAGTTCAAGAAGGCGCACTCATTCGAGGTCCCTTTGCCTTGTGTGAAGGTTCCACCGTAAATATGGGTGCCAAATTAAGAGGGGATACAACCATCGGTCCCTATTCAAAGGTGGGAGGAGAAGTTTCGAATTCGGTCCTCCTGGGGTATGCCAATAAAGGACACGAAGGCTTTTTGGGCAACTCCGTGATTGGGGAGTGGTGTAATTTGGGGGCAGATACCAATACTTCCAACTTGAAAAACAATTATGCAGAGGTAAAACTTTGGGATTACACCAAAGGAGGTTTTGCTTCTACAGGACTTCAGTTTTGTGGCTTGATGCTCGGTGACCACAGTAAATGCGGTATCAACACCATGTTTAATACCGGTACGGTAGTAGGTGTCGGAGCGAATATTTTTGGCGATGGGTTTCCTAGAAATTTTATCCCCTCTTTTTCTTGGGGGGGTGCAGCAGGTTTTTCGACCTTCACGCTTCAAAAATTTGAAGAAACGGCAAAGGTTGTTTTCTCCAGGAGGGGAAAGGAATGGACCCAAGAGGACAAGGAACTTATGGAAAAGGTTTTTGAGTTGACCAAAAGCTATAGAATTTGGGATAAATCCTCCTGATACAAGCTATTATGCAATTTGCACAGATCCCAGGGCTCCAAGAGACCAAAGAAAACCTCCTTAATGCAGTCAAATTAAATCACTTGGCGCATGCCTTACTTTTTCATGGTCCCGAAGGATCAGCCAACCTGACCCTGGCCTTGGCCTTGGCTAGCTACCTGTATTGCGAGGCAAAAACCGATACCGATTCTTGTGGCATCTGTCCTTCCTGCCAGCGTGTCCAAAAATTAATTCTCCCCGATCTCAATTTCACCTTTCCTGTGGTGGCCTCGAGCAAGGAAGAAGAGCCTGGGGCAGAGGAAGAAAAAGAAGAAAAAGTAGATCTTTTAGGAAATTGGAGAAAGTTTGTATTGACACAGCCCTACGGTAATGTCCAAGATTTCATTTACTTCAATGGGTTTGAAAAAAAGCAGCTAAATATTTCCAAGGCTGCTGCTCGAAAAATGATCCAGACCCTTTCCTTGATGTCCTTTGAGGGAGGATACAAAATCATGTTGATATGGTGTCCCGAATACCTACATCCCTCTGCAGCCAATGCCTTGTTGAAAATCCTGGAGGAGCCACCTGCGAAAACCTTATTCTTCATGGTGACAACACAAGCCGATCAACTCCTGACGACCATTCTCTCTAGAACCCAAAAAATACTCGTTAGGGCCTTTACCGATCAAGAAATCCAATCGCATCTGGTCGATTCAGGTGCATGCGAAACAGCCCTTGCCGCACAAGTAGCCATGCTTTCCGATGGAAATTTAAGGTCTGCTTACAGGTTAATCCATCAAGTGGAAGATCAAACGGTACGGCAACTAAGGGATTGGTTTAGGCTCTGTGCCACAAAAAATTTAAAGGACATTTTTGCCCTGTCTGAGGAATTTCATAAAATGGACAAGGAGGCACAAAAATCCCTCATGCTGGCGGGATTGCATGTGACAAGAGAAATCCTTTTAAAAAATCTAGACGTGGATCAGCTCCTGAGGACTACAGACGAAGACCGAGCTTTTATCCAAAATATAAGCAAAAGGGTACTTACCCTAGACCATGTCCAGCCCTTGTACACGGCATTTAACCAAGCCCACTACCATTTGGAAAGAAATGGAAACGCCAAAATGATTTTTACGGATCTTTCCATGGAAATTCTATTGATGATGTCAAAAAACTAAGAAGACTCAAGCTACTTTGGGTGCAAGAGTTATCTTTGACCTTGCTGGAAGGTAATTGAGTAAAAAAGGGATGTGAAAAAGAAAAACCTCTTTCTCATTCTACCCCTAAATTTGAAATAACATTGAGCAAAGTCTTTTAATCGGAGTGGAAAAGCAAGTCCTTAAAATAGGTACTAGAGCAAGTAAGCTAGCCCTTTGGCAAGCAGAGCATGTCGCCTCCCTTTTGGAAAGGGCAGGGATGACTACTCAAATTATTCCCATCGAAACAAAAGGAGATCAAATTTTAGAGGTCTCTATTTCAAAAATTGGTTCTAAAGGGGTTTTTACTCAGGAATTGGAGGAACAGCTCCATCAAGGAACTATTGATATTGCAGTGCATTCTGCCAAAGATATGCCTTCTCAACTAGGTGAGGGCTTAGAGTTGATTGCCTTTACTGCGCGAGAAAAAGCCAACGATATCTTGCTTTCTAGGAAGAAAGGTATTTCTCTTTCTGATCAGGAAATTCCCTTGGTGATTGGCACTTCCTCTACGCGCCGTGTAGCCACTTTGAGACATTTTTACCCCCAAGTTAGTACCGTAGAGGTAAGAGGGAATTTACAGACTAGGTTAAAAAAAATGGAGGAGGGACTCTGTGATGCGCTTTTACTTGCCTATGCTGGGGTACACAGAATGGGCTATGACGCACTCATAGTACAGGAGTTGGATCTTGAGCAATTTACTCCAGCTGTAGGACAGGGATCTGTGGCCATAGAAGCTTCTACTGCACTTGCTGAGAAACTAAAATCATCCATCATAGCAGCATGCAACGATCCCAAAACCCATCTCTGCCTAAAGGCAGAGCGTGCTTACCTAAGGGTCTTGGAAGGGGGCTGCAGTATCCCTGTTTTTGCCTTGGCCCAATTCCAAGGAGAACAAATTCACCTGCAGGGAGGGATCCTGAGTTTGGATGGGAAGGAGAGAATTTCTTTAAAAATTCAGGGAAACATAGAATCCCCAGAAGCGCTGGGTGAACAGCTGGCTATGCAAGTGCTACAGGCTGGAGGCAAGAAAATTCTGGAAGACATTAAAAAAAATATCCGTTGATATGGTACAAAAAGTAAGGTATTTAATTTTTGGTCTATTGCTTTTTAGTTCTTGGGCCTGCGGAAAAGACAAAGACTACGTGGTCACCATTTCCACCCGACATGGAGACATCAAGGCCATATTGTTTGATGACACCCCAGAGCACAAGGCCAACTTCCTAGATCTAGCAGAATCGGGACGTTTTGATTCTACCTTTTTCCATCGTGTTATTCAAGGATTTATGATTCAGGGAGGAGATGTCTACAGTAAGGAAGGACTCCCCGCACAAGACTGGCCCACCCTTCCTGCTGAAATTCGAAGCAATCATGTGCACACCAAGGGAATGCTTGCTGCAGCTCGGCAAGGGGATGCCATCAACCCCCAAAAACGCAGCAATGGTTCTCAATTTTATATCGTTCAAGGCAGAACGTATGAAGAGCTCGAGCTTACCACAGATTTTCCTGCTTTACAGAAAGCTGTGTTTCAGTTTATGCAGTTGGCTAGTCAACAAAAAATGAAGGAGGAGTATACCAGGCTTTACCAAGAAGGTAAATTAGATAGCCTTAACCTTCTTCTTCTCTCCAAGCGAGATGAAATAGCCAAAACACTATCCATTTCCCTGACTAAGCCTTACACGAAAGAGCAAATCCAAGCCTATGCGGAACTGGGAGGTGCTCCCCATTTGGATTTTGAATATACGGTCTTTGGTCAGGTGATCTCAGGGCTGGAGGTAGTAGACAAAATTGCTGCTGAACCGACAACTCGGGAGGTTCCCAACCAGGCAGTGATGATTAAAGTTACGGTAGAAAAAATGTCGCGGAAACAAATAGAAAAAGAGTTTGGCTATGTCTACCCACCTTCCCAATAAAGCTAAAGTCCTTATTACAGGAGCCAATGGATTGCTAGGACAAAAACTTGTACAGCAGCTATTGGCTTTAGGTACCATGGAGGTCATCGCTACGGGAAGAGGACCGTGCCGATTGCATGAGGAAGGCTTGGTGTATCAAACTTTGGATATAGAAAACGAAGCCGAGGTGAGAAAGGTAGTTTCGACCTTGAAGCCTGACATCCTGATCCATGCAGCTGCCATGACTCATGTCGACGAATGTGAGTTAAATCAAGAAGCTTGTTATCGCGCAAATGTATTGGCTACTTCCTACCTGATTGCAGCGGCAGAACAGTTTGAAACCCATTTTATTTTTGTGTCTACTGATTTTATTTTTTCTGGAACAGACGGTCAAAATCCTTACCTAGAAGAAGCTCATCCTGATCCGGTAAATTACTACGGTCAAACCAAGCTTCAAGCCGAGCAATTGCTAAGGCAATCTTCCTTAAAATGGGCCATTGCTCGTACGGTATTCAAATCTTCTCTAGAAGCTGGAAAGCAGATTCAGGTAGTTGACGATCAGCTGAGGACTCCGACCCTAGCCGAAGACCTGGCGGCAGGCTGTATACTGCTAGCGCAAAAGGGAGCAACTGGAGTTTTTAATATCTCTGGCGAAGAATTATTGACTCCCTACCAAATGGCCATGGAGACAGCAGATTTTTTTGGCTTAGACAAAAACCTGATTGTAAAGACAGATTCTAGCCGGTTTACGCAGCCTGCACGAAGACCCATGAAAACAGGATTTATCATCCAAAAGGCGAAAAGTGAACTCGGGTATTGCCCAAAAACATTTAAAGAAGGAATAAGTATTCTGGCAAAACAACTAAGCTTGGCCCGCCAGTAATTTTAAATTTTGTTTCTAAACTTATTTTGGAGGTAGTGTGCTCGTATGTGGGTTGAATATAATTTATTGATTCTCCCTGTTACAGGAGTGCTTCTAGTTGAAATTTCTTTCTTTTCCAAAAATCTACTTGATGGGAATTTTAATAGGTGGTTGAAATTTTTTTGAATACTTTTTCATGGGTTGTAAGGTTTCCAAAAATTAAATTTTGAATTTTAAATAACTGAAATTTAAAAGCTGTACAGAAAATAATTTTAAATTCTAAAAAGAAATTTAATTCACTCTTTTATTTAGATTTTAAAATATATTTTCATGAAAATAATTCTTGCCTTAACCACCCCATCTAATTCCAAAAAGGAATGAAAAATACAAATTATAGTAAAATTGCCGCCTTGAGTACTGTGATTGCAAACATGATAGGTGTTGGCGTTTTTTCCTCTTTAGGATTTCAAGTAATACCATTTGAAAATGGAGGCATCCCAGATAAATTTTCAATTTTATTAATTTGGTTTTTAGGAGGGATGATAGCTCTTTGTGGGGCATTTACTTATTCTGAGATCGCCACTACGCTGAAAAGAAGTGGAGGAGAATATGTTTATTTGAGTAAGCTCTATCATCCAAGCATAGGATTTGCTAGTGGTTGGATTAGTTTGATTGTCGGGTTTGCAGGTGCGATAGCATCTGCTGGTCTTGCTATTGGAAAATATAGTGCTCCTGCCCTAGGTATTGATGTATCAAAACTAATTGGGGTTTTTGGAATTGAACTAAGCATTCAAAAAGTAATCGCAATAAGTATAATTCTATTACTGTCTTTTATTCATTTAGCTGGAACAAAAATTGGAGGCTATGTTCAAAGTTTTTTAACTGCCTTTAAAATTGGTTTAATTTTAATTTTTTGTGCCGCTCCTTTTTTTATTTCAAACCCCGGCCTTCCAATTTCAACTGATTTTTACCCTACTGAAGCTAGTCTATCCATTATTTTTAGTTTTTCTTTTGCATCTGCTTTAGTTTGGGTAATGTATGCATATTCAGGATGGAATGCCGTTGTTTATATATCAGGCAATGTGGATAATCCAATTAAAACCATACCTTTTGTTTTAATTGGAGGCACTTTAATTGTTACTTTTTTATATATTTCTTTAAATGCCTCCTTTATGTCTGTGGCATCTTTTGAAGAAATGTCTGGCAAAGAAGACATTGGAAATATCGTCGCCTTAAAATTATTTGGAGAGAGTTTTGGAGGTGTTTTTTCTGCAATTTTCTCCTTTGCTTTATTTAGTACCATGAGTGCGATGATTATTGCAGGTCCTAGGGTATCAGAACAAATTGGGCAAGATTTTTCCTTTTTCAAGAAAATATCTATCAAAAATAATAACGGGATACCGGTATATGCAATTCTCTTACAAGCCTTAATTTCTATAGTTTTGGTTCTTTTTTCTACATTCCAAGAACTTATTCAAACCTTGGGATTAACTCTCTCTTTTTTCGCTCTTTTAACAGTTATTGGAATTTTTATTATTCGTAAAAAATATCCTCATGACGCTAGTCCCGTTAAAACTTGGGGTTACCCTTTTACTCCTATCCTTTTCATTTTAGCGACTATTTGGATGATAGTTAGTTTTGCATTAATTGATCCTTCAAAAATATTATATTCGATTTTGGCGATTTTACCAGGTATTTTAATTTACTTTGTGGTCCAAAAAAAGAGTCGATAATGAAAAAATATTTATTTAGAAGTTCAATTTTCATTGCAATTATCTTTTCAATTTTTTCTTGTGGAAAAGAGAATGCTGAAGTTCAAAAATTAGAAACAAAAGTTGAAGAAAAAGCACCCACTCCTCTTCCAGTAGTTTCTGAAGAATTCAATAGAGTTGCGTTATTTTTATCCGGATTACCTCAAGTGGATTCTAATTATTATTCACAATTAGAAAAAAAGGAATTTTGGAAATTACATGAGGAACAAATGAAGACCATTTGGGAAAAGGCAGAGGGATCTAGATTAAGCCTGATTTCTTCATGGACAGAGAAATCTCTGATTCCAAAAATAAAAAGTGATTTGCCCCTATATTATCCATTTGCAGGCGCGGATTTTCTTCATGCTTGGTATTTTTATCCAAATGCTCCAGCATACCACTTAGTTGCCTTAGAGAATGTTTCTAAATTACCTGAATTTGAAAAAATGTCGGATGACCAGTTCACAGAGTATTTATCAAGTTTGCGCAATTCGCTTAGAGATGTGATCGGTAAAAGTTATTTTATCACCATGCATATGCAGACTGATTTGAGGTCGGGTAATTATTCTGGAATCCTTCCATTGTATTTTGTTTTCTTATCTCGAACAGGACATAAATTATTAAATCTTGAAACTATAGAAATAGATTCTTTGGGCAATCATAAGGTGACAGATAATAAGAATTTCCCAGGGGTGAGGATAAAGATGACTAAAGACGGTTTTAATGAAAAAGAATTAACCTACATGAAATTTGATTTGGGTAACGATAATCTTGTTGCAAAACAAGAATATAATAAATGGGTAGCTTCTTTAGGCGAAAAAAATGTTTTTCTGAAAGCTGCCTCCTATTTACTTCATTATAATTCTTTTGAAGAGGCTAGAAACTCAATTTTCTCTAATACCTCAAGTATTTTCCAAGATGACTCAGGAATTGCTTATCGATATATAGATTCCACGAAATTTGAGACAAATATTTTTGGGGAATATACAAGACCCATAAAAGATTTTGGAGATCACACTTTTCAAAAGGATTTGGAAAGTTTATATCTTCAAACGCCCCAGGAAAAAAGACCTACCATTCCCTTTCCCTTAGGATATCATGTGGTCGCTGATAAGATTCAAAATCATCAGCTATTTATAAGGAAAAACTAATAGAGCTTATTAGACTTAATTTTCTTACCCATGAGACTTATTTCAATCTTATTTACGCTAGGTTTTCCGTTGTTGTTTAGTTGGCCATCAGGTCAATTGTACAGCAAGGGTAAGGAAACAACTGTTTTGTCATTTTTTAAAAATGATCCATTTTCAACTGTCAATTTGAAAATATCAAACATGGATACCCTTTCTATTGATAGTCTAGTTACAGAGCAAAAAACATCATTTTTAGATAAATATCCTTCTCTATCCTCATTTAATTGTATTAGCTCCATGGATACCCTTTCTCCAGAAATTGGATCTGGATATTTGGTATTAAAAAAGGGGCTTGAACTTTACCAAGACGAGTATAAAACCTCTGGATCTTGCTGGAATTATGTAAATAAAATTTATGATTTCGCAGGATTTAATTCAAATGAAAGAGAAGTGATTTATAGTACAAAAAAAGGAACATTAATAAATGACCCTTCCATGATTTTACCGGGAGATTGGTTGTATCATGTAAATTACTCTTATAGAAACGTTGAGCATAGCGCTATTTTTGTTTGTTGGCACGATAGAGAAAATTTATTGGCAGTGACCTTGAGTCATGTAGGACAAAACAAATACGCAGGGGGTAAGTTTGGTATTTATGATTTAAAAGGAGTATATATGATTACAAGGCCGAAAGCTGTTCAATTGTCAAATTAAAACTCATTACTAAAAAATGAAGACAATCAGAATCCGGAACTTTTTCATAATATTTTCATATATGGTAATTGCATCGATTACCTATTCTTGTGGGTTTGATTCTCAGGGTACATCTAAAAGTAATTCAAGCTTTGAGACTTCTAATTCAAGTATTGAAAAGAAAGAAAAAATAAAAATTTCTGATTTAACACAAGAACAGATCAGGAACTATGCCAAGGTAAATTCTTGCTATTTACCACTTGTCAAGGATAGTACACTTTATCCTGACAACAAACGATCTTTTTATTCTTGGCAAGAATTATTTAATGATTCATTGTCAGAAGACAATAGTTACAGAAATAGATATTTGGTGGGGGATTTCATGGTTTTGGATGAAAATCTTCAAACAAAAGGTATTGAAGAAAAAAATCCAGATCTTTTGCAATTAGTAGATTTTAAAAAGTATGACCATTTTTTAATTTCTATGATGGATTCTGCCGTAGATTACAAACAGAGTGAAAAAAAATTATTTGATTATATCAGAACTAAATATCCAAGTGATAGCTTGGAGTTATTAAATTTTTACAGAAAAATTTGGCAGTATAAAACTCCTACTTTAAATAAAAAAGTAGCTATAATAAACAATAAAGCATATGCCTTGGGACAAAAACTTTGCCTTTGTGAAGCCCAAGAGGATACCTTGCTATTGATTTCACAGTTTTCAACTTCTGCTAAGAGTCTAATTCCATCAGAGGTACTCGATGAAGAAGGTAAAGTAGTTTCTACTTCTTACGTTAGAAGCCTCCCCTTGGGTAAAAGTAGGCATTATTACGGAGCTCAATATTTGATAACTTCCAAAAATTGGGAAACGCAAAGGGCCTATGAGCGCATAGACCAGGCTCATGATAATAAATTGGGTGGGGGAAATAATCGAGTAACTTTCTTCAAGACTGGAGCACAATTACCAAATTTCTTGTTGATGACTCCCAGTAAGGATTATCCGAAAGCAATGCGTCAAAATGGTATTCATGAGGTTGCCCTTTCAGGGCTCTCTAGAGGAATGTTAGGATCAGCAAATAGTATTGGATGTATAAGAGTAACTGATTTTGGATCTAAATTTATTAGGTGGTGGGTTCCGCAAAACGCCAAATTCTTCGTGTTGTATGCGGAAAATAAATATTTTTCAGAACTACCTATGAGTTCAATTAGTGATTTTCTTCCCTTTAAGAATGAAGGTGAGGGAAATGCATTTAGGAAGTGGTTGATTGATAATAAACCTTTGAAAGCTGCTCAATTAGAAATTGATTTGACAGGGCGGCACGATAATGGCCACATTTTAGAGGCCTATAATCTATTTGGAGCAGAATATGAAGTATTTAGATCCAAAGGGAATGAATAAAATATTTTTTAGAACTTGCTTGACTATTTCCTTACTGTTCTTTGTATTGTCTCATGTGGAAGCTCAGAGAAGGAAAGAGACTGTGATAAGGGATACCATTTGGATTATGGATGGCAAAGAGTATACCTATAATCCTCTAAAAAAAAATATACCCGCAACAAGCCCAGAAAAGGACAAGAAAATAGGAAAGACTAGTACTACCAATTATAGAAGTTTAGTTGATTCCCTTAGATTACTAGATTATTTATCTATTAATTTAGATTCCTTAGCTGGAGATATTCTTTCAAAAGACACCATCTTTTCTACAGATTGGTGTACAGAGTGCGTTTTCGAAGAGTCCGATCAAAAAGAATTTCCAGACTCAATTTTTTTTGAATTACTCAAAAATTCAGAAGACTTTTATTATAACCAATGGGGAACCTTTTTTTGGGGATATGGACCAAGATGGGGAAGAATGCATAGAGGTTTAGATTTAGGATTAACCACTGGGGACACTATAAGATCAACCTTTAATGGGATTGTTAGGTATGCTGAATTCAATAATGGCGGATTTGGGAATTGTGTGGTAGTTCGCCATTTTAATGGTATTGAAACTTTATATGCTCATATGAGCGAAATTTTAGTCAAGCCTGGTCAGCTTGTATTTACTTCAGATGTGCTAGGATTAGGGGGGTCAACAGGAAGAAGTGATGGGCCGCACCTTCATTTTGAAACGCGGTTTAAGGGCCAATCTTTTGATCCATTAAAAATTTTTAATAAGGATAATTTTACTATTCATAGTAATCTTCTGGTATTAAGAAAAAAAGATTTAATAGATCCCGAAATTCCGCGAAGATATCATGTGGTGAAGAAAGGGGAGACTCTTTCACAAATAGCAAGAAAATACAGGACCTCAGTAACTAATATTCAAAGGCTTAATGGAATTAAAAATGTAAATAAGATTTCTGTTGGAAAGAGATTAATCGTGGGTTAATCATTAACTATTTTTTTCGTTCTTGATCTATTCTTAACGCAAGAATTACTACACATAAAAGCATTTTTTGGATTAATCTAATTTCTAGCCTCCATATACTTTTAGCAGATTTTTTCGTTTTGGCAGAAGAATTGCATAGCGATAATGGTATTTATTTTCCAACTAAAATTGAACAACCATGAAGAAGGTACTTTTAGTAATCGTAGGTATGATGTGCTCGTTTCATGCCTTTTCACAGAAAAATGGAGTGGGCCTAAAGGTGGGAATGAGCAGTACTCAAGTTAATTTTGAGGGTCAACAATTTGTGCCCAGCGATGCGCAATTGGGGTACCATTTGGGTGCTTTTGCGCGATTGGGTGGGGTAGGTTTTTTTGTTCAGCCCGAGGTCTTATTTACTCAGACTAGCGGACGTTTTAAATTAGAGCTTCCCAGTCCAAATACCAACAAAGACTACGAAGCCAAGTTCAACCGTCTGGATGTACCTGTGATGGCTGGCGTTCGGATGTTAAAGGTCATTCGGATAATGGCGGGTCCTATAGCGAGTTTTAATATCGATTCCTCCCTAAAAGATGCGGGAAAAACTGTTCAAAACGTAGACTTTAAAAACGCTACGTTAGGATACCAGGCAGGTGTAGGTGTAGATCTAGGCAACCTTTCTTTTGAAGGCAAGTACGAAGGTGGACTCAGTAAATTTACAGACACCATTGGGACCTTCTCTACAGATAATCGACTAAACCAATGGGTTCTTTCCGTAGGATTTAAACTGTTTTAGTCCTATTCCTTATTACAAAAAAAGCCTTTCCTTTTATTAGGAAAGGCTTTTTTGTGAAATGGAGTTGAATTATTTTTTTTCCATCACCAAGGGTGAGGGTGTTGCCCACTCGTGTATGGCCTTCAGGTCAACCACATAGACACTTCGGCCATGGGTACCCACCACCAGGTGGTTTTCTCGCTCTTGAATGACCATATCGTAAATGGCTACATTTGGAATATTGCCTTGGAAGAGGTTCCAATTTTGGCCCTCATCTAAACTCACGTATAGGCCATGATCTGTGCCCAAATAAAGCAAATTTGGTTTTTTGGGATCTTCGATGATGATGTTGACCGACTCATGGGGTAGGTTGGAAGCGATGGAGGTCCAGGTTTTTCCATAATCTTCACTCTTGTATACAAAGGAGGTAAATTCATCGTATCGGTAGCCATTGAGTGTGATGTAAACTCGACCTTCTTTGGCAGAGGAAGGAGCAATGCTGCTCACCCAGCGATCTTGAGGAAGTCCTGCATTCAAGTTGGTCCAGCTACCCCCATTATTTCGCGTTACCCAGACATTGCCGTCATCAGAACCTGCATAAAGGGTTCCAAATTCTAGGGGAGATTCTTCCACCACCGTGAGGGTAGCAAAAGGCACATTACCACTCTTTTGATTTTTAGTCAAGTCAGGAGAGATGGTAGTCCAGGTATTGCCTTGATCAAGGGATTGATACACGTACTGCGACCCCATGTAGACAATGTCCTGGTTGTGGTAGCTGAGTTCTGCTGGAGTTCTCCAGTTCCAACGGTTGGGAGCCTTACCGATATCGTGTCCTGGGGTGATTCGCTTCCGCTCATTGGTCTTTTTATTGATGCGCACGTAGTTTCCAAACTGGGATCCGGTGTAAACGATGTCGTTGTTTCGCGTATCTACCGCCACCACCATTCCGTCGCCTCCAAACAAGGACTCCCAAGGATCTTCAGGAGCATTGGTGGATTTACCATACCAAACCCCATTGTCTTGCATGCCACCATAGATATGGTAAGGTGTGGCATTGTCTACCATAATGGAATAAAACTGGGAGATTGGCATTTGTGTATTGAGGTGATCCCAACGGGCCCCTCCTCCATAGCTTCTGTAAAGTCCTCCGTCATTACCGAGTAGGATGTGCTTGCTGTCTTTTGGATTGATCCACATGGCTTGGTGATCCGAGTGAGGACGCCCTATGGAATCAGTTCTTGAGAAATTTTTTCCCCCATCTCGGGATACCATGAGCGGTACACCCAGTATAAAAACCTCATTTTCATCGCTGGTGCTAACACGAATTTCCCCAAACCAATAGCCATAGGTATTGTACAATTGGCTTATATCAGATTCCGAAACTTTGGCCCAATTCTTCCCAGCATCGCTGGATCGATACACTTCTGCCCCTTTGATAGGAGCGCCAAACATGGCAGCATTGGCATCCACAGCGCCCCCCAGGTAGTTGGCAATTTGTGTGGTAGTGATTTTACCCGTTTTTAATTGTCGCTTCAGCTCTGCAGGGGTGTATTTGCTTGCAAACTGATTTCTTCGCAGAAAAGATTCCAAGCGCTTATCTTCCAAGGCCAAAGCCTGATCTAAGGTCATGGATGCAAAATCCTCCAGCTTCAAGGGATTCTCTTCTTGCTGCGCATTGCCTCGCTGTCTTGGAGCAGGAGCCGGTTTGTCTGATTTTCCTTGGTTGTCCAAAAGCGCATATACTACGTCAGGACTGGAAAGGCTAAAGTCAAAGCCGATTCTTCCTACGAATTCATCCTGGGGGAATCCATTGACGGATTTTTTCCAGGTATCTCCTCCGTCCTCTGATCTCCAAATAGCAGAGCCTTTGCCATTGCCAATAAAGTCATGGGCTTGGCGGAACCTTTCCCAACTGGCGGCGAGGAGAATGTTCGGGTTTGTTGGATGAACTTTGATGTCAATGATGCCCGTATTGTCGTCTATGTAAAGGACTTTCTTCCATGTTTTTCCTCCATCCGTGGTTTTATACAAGCCTCTTTCTTTGTTTTTAGAATACAAGGCACCCATAGAACCTACCCACACGATATCGGGATTGGAGGGGTGAATTTGGATTTGGCCGATGTGGTGGGAGTGTAGCAAGCCCATCATCTGAAAGCTTTTCCCCCCGTCTACCGATTTGTAGAGGCCAGCACCTGCATAGGTGGATCGGCTGGAATTATTTTCTCCTGTTCCTACCCAAAGGATTTGGTTGTTGGATTTGGAAAGCGCCATGGCTCCTATACCTAAAGCACCTTGGTGATCAAAAATCGGAGTGAAGGATTGCCCATTGTCTGTGGTTTTCCAAACGCCTCCTGATGCAGCGCCGACAAAAAAGGTATTGGGATTTTCCCCAACTTCAATGTCAATAATTCTCCCCGACATGTTGGTTGGACCTACATTCTTGGCATTAAAATTTGCAAGTGGCGAACTGGAGAGTAAACTTTTATGCTTAGCGACTGACTCTTGCAATTCCTTTTCTGAGGTAGGAGAAATACTTTGAGCCAAACTATTTATGGAAAATAGACCAGCAGACAAAAGGAGAAATAAAGTTATTTTTTTCATAAGGAATAGGATGTATAAGCCAAAAGGTAAGGATTTCAGAGGGTTTTTCGCCCAAAATTGGATAAACCCAGCAAATGCAGGGGTAAAAGGTAAGGGCACTACGTAAGGGAAATAGGAAGTAAAATTCCTTTCTCCAATTGATGGAAAATCACCAGCTATCCGATTAGGTTTCCTTCTTCGTCCCAAGTCGCAACCTTTCCTCTATCTTCAGGCTTGAGGTAAATGGAAGCGTACTTTTCTGGATTGCTCAATCCATACTTTGCCAAGACGCTAGCAGGTACTCCATCCCATACATTAGGTTGATTTCCCATGTATCCCATGTATTTCCAGCCCGCCTCAGTAGAGAAATACCCAGAGCAGGTCAAATTTCGAAGCAGGTTAAACCATCTAACCGCCCCCGAGTAGGAAGCGGACGTTTTATCGGGCCAGGCGACAAGGTCAATGATTTCTTTTACCTGGTTGGAATTTAAGGTGTTAAATGAAGTTCCAAAAAGTTCATCTGATTCAAAATCAAGCCATTGCAGTCCTCCTCGCATGGGGGTTTGCAGGTTGGGCTGATCCTTCATCATGAATTCAATAAACTCCGGCACGCCTACTTCCGTAGCAGAGGGAGAATTTTCGTCTGCAGGAAGGATGAGATCTACCAAAGTGCGAATTTTTTTCTGTTCCTCTTCGGTAAAAAACTGTTCCTTAAGCAATTGGGCATCCCGAAGTTTTTCTTCCTCTGTCCTGCCGCCTAGGGTGCCCATTCCCTTGATATCCTGCTCCTTTTCGCCAGGCTGGCAGGCATTCAGTAAGAGTCCAGCACCCAAGGAACTTGCAAACAATACCTTTAAGTTTTCTCTTCTATTCATGACTTAAATGTTTTTTTGTTTCAATTGCTCTACGATATACTCTGAGGTTCTCCAAGAAAGAGCAAGAATGGTCCAGGTAGGATTTTTATCTGCCTGAGACACAAATGGGCCTGCATCTACTACAAATAGATTGTTGCAGGCATGAACTTGGCAATTGGGATTGACTACCGAGGATTTGGGATCCTTACCCATACGGGTGGTGCCCACTTCATGGATAATTCGTCCTGGTGCTGCCAGCCCGTACATGGTCTCTGGTCCAGGTTTGTTTCCAAGAAGAATGGCGCCCGACTGGGTTAAAATCTCCTCGAAGGTATCTTGCATGTGTTTGGCTTGCTTGATTTCTTGGTCAGTCCATTTGTAATGGAAGCGAAGCACGGGAATTCCGTATTTGTCTACTACGTTGGGATCAATTTCACAATAGTTGCTGTATTGAGGAATACTTTCCCCTCTTCCAGACATACCCAAGGAAGCTCCATATATTCTTTTAATGTCTTTTTTCAAGCCTTCTCCATAGCCTCCGTTGGGACTAGGAGCTCCAAATTCATCCTTGAGGTAGCTTCGTAAAGCATCCATTCCGCCTCCAGCTCCATAGGAAGGTTGACCCATGCCTCCCCAATACTCGATATGGTATCCTCGTGCAAAGTCCAATTGCTTGTTGTCTTTCCACCAAGGGGTATACATGTGCAATCCTCCTACTCCATCTTCGTTGTATCGATCTCGATCGAATAATTCGGGCATAATACCCATTCTATCCGCACCCGTGGAGTCATGCAAGTAGCGTCCAAGTACTCCTGAATCTGCACCAATACCATTGGGGTGACTTTTGGATTTGGAATTCATTAGGATACGAGCAGATTCACAAGCTGAAGCTCCCAACACCACCACCCTTGATTTGAGTTTGTATTCTTTGAGATCCACTTTGGAAACGAAGGAAACTCCTGTCGCTTTTCCAGCATCATCTGTCGTAACTTTCCTTACCATTGCATAGGTAAATAGATCTACCTTCCCTTTTTTCATGGCCGGATGGAGGAGGCAGGTTCCCGAGGAAAAATCCGCGTAGGCTTGGCAAGCTCTGTTGCATTGTGCACAAAAAAAGCAGACTCCTCGCTCGGCATTGATTGGCCGAGTCAAGATAGAAAGTCGGCTAGGAATCATAGGAATTCCTACCTTATCGGCTCCTTTTTTGATGAAAAGTTCATGAAGTCTAGGTTTGGGAGGGGGAAGGAAAAACCCATCGGGTTCGTTGTAAATCCCTTCTTTAGACCCAAATATTCCTATAAGCTTGTCTACCTTGTCGTAATAGGGTTTGATATCCTCGTAGCCTATGGGCCAATCGTCCCCCATGCCATCTAGGCTCGCCCTTTTGAAATCATTTGGTCCAAACCGTAGGGATATTCTTCCCCAATGGTTGGTTCTTCCGCCTACCATGCGGGAGCGGAACCAATCAAATTGGGTTCCATCCTTTCGTGTGTAAGGTTCCCCATCTATTTCCCATCCACCTATGGCTTGATCAAAATCTCCAAAAGGCCTAATTTTTGTACCCGCTCCTCTTCTTGGAGATTCCCAAGGTGGTCTTAGCTGGGTTCTGTCCTCTTCTTTGGCTGGGTCAAAATCCCCCCCAGCTTCTACCACAGCCACGGAAAGTCCTGCCTCGGCAAGTATTTTGGAGGCCATGCCTCCTCCAGCACCAGATCCTACGATGATGACATCGTAAGCATCCGTGTTTTCTTTAATTTGAAAGCTCATGAGAAAAGTAAATGGGTCTACAGATTAAGTAAACCTAAGCTAAGTGAAAATGATGAAATTCAAAAAAATACGCTTCTTTAAAGGGAAATTTCATCCCAAGAAATTTACGATTTAAAGCAATTTTTCTAGGTAGGGCCAGAGGGTTTCAAAAACGATGCGGTGACCTTCTTCTGTGGGGTGTATTCCATCGGGAAGGTTCAGTTCAGGATCTCCAGCGACCCCTTCTAAAAGGAAGGGAA
>JAJTDZ010000089.1 GCA_021298245.1 Algoriphagus sp. | reverse complement strand
AAATCCAAAGTCGACGAAGAGGTTTTGGACGAATTGGAAGAGGTGCTCATTGGTTCGGACTTAGGAGTAGAAACTACAGTAAAAGTGATTCAGCGCATAGAAGCTCGGGTCGCTCGGGACAAGTACGTAGATGCTTCCGAACTGGACCTCATCCTTCGGGAAGAGATAGCATCCCTTTTGGAAGAAAACAATACCCAAGATTTATTGGATTTTGACCTGCCTGCGGACAAAAAGCCCTACGTGATCCTAGTCGTTGGTGTCAATGGGGTAGGAAAAACCACCACCATTGGTAAGTTGGCCCATTTATTTAAAAATGCTGGAAAGTCAGTCATCCTGGGAGCCGCGGATACTTTTAGAGCTGCCGCGGTAGACCAACTGATTCTTTGGGGCCAACGCGTGGGCGTGCCCGTGGTATCACACGGGATGAATACCGATCCTGCCTCGGTGGCTTATGATGCAATGAAACAAGGCTTGGAGAATCAAGCAGATCTAGTTATCATAGATACCGCAGGACGATTGCATACCAAGGTCAATTTGATGAACGAACTGACCAAGATCAAGCGGGTGATGCAAAAGTTTATCCCGGAAGCCCCCCACGAGATCATGCTGGTGCTGGACGGATCCACCGGTCAAAATGCCTTTCTCCAAGCCAAGGAATTTACCAAGGCTACCGAAGTGACCTCCCTGGCCATTACCAAACTGGACGGCACTGCCAAAGGCGGCGTGGTCATCGGCATTTCGGACCAATTCAAAATCCCCGTCAAGTTTATCGGGGTAGGCGAAAAGATGACTGATCTGCAACTCTTCAATCGCAGCGAATTTGTAGATTCCCTGTTTAAGAAAAAATAAGGATTATACTCAGATTCAGGGGTAACTCAAAAAATTTGTAAGGTATGTCACAGCTGCTTTTTCAGGAAACACAACGCTTCAAACAAGTTTGGATTTGGGCGATTCTAGTAGGGGTCACGGGAATTTCCATAAGCACCTTACTTTTCATTCCATCTGAGTCCTCCAGCTCTTGGAGCGATAAAGCAATTCCCGTAGTCTTGCTATTGCTGGTACATGTTCTTTTTTTCTCCATGAACCTGCGTACACGATCGGATAATCACAGTATATCTTTCCGGTTTTTTCCCTTTATCCGATGGAGAGAATATTCCTTTGAGGACATCGATGCCCTTGAGCTTATCGAATACAATGGCCTATTGGACTATGGGGGATGGGGTATCAAATGGAATGGGGAATCCTGGTGCTACACCACGGGAGGAAAGTGGGGCTTACGCATTCGAACAAAAGGTAAATATTTCCTTTTAGGAACCCATCAGCCAGAACAAGTTCAGAAAGTACTGGAGAGATTTTCTGCCTACAAATCCTCTAAGAGCGCTTCATCGTAAGCCAAACATAGAAAAATTCAAAAATTAGGCGAGGAAATACTTGGGAGCCCATCAAAAAAATAGGGGGGGCTATCTGCTATTTAGTAACTTGGAGTCGCAATTACCCATTTCATGAAATCCATCATCAGCTTTGTCATTCGCTACATTCCAAGGCCTATCCTCCAAACGGTAAGTCCTCTGGCGATGAAGGTGCTCTCCCTTCTCAATCGCGGCAAGGAAGTAACTTGCCCAGTTTGCGATCATTCCTACCAAAAGTTTCTTCCTTATGGACGCATTGCAAGAGAAAATGCGCTTTGCCCCAACTGCCTAGCACTGGAACGTCACCGATTGATGTGGCTTTTCCTACAAGAGAAAACCAACTTTTTCACAGCCCCCCTAAAGGTACTCCATGTGGCCCCAGAACATTGCTTTATCCAGCGCTTTGAAGCACTCCCCAACTTGGAGTACATCACGGCAGATATCGAATCGCCCCTTGCCAAGGTGAAAATGGACGTACATGACATCCCCTTTCCTGACAATACCTTTGACGTGGTCTTTTGCAACCACGTATTGGAGCATGTGGACGATGACCTATTGGTCTGTTCTGAATTTAACCGAGTGCTAAAGTCGGATGGCTGGGGGATTTTGCAATCTCCGGTATATCCGCTAGAGGCAACCCTAGAAGACAAAACGATCACCGATCCTGCCGAGCGGGAGCGTCTATTTGGTCAGCGGGACCATGTACGCAAATTTGGAAAGGATTATGCCGCTAGACTACGTCGCTCGGGAATTCAGATTGAAGAAAATCAATTTGTGAAGGAAATTGCTCCTGAAAAAGTGAAGCAGTATGCACTCGCTCCAGATGAGGTACTCTTCGTTTGCCGAAAGGGAAATTAACCTTTGATCCATTTGATACCTAGCTCTAGGATCAAGCCCATTCCATACCCTGAAAGTTGAATCAAGGAGGTGCAAAGAGCCAGAATTCCTACCCATGGGGATCGGTACTGCCAGGTACTTTGTACAAGCACCAGGAAAGCCCATGCCCCTAGAATAAGCAGGTGCGGGATTAGGATTAGGTGAATAAAAAGCAGGTTGACCGCTAGTGCAATCAAGAACAGTAGAAAAAAACTGGGCAAGGCATGCACCAGCTTGATTGCCTCGGGATGAAAGCGAGAAACATTCACTCGGTTTCTCCCAAAGGAAAAGCCCTGCTTTGCAAAGGACCAGAGGGTATTTTTTCGTTTGTGGTAGACAAACGCCTCAGACACCAATTCCAAGCGAAATCCTGCCTTCTTGATGCGGATGCTCCATTCGATATCCTCTCCCCGATTGGGGTCTACAAAGCCGCCCAAACGGGCAAAAACCTCTCGCGAAACTCCCATATTAAATCCACGTGCCTGGTAGGCGGCTGGATTCTTGAGCTTACCCCGAATGCCTCCGGTGGTCCAAAAGGAAGTCATGGCAAAGTCCATGGCTTTTTGGAGTGAAGAAAAATCGGCAGCTGCCGCATCCGGTCCTCCAAAAGCATCCAAGGAGCGGGATTGAATGGCCTCCTGCAAGCGCTCAAAATAGGTGGGTGGAAGCAGTACATCCGAATCTAGGAACACAAAGAAATCCCCTTTGGCCTGTTGCATGCCAAAATTACGCGCAAAACCCTGCCCTGTATTTTCCTGATAGAAATAGCGAATGGAAAGGTCTTGACTAAAGGAAGTAACTATTTCATCACAGCGGAGTGTAGAGCCGTCTTCCACCACCACTACCTCAAATTGGGTATAGCTTTGGGAAAGCAGGCTATTCAGCAAGTCCTGTAGTTCACCCGGTCGATTGTAAACAGGAATGATGCAGGAAAAGAACATTAAAAATCGAGATTGATTTCTTCGTCAATTTTGTACTCAGGTTCCTTCGCCTGATTAGAAGTCATGAGTTCGGCAATAAATCCGGTAAGAAACAATTGGGCTCCAATGACCAAGGCCACCAAGGCCAGGAAAAACAAGGGCTGGTCCACTACCTCACGTACTTTGACACCTTGGCTAAGGCCATAGATTTTTTGGGCGATCAACCAGGCGGTAATGACAAAACCCGTGAAGAAAGAAAGCGTGCCTAGCAAACCGAAAAAGTGCATGGGCTTTTTCTTGTATCTGTGGACGAAGGACACAGATATCAGGTCAAGAAACCCATTTAAAAATCGCTCGAGACCAAATTTAGAATAACCGTATTTGCGCCTTATTGCGGTAGGCCTTCAATCCACAATTGAAATCGTTCAATTGAATTCCCGAAATCCAACGGGTCACTCCATTGAAGAATTTGGAAGGGATGGTTTTGGACAAAGGATCGTGCCGCTTCTTTTTCCAACCAGAGACCACGTCCAAGCCACCCTTAATCATGGCATAGAGTTCAGGGATTTCATCCGGGCTGTCTTGGAGATCGGCATCCATGGTGATGACCACCTCTCCCGCAGCACGCTTAAATCCAGCGTCTAGGGCAGCAGATTTGCCATAGTTTCGGGTAAAATTGATTCCTTTGAGCGCCTTATTTTTTGAAGTCAGGTCTTGAATTACTTCCCAAGAACGATCCGTACTGCCGTCGTTGATCAATAGTACCTCATAGGCAAATCCATGCTCCTGCATGACCCGATGGGTCCACTGGGTCAGCTCGGGGAGTGACTCTTCTTCGTTAAATACCGGAACAACAACGGTTATTGAAATCATTTTAGAAATCTAGGGATTTATCTCGCTTCTTTAGAATAGCACCCAAAATTAGGGCAAGGACAGCAGAGTAAAAAAATGAAACCCCAAAACTTATCAATTGTCCCACTAGGGTAAATCCAAAGCTTGAATTTTTCTCCATTTCTTTAAGCTGGTCAGAAGGAATAGAATCTACTCCTACGCCTAACCCTTCCATTACTTTTATCTCATTTTCAAACAAAATTTCTCCCAATACATTGGGTAAATCAGGGTCTACAAGCTGAAATAAAATAATGTTCCCCAAAATAGAAACGAATCCAGAAATAAGCATAGTAAAATAACTAAAAGTAAAGGCTTGACCGAAAGCCAAAAAGCCTCCAGATTCTTTTCTAAAGTCGATTCCAAAAAATATAATTAATCCAAAAATGATTACTAAAATAGAAATAGAAAAACTAGGTGAAGCTAGTTGGGCAACGTTTATAAAATACGCGACATAGGTAATCACAATGGAGACTAAACCAATGATAAGTCCAGGTTTGACGGCCGAAGAGATAGGAGAAGGCGCTTGCTCGTTCATGGTTCAGGTTTATTTTTTCTTAAAATAATGGAAATTAGGATGCTAAAAAACATTCCTGGGATGATTTTCCATAACCCATCATTGAGGGCTAGGTCCCAGGGGCTCAAGTCTTTGAGATCCGCTTCTGCGATTTGGAAGGATTCCAAGCCTACTTGGCTAATTATGGTTTCTTTATTTTGAATCAAAACCTGCGTTTTGGATTGGTAAATGGCAGAAAATAGTTCTGGGGAATTGCTTAATACTACCCAAATACCTACAGTAGACAAGGCCGCAAGCAGGAGGTAGGTTACTGCCCCTACAGTCATGCCTTCAGCAAAAGAAAGGAAGCCTCCATTGAGGTAAAGTTTAAAATAGGTGATGGCGAGGTAGATAGAGATAGGGGTGATGACATACCCAAAAATCAAATTGAGATTGGTAGGATCTGGGTTCAGCCAAGAAAGTAGAAAAAAAGAGAGTCCACTCAGGATTCCTCCTAGCGCACCAAATTGATAGGCAGTCTTAAAGTATTTACCCATTCACCTGAAGGAGTTGGCCTTTTTGTAGGCAATAAGTCACCTTGCCTTTGAGCTGCTTTCCAAACCAAGGGTGATTGGAGGATAGGGAAGCATTGCTTTTCTCGTCGTACACCCAAAGGGCATGGGGATCAAACAAGGTCCAAGAAGGCTTGGACTCTCCTAGAATCTTCTCTGGACCTGAGGTTATTTTTTCTAGAAGGAGCTCCCAGCCCAACTCCTCTGCCAATATACCCATGGCCGGTAGGAAGGTTTGCAATCCACTCATTCCAAAAGAAGCCAGGTCAAATTCACAGAATTTGGCATCTACTTCTTGAGGTTGGTGGTTGGAAACTAGAGCATCGATGGTGCCATCCTTTAATCCTTGCACAAGAGCTTCTCGATCTTCTTTTCCTCGGAAGGGAGGCTTTACTTTGAGTCGGGTATCAAAGGTAGTTAGGTCTTGATCCGAAAAAATCAATTGGTAAATGGAAATGTCAGCAGTGACGCGCAAGCCCTCTGCTTTGGCTTTACGAATGAGGTCTACCCCCTTTGCGGTGCTTAAGGTTTGAAAATGTACTCTTCCACCAGTATAGCGGATCAGTTCTAAATTTCGCTGGATGGCCACCTCTTCGGCGAGGTTAGGTATACCCCTCATCCCCAACTTAGTAGAGACTTCTCCTTCGTGCATCTGACCAAAAATAGCCAATAAGGGATCGTAGGCATGGTCAAAAAGCAATCCATCTATTTTTTGCAAGTACTGCAGCACTTTCAGGTAGCGATCGGTATGGGAGAGGGGCTTGATGCCATCGCCAAAAATTTGAATACCCGATTGGAAATGCATGTCTAGCATTTCGGTGAGGTCTTCTCCAGAAGTATTTTTGGTTACAGCGCCAGTGAGCACAAGTTCTTGAGCAAAATTCTCTGCCTTACTCATCAAAAAAGTAACCTCTGTTTTAGATTGAATAACAGGGTCGGTATTGGGAAGGATGACTGCCTTGGAAAATCCACTTTGGGCAAGTGAGGCACATAGGGAGGCTACTGTTTCCCTGTATTCTTGCCCTGGCTCTCCTAATCCGCATCGTAGGTCTATCCATCCTTTGGATCCCAGCCACTTGCTACAATCGATCACCTTGGAAAAAGTACTGGGATCGACCGCAGCATCTACCGGGACGAGTTCGCCTTTGGAAAGGGTGTAAGACTGGGGTTTGGAAAACTTTCCCTGGTGCAGGAGTTTGAGGTGTTGAAAGAGAACAGACATTCCAAGAAGGTTTGGTGCAAAACTGCAATTTATTCCCTGAAAAGAAAAATGGAGTTTTGTGAAAGTAGTTGATTACAGGAAGTACTATGTACCAAGTACTTAGTACAAAGTACCAAGTACAAGGTACTAAGTACCCTCAAAAGTGCCATTTGAGTAAGCACACGAATCCCACTTCTTCATTCATTATTCAGCGTTCTGCGTTCGATATTGAAAAAGTAGCAAGTATCTAGTATCAAGTAGCAGGAATTTGTACCTGCCTGCGGCAGGTAGGCAAGTACCTAGTACAAGGTATCCTTCAGCAGCAGCATCCAGGTAATAACACGAATCCCCTACTTTGTACTTAGTACATGGTACCAGTTACCTGGTACAAAAAAAGCCCTTCGAGTCATCGAAGGGCTTTAAATAATGTGGCGGCGACCTACTCTCCCGGGTGTAACCCCAGTACCATCGGCGCTGCAGGGCTT
>JAJTDZ010000050.1 GCA_021298245.1 Algoriphagus sp. | reverse complement strand
TAATCTTTTGGCTGTAGCGATGGCTTGCAATCCTGCTACCCCAGCTCCAAAGATGAGAACCCGCGCTGGGGTGATGGTCCCGGAGGCGGTCATCAGCAAAGGGAAAATTTTTCCCAGGCGATTGGCTCCCAAAATCACCGCCTTGTAGCCTGCCAAGTTGGCTTGGGAGGACAAGGCATCCATTTTCTGTGCCCTAGAGATTCTAGGCACAGCATCCATAGAAAAGGAAGTGATGGATTTTTTATTCAGTGCCTGCAAGACCTCAGGATGCTGATGGGCATACATAAAGGACATACAAGCCGACTTCTCTTTCATTTCAGCCACTTCCTCTAGGCTTACTAAATTAACCTTGAGTATTAAATCTGCGGCCAATGCCTCTT
This sequence comes from Algoriphagus sp., assembly GCA_021298245.1. Classification (GTDB taxonomy): domain Bacteria; phylum Bacteroidota; class Bacteroidia; order Cytophagales; family Cyclobacteriaceae; genus Algoriphagus. The sequence continues at coordinate 34,136 of JAJTDZ010000050.1, read as the reverse complement.
TGCTGGTACCAATTTTTGCACCGGCTTCTTGGTATTCTTGGTTGGAAAAAAAAGAGGATTCCCCAGCCCCCGATTCTATGACTACGTTAAATTCCTTTTTAACTAAGAGCTTAACCACCTCTGGGCTCAAAGCCACCCGGCTTTCAAACTCTTTGCTTTCTTTGACGACTCCAATGACCATAGGAAAAATTTAAACTTAAAGGTATGTTTTCTGTGAAAGCTCTTGAAATTATCCAACCTAGGTTTACCTAAATTTTAGGGATTCTAGGCTGTTTAACGGATATAAAGAACGTAAACTTTTATAGATAAGTGAAATTTAAGGGTTTTGTTTTCACGGGGTCGCTTGAAAAAGGATTTTTCTATTTTTTTTGACAAATCCAAAAATCAACCCCAACTTGTACTACGTACCAGCAAAGGAGAGAGACTCTCGAGATCATTTTCTCCTCCGGTGATCATTTGGACCTACAGTTAATTTTCATCAACCCATGAAAAACCAAAAACAAGACAGCTCTTTATCTTCCCGAAGAGAATTTATCAAAAAGGCAGCCATAGCCTCTTCCATTTTTATTGTGCCTCGCCACGTCCTAGGAGGCGTGGGATATACTGCCCCCTCTGATCAACTCAATCTGGCCGCCATCGGTGCAGGAGGTAAAGGAAAAAGCGATATCCTCAATGCCTCTGTCAATGGCAGAGAAAGGGTGGTAGCGCTATGTGATGTAGATTTTTCAGGTTCTGCAAAAGACTCCGTAGCCAAATTCCCAAAAGCCAAGTTGTACGCAGACTACCGGAAAATGCTGGAAGAACAAAAAGATATTGACGCGGTCACCATTTCTACTCCAGACCATGTGCATGGACCAGCTGCCAAATTTTGTATGGAGCGAGGCAAGCATGTCTATGTACAAAAGCCCATGACCCACAATATTAGAGAAGCAAGGATGCTTACCCAGATGGCAAGAGACCAAAAGGTGGTCACCCAAATGGGAAATCAAGGGGCTTCCAATCCACTCATGGACATGATCAAAGGTTGGATGGATTCCGATAAGATTGGCAAAGTTTCCAAGGTGCAAATTTGGACCAATCGTCCTGTATGGCCACAGGGAGGACAATTTCCAAAAGCAGATGCTGGTAATAAGCCTAGCGAATTGGAATGGGATCTTTGGCTAGGGCCTGCTCCTGAAATTCCATTTACTCCCAACTTACACCCCTTCAATTGGAGAGGTTGGTGGGATTATGGTACGGGAGCTTTGGGAGATGTAGGATGTCATTTGATGGACATCCCCTTCCGCATGCTAGGACTACATTATCCTCTTGATGCGGAATGCTCCGTGGGTTCGGTTTACTCTCAAATGTGGACTGCAGATTACCATCCTGAGGGTTGTCCTGCCTCTTCCTTCATTACCCTGCATTACGGTCCTACGGCTAAAAATCCTGTTCCTTTAGAAATGACATGGATGGACGGAGGAATACGTCCTTCCCACCCCGATATCATTCCTGCAGACCACGATTTGGGTGGGGCTAACTCTGCCAATGGGGTGATGATGATTGGAGAAAAAGGGATTATTACCCACAATATCAACGATAGCTCCCCGCTCATGCCTAAGCTGTACCTCAATGACGGCACGCAAGAATTTGGGCCAGACCGAATCGAAGGTACTGAACCCGAGTACGGTCACCAAAGGAAATGGGTGGATGCCTGCAAGGCAGGTTTTGGTTCGGCGGAACACAAAAGCTTGACTTCTTCCTTTGACTATGCAGGTCCGATGACTGAAACCGTACTTATGGGGAATTTAGCGATTAGAAGTTATATGTTGAGAAGGCCAAATAGCAGAGGTCAGCAAGAATTTTTCGGACGTAGGAAGTTGCTTTGGGATGGAGAAAACATGCGCATCACCAACCTCGAAGAAGCAAATCAATTTGTAGGCAGAACCTACCGCGCCGGATTCGAAGTGTAATGTCTGTCAAGATAAATTATAGCAGCCGTGAGCATTTCCGTTCACGGCTTTTTTTACCTACTTTAAAGCATTCGCCAAAAGTATTCAAGGAATGAAGGCCTTAATTTTTGAATCCTTTCAAGAAATCCCTAAGGTAACTCAAGTACCTGACCCAATCCTACCCAAGGAAGGTTTAATCCTAGAGGTAAAAGCAACGGGAATCTGCCGTAGCGATTGGCATGGCTGGATGGGCCACGATTCGGACATCCATTTGCCTCATGTCCCTGGGCATGAATTTGCGGGGATAATCAAAGAAGTAGGCCCAGGGGTTTCGCATTGGAAAGTGGGAGACCGGGTCACCGTACCTTTTGTATGTGCCTGTGGAACCTGCCCTACCTGTAAAAGCGGAAACCAACAGATCTGTGATCGACAATTTCAGCCTGGTTTTACCCATTGGGGATCCTTTGCACAGTACGTAGCGGTACATCGAGCGGACACCAACTTGGTCAGGCTACCCGATAGCTTAGGCTTTGATGTTGCAGCAAGTTTGGGCTGCAGGTTTGCTACCTCTTTCCGAGGAATTGTAGCCCAGGGTAAGGTAAAAGCAGATCAATGGGTGGCCGTGCATGGCTGTGGGGGCGTTGGCCTCTCTGCGGTGATGATTGCTACCGCGCTTGGGGCTAAGGTGATTGCCGTAGATATTCAAGACAAAGCCTTGGCTTTGGCCAAGCAAGTGGGTGCAGTGCACTTGGTCAATGCAACTAAAATTGTAGATGTGGCCGCATGCATTCAAGACCTTAGCCAAGGAGGGGTGCAGGTTTCCGTGGATGCCTTGGGGAGCAAAATCACTTGCTACCAATCCATCGCCTGTTTGGCCAAGAGAGGGAAACACATTCAAATCGGCTTACTAGCAGGAAAAGAAGCCAATCCTTCAATACCTATGCATTTGGTCATAGCCAAAGAATTGGAAATTTTGGGAAGTCACGGCATGCAAGCCTATGCCTATCCTGACATGCTTCAACTTATTTTAGCTGGTAAAATGAATCCAGAAAAACTTATAAAAAAAAGAATACGTTTGGAGGAAGCCGTCTCAGCCCTTTGTCAAATGGATCAATTTGAGGAGGCGGGCATGGTCATGATAGATAGATTTTAAAGGCATCTATGCGATGAAGAAAAATAAAAAAAGATGGTTGCTACAATCTGTGGCGGGTTTATTGCTCACTGGAACAGGTCTTTCTATTTGTATCCATGGTGGAATAGAAAAATATGCTGGCGGGGAATGGTTTTGGACTGGTACGCTGGGCTTGGTGATTTTTCAAGCGGGTCTTTGCCTGGTGATTGATGGAGTACGGTTTAGGTAGGCAGGTCTTAAGGATCCCAACCAAGAAAGGTTAAAAAAATGCTTGGTCTTTTCTGTGGTAAAAGATTTACTTAAATTGAATCAGCTTTGAAGAATAAAAGCAGATAGGTAATAGGAAAAGTCAATTTCTTCAAGCTGTAATTTTTAGTTTTTTCCACCGTCGATCATTTTTAAATCCCTAACCTATAGCACCTATGATCAAGAAAATCATCTATGCGCTAGCCGTCATCCTAGTGGTCATTCAATTTATTCCCATGAATAATGAAGAAGTAAATTCTAATGAATTTGAAATTTCAAAGAATTTTGAAGTTCCAGATCATGTGGCCACTCTCCTTCAAGGAGCTTGCAACAATTGTCACAGCCATACCACCACGTATCCTTGGTATGCAAACTTACAACCTATAGGTTTTTGGCTCAAACATCATGTGGATGAGGGAAAGGAGCATTTGAATTTTTCTGAATTTACTTCTCTCCCCTTACGCGTTCAAAATCACAAATTTGAGGAAATCGTGGAGATGGTAGAAAGCAAAGAAATGCCCCTACCCTCCTATACCTACCTAGGATTGCATCCAGAAGCCAATTTATCAGATGCCGATCGTAGGGTCTTGGTGGAGTGGGCCAAGGAACAAATGGCTAAAATGGCAGCAAGCTATCCTGCAGATAGTTTAAAAATGAGGCCTCGGCCAGCTGCCGCTGAGCAGTAGTAGTTTTCCTAGACTGGTATGAAAAAAATTATAAGTAATGAGGTTTGCTGGGGAGTGCTGGGGGTAGGTGCGGTATGTGAAGTCAAATCTGCCCCTGCCCTATATTCCCTTCCCAATTCTCGTTTGGTAGCTGTGATGAGAAGGGATGCAGAAAAGGCCAAAGATTACGCCCTAAGGCATGGAGTGCCCAAATGGTACCACCAAGCCCAAGCGCTTATTGAAGATCCTGAGGTAGATGCAATATACATTGCTACCCCGCCACATGTTCACCTGGAGCTTACCCAACTGGCCGCAGCTGCTGGAAAGCCGGTATATGTAGAAAAGCCCATGGCACGTACCTACCACGAGTGCCTGCAAATGATTGCCGCATGTGAAAAAGCCAAGGTCCCCCTATTTGTCGCCTATTACCGAAGGGCCCTTCTGCATTTCCTCAAAATCAAAGAACTCCTAGATCAAGGGGAAATTGGAGAAATTCGAACGGTACAGATCAACTTAAAGCAGGTGCTCACCCCTAAACTGGTGAGTTCATCCTCGGAAAATTGGAGAGTGATTCCCGAAATCGCTGGAGGGGGATATTTTTATGACCTCGCCTCCCATCAACTGGATTTACTCGACTTCTTTTTTGGTAAAATCACCCAGGCAACTGGCTTTTCCGCCAATCAAGCTAAGGCATATCCGGCCGAGGATTTGGTGACGGGAAGCTTTGTATTTGAAAATGGAGTCCTGGGTACAGGAAACTGGTGTTTTACTACCTCAGGCGCCTCAGAAATAGATGAAATCGTAATTGATGGGTCCAAGGGGCAAATTCGCTTTGCTACTTTTGGAACTGGATCCTTTTCCCTACTAAAAGAAGGAAAAGTGCCACGAGTGTTTGAATTCCCCCTTCCCAAGCATATCCAATCCCCTCTGATTCAAACCATCCTGGACGAACTCCAGGACGAGGGAACATGTCCGAGCACAGGAATTTCTGCCGCTAGGACCAATTGGGTAATGGAGCAACTGGTGAAAAACAGAATTGCCTAAATTTTAGTCTAGTTTCAATTTCAAATTTTTATTCTTTGCTAAGCTTTTGTGTAGATTTAAAGACTAAATATATACTTCACTGATGAAAAGAATTTTTCTTCTTATAGGCCTACTTATTTCGCTTTCTGCCTACTCCCAAACCTATGACCAATCCTTACCCATCAAGTACCGAAATATTGGTCCTTTTCGTGGAGGCAGGTCAGTAGCTGCCACGGGGGTAGTTCAGGATCCACTAACCTATTATTTTGGAACTACCGGAGGAGGGCTTTGGAAAACTAGCGATGCAGGACAGCATTGGACCAATATTTCCGATGGATTTTTTCAGACAGGTTCGGTAGGAGCTGTAGCGGTTTCAGAGAGTAATCCTAATATCATCTACGTAGGCATGGGAGAGCATGCGCCTAGAGGAGTGATGACTTCCTATGGAGATGGGATGTATAAGTCTACCGATGCTGGAAAAACATGGAAAAAAATAGGGTTAGACAAAACCCAACACATTTCTAGAATTCAAATCCATCCCCAAAACCCCGATATGGTCTACGTAGCGGCTCAAGGAGCCCTGTATGGGCCAAATGAAGACCGCGGGGTGTACAAAAGCGTGGATGGTGGCTTGACTTGGGAAAAAATTCTATTTGTCGATGCCATGTCGGGAGCCGTAGAACTTTCTATGGACATGAATTATCCGGAAATCCTCTATGCTGCCATGTGGGAACATCAGCGCTTCCCTTGGCAGGTAAAATCTGGAGGTCCTGGATCTGGCCTTTACAAAACTTCCGATTCAGGTAAAACCTGGAAGAAAATACACACGGGTTTGCCAGAGGAAAAAGGCAAAATGGCCATTTCTGTTTCCAGAGCCAACTCCAATAAGGTTTACGCTCTGATTGAAAGCGATACTGAAAAAGATTTAGGAGGCTTATTTGTGTCCGAAGACGCGGGGGAACATTGGTCTCTGGTCAATAAAAACAACCGACTCACCCAAAGGGCTTGGTATTATATTGAAGTATTTGCTGATCCCGTAAACGAAAATAAAGTCTATGTACAAAGTGCTCCTTTTCTAGTTTCTATCGACGGAGGAAAAACATTTGAAGACATCAATGGCCCTCATGGAGATTACCATGACCTATGGATCAATCCCAAAAATCCAAACCATCTCATGCTGGCAGATGACGGAGGAGGATCCATCTCTTTCAACGGAGGGAAAACCTGGTCGACCCAGAGCAACATGCCCACCGCCCAGATGTACAGGATTGCCGTCGACAACCAATTCCCCTACCGCATCTATGGAGGCCAGCAGGATAATACTTCCCTAGTCATCTCTAGCCTTGCCTTGGGTAGAGGAGGTATTACCCAAGAACATTGGAATTACTCCGCTGGAGGCGAATCTGCCTTTTTGGCCTTTGATCCAGATGATCCCAGGTATGTCCTAGGAGGAAGCTACCAAGGGACCATCGAAGTCTTGGACATGAAAACCCAAGGGTCCACCAACATCATGGCCGCCCCCATTCAATACCTAGGTATGGATGCCAAAGACATGAAATACCGGTACAATTGGAATGCACCAATCCTTCGCTCCCAACATGCCCCAAATACTTTTTTTCATGGTGCTCAGGTCGTATTGAAAACGGAAGACTGGGGACTCACTTGGAAAGAAATTTCCCCTGACCTCACCCGAAACGAAAAGTCCAAACAAGGCAAAGGAGGAGTACCCTACACCAATGAAGCGGTAGGCGCTGAAAATTACGGTACCCTAGCCTACCTCATCGAGAGTCCCCACGAGGCGGGGGTACTATGGACAGGAAGTGACGATGGTCAGGTTTACTTGACCCGAAATGGAGGAACCACATGGACCAACGTCACCCCAAAAGAATTGAAAGAATGTCTGGTAAATGCCATTGAGGTATCTCCTCACGATCCTGCTACCGCTTATATCGCCACCACACGGTACAAATTCAACGACCATAGCCCTGGACTTTACAAAACCACAGACTATGGAAAGACGTGGACTTCCATTTCATCGGGAATTCCCTATGGCTCCTTCACCCGCGTGGTTAGAGAAGATTCTAAAGTCAAAAACTTGCTTTTTGCGGGAACAGAAAAAGGAATGTACCTATCGCGGGATGGGGGCAAAAGCTGGCATGCTTTTCAGCTCAACCTTCCTATCACTCCTATTACCGATCTAAAAATAGCCCACGATGATCTCATCGTTGCTACCTCAGGCAGATCCTATTGGATCTTAGACGAACTCAATGCCGTCAGAGAACTTCAGGCGAATGTGGAACAGCTCACGCTCTATACTCCAGAGAAAGCAATTTTAGGAAACTGGTATTCGGCCATGAATGCAGGAAATCTAGATCATTTTTCAGGTACCGATCCTTTTCAAGGCCATAATCCAGCCTATGGAATGGTCATCTACTACCACCTACCCCATTCCTTTGCCGATAGCACCGAATTGAGCCTTGAAATACTAGATTCCTCAGGGAAGATGGTTAGAAAACTTAGCTCTAAAGGGAACCCTGATTTCCAATCCTATGCAGGTGGACCTGCTCCCGAACCCTTGCTCTCTACCCGCAAGGGACTCAATCGCTTGGTTTGGGATTTGCGTTACTCTAGCCTTCCAGGCGTACCCAGTGCCTATATCGAATCCAGCTTTAGAGGACACAAAGCTATCCCTGGGCAGTATACCTTGAGGCTCAGTGGAGGAGGAATACGTACGGAAGCCAAGGGAGAAATTCTAGATCAACCGGGAAGTACAGTAAGTCCCGAAGACTACCTTGCGTACCATACCTGGATGAGCACCTTGGAGGCAGAACTTACCCAGATGCACCTCATGGTCAATGCGGCCAAAGGATATCAGGATCAGCTCAGCAATCTGGTGGAAAGAATGTCTACTAAGCCTGAATTGAAGGACCTCAAAGTGGCTGCAGAAACTTTGATTAAGGAATTGAAAACATGGGACGAAGCTATGGTGCAGCGAAAATCTACTGCCTACGATGACGTAGAAAACTTCCCTAATAAATTTACCGCCAATTTCATGTTTATGATGAATCATGGAGAAAGCAGTATTCCTCGCATCAATGAAGGTACCAAAGAGAGACATGCCGAATTGATGCAACAATGGAAACCCCTTGAAGCTGAAGGGAAAAGACTGTTGGAATCAGCAGTTCCTGCCTTCAATAGCTTAGCAAAAGAAAAGGGAGTTGGGGTATTGTTCTTGAAATAAATTTCATACCTATCATCTAATCCATCCTTTTTCTCATGAGAACTCTACTAGGCCTAGTGTATTTGTTCTTGCTGGGATCCTGTACCACGGGATCTTTCGTCTCGGAAAAAGAAACTATTTCTTCTATCCAGGATAGTTCATTTACTACTCCTTTGGGAAAGGTATTTGCCATCACCACGCCTTCAGCAGCGCTTGTGTCTAACTACGATAAAGCAATGGCTGCCCACGAAGCCCAACCCGAAGACGTAGAGGCCTGGATCTGGTGGGGGCGAAGAAGCGCCTATTTAGGACAAATTCGACGTGCGATAGCGATTTATTCCTTGGCCATAGAAAAATTTCCAAAAGAGGCGAGATTGTATCGCCATCGAGGTCATCGCTACCTAAGTATTCGCGAATACGACAAAGCCATAGCCGATCTGGAAGAGGCAGCTCGTTTGATTGAAGGTACCGAAGATCAAATCGAACCGGACGGCATTCCCAATGCTCTCCAAATTCCTCTGAGTACCTTACACACCAATACGTATTACCACCTTGGACTTGGATATTACCTCACACATCGATACGAGGACGCCTACCAAGCTTTTCTTCGTTGCCGTGAAAGTGGAACAAATTACGATAATGTGGTTTCTAGTACACATTGGCTGTACATGATCCAGAGAAGACTTGGAAATGAGGCCCGAGCAGATTCCTTGCTTGCTCCCATTGAAAAGAATGCCGAAGTCATTGAAAACCAAAGTTACGCGATGCTTTGCAGTCTTTACAAAGGCTGGATAAGCCCAGAATCATTAGTGCAGGAAGCCCCAGGGAGCCCTTCCAACGATGCCATTCGGTACGGGCTGGCCAACTGGTACCTGTATCATGGAGATAGCAGTAAGGCCCAAGGTCTATTTAAGTCTTTGGTGGAAGAAAAAGGATTTACTTCTTTTGGCTACTTGGCTGCAGAAAGTGACCTCTTACAATTTTTTCCTCCCCCGAAAAATATCCCTTAAAGAACTCCTGAATCATACCCAAGGCATACTCAGTACTGCTTTATCGGTAGTATAGATCAAGGTCTCGGTAGTGCCAATGAGATAGGAAGGCTTGCCTTTTTTCGAAGAAGAGACAAGAGCAATAATTCCTATACTCTTGTAATCAGAAAAATTGGCCAATCCCTCCACAACACTACTGGCATTGATCGTATGGAATCGGTAAGAAAGTTCTTTATGGCTCTTTGAATAATTCCTCATGGCTTCTTCCGTTTGAGTGGTATTTTCAAAATGAGAAGGAGTATTGACGTAAACCAAATGTAGGATAGGTGTAAAGTTTTTTACCCAAGGAACCAGGGCCGAAAAAGCGGGCAGAGATGAAGGCTCAAAAAGAGAAGCAAAAGCTATTTTACGAAAAGCATTCCCATCCAAGGGCTTCTTTACTGCCAGTACCGGGCAAGGAGATCCTCTGAGTACTTTTTGGAGCGTAGATCCTATGAAATTTCCTTCCTTATAATCTTTTCCATAGGCTCCCAACACCAATAAATCTACCTTTTTCTGCTCTGCCAAGCGTAAAATTGGTTCAGCAGGAACTCCTATTTTTACTTCTAAGTCTACCTGGTAGGAAGAGGGAAAAATCTTTTTCAAATACGTTGGGATTCGGGTAATGGCTTCCTCCCATTCTTCCACAAGCTCTGGATAACTCTCCCTGGCCTTTTCTGGTAATACATCCCAGTCTATTTCTGAAGGAATTACCGTTACACAAACCAGCTGCGCTGAGGTTTTACCCAATATTTTCTTGGCCGTAAGTAAGGCAGAAAGGGAATAATCCGAAAAATCAAAGGGAACTAGGATCTTTTTCATGAAAGAGAGAGCGACTTGGTATCGACCAAATCTCCGTAAAAATCCAGGCAAAAAATGTGAAAAAAATCAGCTCAAAGCTTGATAAAAATTAGGGGATTCATCTTTTTCCTAAAGCTCTATCTCCATTTTTACATTGCATCGACCGTATCCGGAGCAAGAGCTTACACACTGGGTAAAGCCTAATTTGGCATACAGGTGCAGTGCTGCCTCAAGTTTGGTATGAGAAAAGAGCTGGACCTTCTTAGCTCCCTTGGCTTTAGCAATTTCTAAAATTTTAGTTCCCAGCAAAGTTCCTGCTCCTTTCCCTTGGAAAGAAGGCGATACGCCCATTTTTATCATTTCCCAAATTCCTTCTTCTTGACTGGGCACCAAGGCTACGGTGCCTATGATTTCTGTCCCAAATGCAGCGAAAATAATTTCTCCCCCCTTGCCCAAAATATTTTCTTCGGGATGTTCCAATTGAGCAATATCAAAGGGCTCCAAGGTAAAATACTGATTCACCCAGGCTTTGTTGATGGCTTCAAAGCTGGGTTGTAATTCAGGAGCGTAAGGGAGTAGGTGCAGGCTAATCATGAATAAAAAGAAAATAATACCAAAAATAAAGAGAATCGAGTAGCTTAGAAACTAATTAAACGTCTCTCCCAAATGAAAAAAAACATAGCAGTCCTTTCCTTGATGCTTTGCACCATACTTGCCAGCGGTGTTCATGCGCAATCTCCCCAAGAAAACCTCAAGCAATTGGGCCTGAGTTTGCCAGAAATCAGCCAGCCTATTGCCAATTATGTAAAGTGGAAACAGGTAGGTAACCTCTTGTACCTCTCCGGTACTGGACCAAAAATTTACGGAAAAGTAGGAGCAGAATTGACTACCGAGCAGGGCTACGAAGCAGCCAAAGCCACGGGGCTTGAGGTCATCGCCGTACTCCAAGCCGCAACGGGGGATCTGGGAAAAATCAAACAAGTCGTAAAAGTATTAGGAATGGTAAATTCCAGCCCTGAATTTACTGCTCACCCAGCGGTGATGAATGGATTTTCTGACCTGATGGTGGCTGTATTTGGAGAAAAGGGAAAACATGCCCGGTCGGCCATTGGAGTAAATTCTTTGCCCAACAACATGGCCGTGGAGATAGAAGTGATTGTGGAGCTGGAGCAATGATTAAGAAAGAAGCTATTTTCAAAACAATGTTCCCTGAACAGCACGACCCTCCAATTGCAAGAGGGCCTTTTTCTTTTCTAATCCTCCTGCATATCCTCTAAGCTTGCCGTCACTTCCTATAATTCTATGGCAGGGAATAAGGATCAACACAGGATTAGCGCCTACTGCTGCTGCCACAGCCCTTACCGCCTCAGGCTGTCCGAGTTTCTTTGCCAATTCTGCATAACTGCAGGTATGCCCGTAGGGTACCCGACTGACAGCTGCCCATACTTTTTGTTGAAAAGCCGTTCCTTCCAAGGTAAACGCAAGACTAAAAGTCTTGCGCTTGCCAGAAAAATACTCTTGAAGTTGTTGAACCACTTCTAAAGTGAGGGCATCTACCTGCTCCTCCCCTTCTTGCTCCTCGGCAAAGGCAAGGGTAGCAATCTTTCCTGCATGACCTTGGATCAGTACGGGGCCAAAGGAGGTAGAACAAACGGGCATGGTGTGAAAATTAGGAAAAACGGGAGGTCAAGATATACACAAACGGTACCTCCACACTTCTTTGATTTGAGAGGCTGCCACCTCAAAGGGAGGATAGAGGGGATTAGAAGAACAAAGCAAGAGTTGCTCTGACTTGCGCAGCCTATTGTAGGCTATTTTGAAGGTAATTCCGTCTTGTTCGGTCACAATTACATAGCGTTCACCATCTTTCATGCTGGTCCAATCCTCTAGGTATTCGCAGACAATCCAAGCAGCAGGAGGAATGGGCAACATGGAGTCTCCTTCAATTTGAAAAACGCGGTGTTTTTTATCTGCTGGAAGAAATGGAAGAGAAAATCTTGGCAATTCAGCGATGTATTCAGGATCCGAAAATCCTGCCAAGTAACTGGCCTTAGCGCGCTGCGACACCACCTCGATCAATTCTCTACCTTGGTCATCTACAGTAGTAGATAAAATACGAAGTTTCCGACCCTTCAGGTACTGCTCGGTATCCAATAGCTCCCGCAGCTGGTACTCGGAATAGGAGGTCAAATCCTCTTTCACCAACAGGTCCAAAGAAACTTTGAAGTAGTCGGTCGCTTGGACCAAGGTCTCTAGGGGTGGGGTAATGCTGAGTTCATACCCGGCAAGTTTGGATCTTGAAATTCCCAAGCCCGCTGCAAGTTCCTCCTGGGTTAAACCCTTCTTTTTACGAAGAAATTTTAGGTTAGTATGGATGCTCACTGCATATAATTATAACATTCTTGAAATACAGTAGAAATAAACTGTATTTCTCTTTCTCACCGACAACTTTCGTCTCTAAACTATTCAAAGTTATAAAATTTGTTTAATTTATAAACAAAAAAATGTCTATTTTATTGACAATAAGAAATGGAAGAAAGTAGAAGTATTGTACACCTAGATTTGGACACCTTTTTTGTATCGGTAGAGCGGCTATTTGACGACCGGCTCAAGGGCAAGCCTATCCTCATTGGGGGATCTAGCGATCGTGGAGTGGTTGCTTCCTGCAGTTACGAAGCACGCAAGTTTGGCGTCCATTCTGCCATGCCCATGCGTACGGCTAGGCAGCCCGTTCCCGTGTTTGAAAAAGCATCCATAGATGAATTTTATATCGATCTCACGGGTATGGACCGCTTCTTTGGTTGCTTTAAGCTAGCCCATCAGCTTCGTACGCGTATCATACGGGAAAGTGGACTCCAGCTGTCCATGGGACTTTCCCAAAATAAAACCGTCTCTAAAATTGCCACAGGGGAAGCCAAGCCCAACAATGAAAAACAAATCCCGCTAGGACAAGAAAAAAGTTTTCTTTCCCCCCTTTCGGTACGTAAAATACCCATGATTGGGGAAAAAACTTCCCAAATGCTCTACAATATGGGCGTCAAAAAAGTACATACCTTACAGGAAATGCCTCCACAACTCCTAGAAGCAAGTTTTGGAAAAAATGGGAAACTCATCTGGGAAAAGGCCAACGGCATAGACCGAAGCCCTGTAGTCCCCTACTCCGAAGCCAAATCCATTTCTTCCGAAAATACCTTTGAGGAAGACACCATAGACACCCAATTGCTAGAGGCCACGCTGATCGCCATGACAGAACAACTTGCTGCCAAGCTTCGACAAAAAGGGCAGCTCACCGCTTGTGTAAGTGTAAAAATCAGATACTCCGACTTTGAAACCCACAGCATACAGCAACGCATTTCCTACAGCTCCGCCGACCATAGTCTACTGCCAGTAGTAAAGCAACTCTTCAGCAAGCTCTATACCCGTCGCCTACTCATCCGACTGGTGGGGGTGCGCTTTAGCAACTTGGTCTACGGCAACTACCAAATCAATCTCTTTGAAGACAATCAAGAACAGATCAAACTCTACCAGGCATTGGATAGATTGAATGTCAAATACGGAGATAAAACGGTCTGTAGAGCCGTAGCCATGGGTATAGGCAGACGTAGATTCAATCCCTTTAACGGCATGGAGCACTGAGCCAAAAAATAGTGCGTTTTGCAAACGCCAAAAGCTGCTTAACTTAGCTTAACCTTCTCCCACCACTTATGGAAATACCCATAAAGTGAAGGAAAGATTAGAATGCAACCCAAATTCAAACTCCACCTATTTGCCAGGCTAGCGCTTATATCACATCCTCCAGTAAGTGCCCTGATTCGCCCCTACCACCACGAGTCCCATGAGCTATTTTACCGAAACACACTTCCAAAAACTATCTTCGAAGGATTTTACTTCTGCAGCGTACGAATCTTGTACCTTTTCCTCTTGCAACTTGGCAGGCATATCGCTTCAAGGAAGTACTTTTGAAAAATGTAGCTTTATAGATTGTGACCTGAGCAACGTCAAAGTAAACAAGGTAGATTTTCAAAACATTCGATTTGTGCGCTGCAAAATGCTGGGAATTGCTTTCACCAATGTGAACCCCTTCCTACTGGAACTGCACGCCGAACACTCTACCCTTGATTTTTGCAATTTTTATAATCTACCCCTCAAGAAATCAAGCTTTCAACACTGTCGTTTAAAAGAAGTGGATTTTTCCCAAGCCATTTTAAGTGAGGTCAGCTTCCAAGGTTCCGACTTGTTGGGTGCAGTTTTTGACCGGAGCCAACTTGAAAAAGCAGATTTCCGAGAGGCGTTTAATTTTAGAATTTCCCCAGAAATTAACTCCATCAAAGGGGCAAAATTTAATCTTTCTGGGCTTCCCGGGCTTCTTGGTGATTACGATATTCTAATAGATTAGACTTTTAAAAAAAGCAGTTGACCCGCTTTAAACTAGAAGATTTTTTTTGGATGAGTTTCCCATGCTTCAAGAAGTTCCAGGCACTTTCAAAAAAAACCTAAAATTTACTTACCTTTGTACCCGGCGGCACGACCAGCTCCTGCTGAATCCCCCAGGTCCGGAAGGAAGCAAGGGTAGGCGGTTGTAGCGGTGCGATGCCGCCTCTTTTTTTGTTCGATTTTCAAAAATCGCCTTCCCTAATCCGTTTCTAATCCTGATTAATCTTCTAACTTTGTCAAGCATCCCTTATGCTTATTCTGTTAGGGAACTCTCTTTAAACCTGTATTTAAAGCATACACTTCATGAAATTCTTTATTGATACCGCCAATTTGGATGAAATCCGCGAAGCCCATGATTTGGGTGTTTTGGATGGAGTTACCACCAATCCCTCCCTGATGGCGAAGGAAGGAATCACCGGAGATGCCAACATCAAAGCCCATTACCAGGCCATCTGCAAGATTGTGGACGATAAGGTAAGCGCTGAAGTCATCGCCACCGATTACCAAGGGATGATCAAAGAAGGTAAGGAACTTGCAAAATTGGACGATAAAATTGTGGTTAAAATCCCAATGATTCGAGATGGAGTCAAAGCCATCCGCTATTTCCACAGTGAGGGAATCCGTACCAATTGTACCTTGATCTTTTCTTCTGGACAAGCCTTACTTGCTGCTAAAGCGGGTGCTACCTACGTGTCTCCCTTTATAGGTAGATTGGACGACATCTCATTTGATGGGCTAGAGCTTATTTCTCAAATTGTCCACATCTATCAGAATTACGGATACACCACAGAGGTACTTGCCGCATCCGTTCGCCACACCATGCACCTAATCAAATGTGCAGAGCTCGGGGCCGATGTAGTCACCTGTCCTCTAAAAGTCATCACTGGCCTACTCAAGCATCCCCTGACAGACTCGGGCCTTGCCCAGTTTTTGGCTGATCATGCCAAAGCAGCAGGAAAGTAATATACCAAAGCACAGCATCGCATGTACATCATCAAAGTAAAAGGAAAGGCAAAAATTCCAGATTACATTCAAATACGGGATGAGAATTTCGTGCTGGTAGCTTATTTTAGGGCTGATCGCCCGTTAAAAAGCGTAGAAAAATTTGGATTGGAAGGTAAGGAAGAGCAGTTGGAAAAACTGATCCAAAACCTTCCTTTTGGTAAACTGCAAAAATTAGACTTGTAAACCTATGGATTTCAGTACCCTTCCTGTATTGTCAATGACACAGGCTACCATTTACCAAGGAGAAACCGCTGTATTAAGCGAGGTAAATTTTTCCATAGAACAACACGAATTTGTTTTTCTCATTGGTAGAACGGGCAGTGGAAAAAGCTCTTTACTCAAGACCCTTTACGCCGACCTCCCCCTTTCCTCAGGAATGGGAGAAGTAGTGGGCTATTCCCTGACTGAAATCAAAAGCAAGGAAGTCCCCTTCTTGAGAAGAAAAATTGGAATCATCTTTCAAGATTTTCAACTCTTTACCGATCGCTCCATCAGCGAAAATCTCTCCTTTGTATTGAAAGCAACGGGATGGACAGATCTCCTTTTGATCAAAGAAAGAATCAACGACGTACTGCTCCAAGTGGGCTTAAGTGATGCACTTGGAAAAATGCCACACCAACTTTCTGGGGGAGAACAACAGCGCGTGGTCATTGCAAGAGCCCTCCTGAATAAACCATCCATTTTGTTGGCTGACGAACCTACCGGAAATCTTGATCCCGATGTGGCCGATGGTATATTCAAGCTTTTCCAAGAGATCAACAAGCAGGGAACCGCCATCTTGATGGCCACCCATAACCACGAATTACTTAGAAAATATCCTTACCGGGTATTGAAATGTGAAAAGGGGCGTCTGCTGGATAGTCAGGTTCATGATGTGTCTTTCAGTTCCTAGACCGGAATATCAAGGCACTATTAACCTTTTCATGGAAATTTTCGTTTAAGTCCATTATAAAGAAAATGTATGAAAAAGAAATCCCTATTTTTTCTGCTCTTCCTGGGTATCCTGCTAGGGGGGCTGTTGGGGTGTAAGGAAGAGGAGGATACCCTTCCTGATGTAAAAGAAGAGCCCAATCCCAACATTGCGATCAACAATTGGATCTACAAGGTGATGAAGGAAGTGTATCTCTGGCTTCCCGAGATGCGAACCCCCATCGCTACTACTTCTGATCCTTCTGATTATTTTGAATCCCTGCTCAATCGGCCTACAGACAGGTTTTCGGTAATCTATCCAGATTACAAAGCCCTGATGAATTCCCTCAGCGGAATCAACTTGGAAGCAGGCTATGAGTTTACCCTCTACCGAGAGAGTGCCTCCAATTCCAATGTGATTGCAGAAATTACCTACATCAAAAAAAATAGTCCCGCTGCAAATACGGACCTCAGAAGAGGCGATTACATCACCCGAATCAATGGGACTCAGCTCACCTTAGACAACTATAAGGTACAATTGGGCTTAATTGAAAAGCCACATACCATTACCACGACCAGATTCAATGCACAAAATGGCAACTTTGAACCTAAGGGAGAAATTTCTCTTACCCCCATAGAGCTGGCCGAAAATCCAAACTTCCTAGATACCGTATATACCATCCAAGGAGAAAAAATTGGGTATGTAGTGTACCATTTTTTTGCTCCTGGACCTGGAAACAACAGCACCGCTTATGACTTAGAAATGGACGGGATTTTTGCGGATATGAAAGCTAAGGGAATTCAACATTTGATCTTGGATTTTCGCTACAATGGAGGAGGTTACGTGTCTTCCGCTGTCAATCTTGCTAGCCTTATCGCACCTGCAGTTACCACCAGCGATATTTTTTCCAAAACCAGATATAATAGCTATTTGATGCAGTTTGACAACCTGAAAAATGTGCAAACCCCCTTCAAAGCCAAGGCTGAAAACTTAGGAAGAATCTTAAAAAATAATCGGGTCTATGTGCTTACCTCTGCCCGTACCGCTTCGGCTTCAGAGTTGATTATCAATGGATTAAAGCCTTATATGGATGTCTTTTTAATTGGGGATAAGACTACAGGAAAAAACGTGGGCTCGGTACCCTTCGAAGACGAGGAAAATAAAAACAATAAGTATGGAATTTTACCCATAGTCTCTAGAAGTTTCAATAGCCTAGATCAGTCAGATTATACCACAGGATTTGTTCCAAATCTAGAAGTCAAAGAAAGTCAAGAACGATTGAGACCCCTAGGTGATGTCACAGAACTACTGCTTCGGAAAGCCATTGAAAAAATTACGGGGATTCCATCCGGCAATAAGTTTCAACAACTCGATCGAGTTGACTTAGCCAGCACCTTGGACAGTAAGCCAAGAACTGGAGTCATGATAGAAAATTTATCCGAGAATTAGAAGAAGGTGCTAAAGTTATCAATAGGACTCTTTCAACTTAGATTCTAGAAAAAAATAATAAAAGCTAGAAAAGCTAAGGGCAAAAAAATACCGGAGCAACTCCGGTATTTTTTTTAGCAAAGCTGACTTAATTGGACTTCGCAAGATTTTCTTTGGCCTGAGTAAAATTGGGATCTATCGCTAGGGCCTCGGTAAAGGAAGCCTTGGCTTCCGTTTTTGAATTTTGATCTAAGTACACCAAGCCTCGAAGGTTGAGTGCTGCGGCTTTCATGTCCACTTGTTGGGTTTCCGTATCTGAAATAGAAAATCCAATTTTTTCATCAGCCTTGGTGTTTTTGATCAACATGGTCAAGGAATTCAAGGCCTCTGCATAGCGCTTGAGCGAGTATTGCAAGTAGGCGGATTTGTAGAGACTAAAATTATCACCTGTCAACAGGTGCAAACTTTCATAATAAGGTAGTGCTCGATCAAAAGCGCCCAATTGCTCCAAAGCATAGGCAGCAATTTCCAATGCCCCTGTGTTTTATCATTAATTTTCAAGAGGTCCATGGCTACTAGTGCTGCTGAGGCATTTTGACCCGCTTCAAAGTACAAACTACCTAAAGCCTCCATGTAACGAAGATCTTCCGGATTTCTCACCATGAGGTCGTACAATTTGATTTTGGCGATCTGCAAGTCGCTGTAACGAAGCGCTGCCTGGTAGGCCATCTGATCTGACATGTTCAACGCACTTTTTACCTTAGGATCAAACTTAGGAATAGAATCAGAGGCCGTTTGCGCCAAGGATTGGCTCATACAGGCCAATAAGAGACAAAAGAATATTAGAAACTGTTTCATAGAAATGAGGAATAGTTGGGGTTAGGTAATGGGATGTAAGCCTTTTTCCTTTGCGAGTTGTAGCATCAAGCCTCGTGCTTCTTCGGAATTATTTTGTATTCTGCCTTCCAATATAGCTTCTTTGATTTCTTCTTTTAATTCTCCAACAATTTTTGATGGAGAGATTCCGAAAGTTATCATGATTTCTTCACCACTAATAGGGGGTTGAAAATTTCGGACTTGATCTTTTTGTTCTACCTCGTGGAGCTTCTGCTCTACTCGCGCAAAGTTGTCTAAATATTTTTGAACCTTCTTATTGTTTTTGGAAGTAATATCTGCTCTACATAGCATCATCAAATCCTCTATATCGTCTCCAGCATCAAACAGGAGCCTTCTCAAGGCCGAATCGGTAACCTCCTCCTTAACAAGGGCTATAGGCCTAAGGTGGAGGCGTACTAATTTTTGTACGTACTTCATGCGTTCGTCCAAAGGTAATTTAAGTCGTTTGAAAATGGCAGGTGTCATTCGAGCCCCCTTGTCTTCGTGTCCATGAAAGGTCCATCCTATAGAGGGATGAAATCTTTTTGTGGCCGGCTTGGCAATATCATGCAATACTGCTGCCCATCGAAGCCAGAGGCTTTCTGAATACTGGCATACGTTGTCAAGTACTTGAAGCGTATGATAAAAATTATCTTTATGAGATTTATCGTCTACAGAATCCACCCCTTGCAGGGCGACCATCTCCGGAAAAAACTCGTGCAAGAGTTTGGATGCAAACAAAAGCTTGAAACCATAGGAAGGCGTTTTGGTAAGTAGAATTTTATTCAACTCATCAATAATTCTCTCTTCTGAAATAATTTTAAGCCTAGAAGCATGCTTACTCAGTGCGTAGAAAGTATCTGCCTCAATATCAAATTGGAGTTGGGCGGCAAATCTCACCGCACGCATCATCCGCAAGGGATCATCCGAAAAAGTAATACCAGCCTGCAAAGGTGTTTTTATCTGCTTGGACTTCAAATCCTTTGTTCCCCCAAAAGGATCAACTAGATCTCCGTAATTGCTTGAATTTAGGGAAATGGCCATGGCATTGATGGTGAAATCCCTTCGTTCCAAATCTTCCAACAAGGTGCCGTCCTCCACGATTGGCTTGCGGGATTCCAAGCGGTAAGACTCTTTCCTTGCCCCGACAAATTCAAGTTCCCAGTCATGCAGCTTGAGCATGGCCGTTCCAAAATTCTTAAAAACGGTAAGGGGTACATGCTCGGAAAAAGACTTAGCTACCTCCTGAGCAAGTAAAATTCCACTACCCACACAGGTAAAGTCTATGTCCTTGCTCGGTCTGTTTAACAGTAGGTCACGCACATAACCACCCACCAAGTAGGTTTCCAATCCAAGCTTAGAGGCAACAGCAGCTACTTGGGCAAAAATCTCATGTTGATCCAGCTGGGCTTTCAGATTCATGCTTTTATGATTTTTACCTCACCTTCTGGACCTAAAAAAAGTTCTTTTACGCTGGGGCTAAACAAGGGAAAATACAAACTCGTCAGAAAATCTTCTTCTTGCCCCTTGACTTCATGGAACAAGACAGGTTGGGAATATTGATATAAAAGTTTGTTCCAAGCTGGCTCACGGATAAGGGAAAAGCGAACCATTCCCTCATGGCTGGCTCCTTTGGGAAGTAAAGAATTGGAAGGACTTTGATAAATAGTAGGCTTGGAGGCAAAATCCACAATATCCAAGGAAACTTCAGAAAAAGGAACGCAAAGGGAACGAATTTGAAATAAGTCAAAAAGTAAATAGATCCCTCCCTCCTGCTCTTCTGCATCGATAAATGATATTTTTTTTTAAAGAAAACACCCTACCGTTGCCTTCCTTGAGGAAAACGATGCCATTGGCTTTAAGGAATCCTAGTATTTCAGAGGTATTGAGCATGAGTCTTGTGATGACACAAAAATAAACAGATTATCTTGCTAGACTACCAAGGACCAAAATCATTCCTTAGCATCTCTCCCCTCAAGTATATTGGAAGGAGGCCTAAATAAGGTGTAATTCCAGTGGAAAAAGAATAAAAAAAGGACAGCTTTCGCTGTCCTTTATTACGTTTTCAGGGAAACCAATTATCCCTTAAGCCAGTTGATAAAAGTTTGGTACCCAACTCCTACTTCTCTAGCGAATGCAGCTTTGGTCTTCTTACCTGCAGCTTCCACTTTTTTCCATTCTTCTAGGATTTTTACTTTTTCGCTTCCAGAGAAAGTTCTTCTTTTTCCTTCTCCTTTAGCTACAGATCCTCCATTCAAAGCAGCAATCAATTCGTTGAGTTCAGCTAAGAATTTAGAATCGGTCAAAAACATGCCTGCAGATTCCAATTTTTTAATTACCCCATCTTTAGGATTAACAGGAGTCACGGCAATTCCTCGGGATGCTGCTTCATGAAGGTCAATTTTTTTACCTTCAGCAGTAACATAGATAAACCCATCTGATCTTCTAAGATCTACTAGGGATTCTTTAATAAGTTCTCTCATTTTTTTGTTTATTATTTTTTAGTAGAAAAATCCTTGCAATATACATGGTCATTTTTATTTGATAAAAAGTATTTTAATTTTTTTTTTATAAAATTTTACTAAATAAAAATCATTAATAATCACAATCACTTATTTAGGAGAAAAATAGAATCTCTCGTTAACTTAATTTAATAGATACTTCCGTACGCTTAACTTAACCTCATTGTTCAAAATAAAAAGTAATAGATAAGACTTGAATTCCATTTTAGAGGTAAAAACGGGATTATCTGTATTTATTTCCTATGTTTTTAGAAAATTTGAGTGGCATTTGGTGATAAAAATTATTGCTTAGGGCATATGGAATTTTATTTTTTGAACCAAGTCTTTAGAATTTTCTACTTTCTAAAATTTTATTTGAAAAATTTTATTCACAATAAATAAAAACAGCCTTCAAGAAGAAGAATAAAAATATCTCTAACCAAATTATATTGCGTCTCTAAGCTATCAGATTATTTTCATTTTTATTTGCTATGTTTTATCATAAAAAATACAAACCGTCTATGTAAAGTACTGACTTTATCCGTCCTTAACCCATTATAATTTTAGTTTTCTAGAAGGAAGTCAAATTTAAAGGAATGCTGATTCAATTTTTTTCTTCAAAAAATCCAAACTTGAAGTAAAGGGCAGTTCGCGAAAATTCCCTAGCTTTATACCCCATAAGAATTCTACTCAACAAGTACCTTAGCCTCTTCTTATGGCCTCACAGACAAAATACATTTTCATTACCGGAGGAGTTACCTCCTCTTTGGGAAAAGGAATAATTGCGGCCTCCCTTGGGAAATTGTTGCAAGCGAGAGGCTTTAGGGTCACCATTCAAAAATTTGACCCTTATCTCAATATAGACCCAGGAACACTCAATCCTTACGAACATGGGGAATGCTATGTAACGGAAGATGGGGCAGAAACGGACCTGGATCTTGGTCATTACGAAAGGTTTTTAAACGTGAATACCTCCCAAAGCAATAATATTACCACAGGTAGGATTTACAACAACGTCATCACCAAAGAGAGAAAAGGAGAATTTTTAGGTAAAACCGTACAGGTTATCCCACACATTACCGACGAGATCAAGAGTAATTTTTACAAACTAGGTCAAGAGGGGAAGTACGATGTGGTCATCACTGAAATTGGGGGCTGTGTAGGAGATATAGAATCCTTGCCCTTTATAGAAGCGGTACGACAAGCCAGATGGGATTTAGGTCCTGGAAATTTCCTGGTGGTTCACCTAACGCTAATTCCCTACCTCAAAGCTGCGAAGGAATTAAAAACAAAACCTACCCAACATTCGGTGAAGCAGCTTTTAGAAGCGGGTATACAGCCCGATATCTTGGTCTGCCGTACCGAGTATCCACTACCCAACGAGGTAAAAAGAAAACTTGCCCTCTTCTGCAACGTACAGTTGGATTCGGTGATCGAAGCTATGGATGCAGATTCCATCTACGATGTGCCCTTGCTGATGAAAAAAGAGAAGTTAGACGAAAGGGTTCTTTCCAAACTTAATCTGAAACCAAAGTCTAAGTTAGATTTAAAAGATTGGAAGGAATTTTTAGGGAAATTAAAAAACCCAACTGCAGAGGTGACGATAGGATTAATTGGAAAATACGTGTCCCTTCCAGATGCTTACAAATCCATCATTGAATCCTTTACTCACGCTGCTGCAGCCGTAGAGTGTAGAGTAAAACTTATTTTACTTTCTTCTGAAGAAATCAGTTCGGAAAATTACCAATTCAAGCTAAAAAGTTTGGATGGTATTTTAGTTGCTCCAGGATTTGGAGAAAGAGGATTTGAAGGAAAAATAGTTACCGTAAAGTACGCTAGGGAGAATAAAATTCCTTTTTTCGGAATTTGTTTAGGAATGCAAGTGGCCGTAATTGAGTTTTCTAGGCACGTACTTGGCCTCAAAGGTGCCAACTCTACCGAAATGGACCCAACTACTCCACATCCTGTCATCGCATTGATGGAAGAGCAAAAGAAAATTGACCAAATGGGAGGAACAATGCGATTGGGTTCGTATGCTTGTGATCTGAAAAAAAATAGTAAAACTGCCTTGGCCTATGGCAAAAATAAAATTCAAGAACGCCACCGCCACCGCTATGAGTTTAATAATGCCTACTTAGACCAAATCCAAGCCATGGGGCTTGAAGCCACAGGCAAAAACCCCGAAACTGGATTGGTGGAGATTGTAGAACTGAAAAATCATCCCTGGTTTGTCGGCGTACAATTCCATCCCGAATACAAAAGCACCGTGTTAAATCCACAACCTTTGTTTGTGAGTTTTATTCAGGCTGCCATCGATAAAAAAAATTCCAAATTACTGGGTAATTAACCCAGGCAATTCTACCAACCATGGATAAAAATCAAGCAACAGGACTGATCCTATTTGCCGCCGTCATTTTGGTTTACTCCTTTTTCTTTGCAAGTGCTCCGGAAGTCCCAGAGACTCAAGAAGTAGTGACCGCACAAGAAAGTCAAGAAAAAACTAATTCGGATACTGCCTCCCAAGTTTTGTCTGTCCCCGACAGCCTCGTGGATGCACAACGCATGTCTTCCTTTGGAGAATT
The DNA here is from genome assembly GCA_021298245.1 of Algoriphagus sp. GTDB lineage: Bacteria > Bacteroidota > Bacteroidia > Cytophagales > Cyclobacteriaceae > Algoriphagus. The sequence continues at coordinate 10,354 of JAJTDZ010000050.1, read as the reverse complement.
GGCTCCGCTAACCCTAGGGGAAGAAAAAGAGATTCTCTTAGAAAATGACGTGCTAAAAATCACTGTTTCTTCCAAAGGGGGACAAATCAAGGAAGTAATTCTTAAGGAGTACAAGAGCTGGAAAGGCGATCCAGTGGTCTTGGTAGATAGTGCTCATACCCAAATGAATTTTTCTTTTGATACTCGTCTAGGAGCGAAAGAATTGGATGCTTTTTACTTCACCCCTACCCTGAAAAACGAGGAGGTAAATGGAGTTACTCAGCAAGTACTTACCCTAAAATCAGGAAACGAAGCTGGACAAATTTTGCTGAAATATAGCTTAGCAGCGGGTAGCTATGAAGTGCATAAAACCTTTGAAATAGAAAGATTTCAAGGAATTATCACGGGAAAAGAAGTGAAAATCAACTGGGAAGATCAAATCAAATCGCAAGAAAAGGATCTCGCCGAGTCAAGAAGAAAAACGCAGGTCAATTATTATTTAGCTGATGGTAGCTACGACTACTTGAGTGCAAGTGATGATCCCGAGGAAGCAGAAGTGGCTGGTTCAGTGAAATGGATTGGATTTAGTCAACGGTTTTTCACTTCAGGCATCATTGCAGATTCTCTATTTCAAGAAGTTAAGGTATCACAAAGCACGCCTGAGGATTCAGCCCTAGTAAGAACCATGAAGGCCAGCCTGTCGGTTCCTCTTCTTGAGGGAAAAGCAGGCCTTACTTTTTATTTTGGTCCTGACCAGTACAAAACGCTAAAATCCATCACGCCAGGCTTTGAAGAAAACGTGGACATGGGGTATTTCTTCGTAAGCTGGGTAAACAAATATTTTGTTGTTCATTTATTCGAATTCTTAGAAAAGTATTTCGATAGCTATGGAATTATCATCATTCTGATTGTTTTTATCATCAAACTTGCCCTATCTCCATTGACGTACAAGTCCTACATCGGAATGGCAAAAATGAGGGTAATCAAACCAGAAATTGATGAGCTGAAGGAAAAATATGGTGACGATGCTACCAAAATGCAACAAGAGCAAATGAAGCTCTTCTCTCAGCTTGGAGTAAGCCCGCTTTCCGGCTGCCTGCCCCTATTGCTGCAAATGCCGTTTTTGTTTGCCATGTTCTTTTTCTTTCCTAATGCCATAGAGCTAAGGCAAGAGTCCTTCTTGTGGGCAGATGACCTATCTACCTACGATGAGTTTATCAAGCTACCCTTTTCCATCCCATTTTATGGAGCCCACGTAAGTTTGTTTACTTTATTGATGACGGTGTCTCAACTGTTGTATACCCATTTCAACAACCAATTGACTGCGGCTACTGGGCCCATGAAAAGTTTGGGATACATCATGCCGGTGATGTTCATGTTTGTACTCAACTCCTTCCCTGCAGGTCTAAGTTTCTACTATTTTGTAGGTAATATTTTCACCTTTGGCCAACAAGCATTGATCAAGTTGTTTGTAGACGATGCAAAAATCCGTCAAAAAGTGGAAGAGCATAAGATCAAAAATGTAGACAAGAAAAAATCCAAATTTCAACAACGCTTAGAAGATGCCATGAAAATGGCGGAAGCCAAGAAGAAAAAATAAAAGAAAAAGGAGCTTAGTTAAGCTCCTTTTTTGATAGAATGTTGGCCTAGCTAATTGGATAGCCGCCTCAAAAAGAGTAAAATTTCAATTAACTTAATTTCACAAGTTAAAGTGTTCAAAAAAAGCAAGATTTACCAAAAATTGGACCTGATTTTGCTTAATATTGATTCCTAATTACCCTCAGCTTATTTCATGGGAAAAATCATTGCCATTGCTAACCAAAAAGGTGGAGTTGGAAAAACGACCACTGCGATGAATCTGGCGGCCAGTCTGGCAGTTTTGGAATACAAAACCCTAGTGATCGATGCCGATCCACAAGCAAATACCACCTCAGGATTAGGTCACGATCCTAAGTCTATAGAAAGCAGCATCTACGAGTGTATGGTAGACGGAACTCCTATCTCCTCTATCATATTGTCTACAGAGTTGGAATACCTGTACTTGGTTCCCTCCCATATCGATTTGGTAGGAGCCGAGGTGGAAATGATCAACCTCGAAAATCGAGAGGAGAAAATGAAACAAGTCATTGGTTCCCTAAAAGATCAATTTGATTTTATCATCATCGATTGTTCCCCATCCTTGGGCCTGATCACCATAAATGCCCTCACGGCAGCTGATTCAGTGATCATCCCGGTACAATGCGAATACTTTGCGTTGGAAGGATTAGGTAAACTACTGAATACCATCAAAATAATTCAAACCCGACTGAATCCTGAACTAGAAATCGAAGGGATCTTACTCACTATGTATGATGTACGTCTACGACTTTCCAATCAGGTAGTTGATGAAGTGAGACTTCATTTCAAAAAAATGGTCTTTGATACCATTATCCCCCGCAGTGTAAGATTATCTGAATCCCCAAGTTTTGGCTTACCTGCCATTTCCTTCGATGCCGAAGGAAAAGGATCCATTGCCTATTTGAATTTGGCAGGGGAGCTTGTACAAAGAAACGGCCTTCAAAAAGCCAGCAATTGAGTCCATGTCCGATCAAAAATCACCTCGTAAATCTGCATTAGGAAGAGGCCTTGGGGCACTCTTAGAGGATAGTCCTGCAAAAGGTAAGGCTCAGGACTTGCTACCAGAAATTGCTAAAGCTGGCATATTAGAAATCCCCTTGGCAGAAATTCAAGTCAACCCCTACCAACCTAGGGTTCATTTTGACAAAGAGGCCTTGCAAAATCTAGCAGATTCCATTCGGGTACAGGGTATAATTCAGCCCATTACCGTAAGGAAACTTGGTCCAAATGACTACCAGCTCATATCTGGAGAACGTAGGTTTCAAGCTTCTAAGCTAGCCGGACTCACTCAGATTCCTGCCTATGTCCGTACAGCCAATGACCAGCAAATGCTAGAAATGGCATTGATTGAAAATATCCAAAGAGAAAACCTGAATGCCTTAGAAATAGCCCATTCCTACCAGCGCTTATTGGTAGAGTGTAATTTAAAGCAAGAGGAACTTGGGGATCGGGTGGGCAAAAATAGAACCTCAGTCAACAACTACTTGCGACTGTTAAAATTGCCCCCGACCATACAGGCGGCTATCCGAGATCAACAACTTTCTTTTGGTCATGCCCGGGCATTGATCAATATAGAAGATGTAGGACAGCAACTTACTTTGTTTAAAAAAACAATTTCTGAAGAACTCAGTGTGCGACAGGTAGAGGCCTTGGTAAAATCACTGAACGCAGGTCATTCCCCAAAAGAAACGGACAAACAAAGTTTGAGCCCAGTAAGGAAATACGAATTGGCTAAAATTCAGCAGCAACTTTCTTCACATTTTGGCTAAAAATTCCATTCTCCTCCTCAACGGATCTAAACCGAATTCTAGAACTTCTTGAACTTATTTAAGGTGTGTGGCTTACCTTCTTTGACAAGACTCTTGATTGGTCCGACTAAGGTTTTTGCCGGATGCCTTCTCTTTCTTTACCTGGGTCTATCGCTTGGTTTTGGTCAAGAAATCTCCAAAGAAAAAGAGTCCTCAAAAAGCACCCTTTTACCCAAAGATCCTAAAAAAGCCACTCTCCTTTCTGCCATTCTTCCAGGAGCTGGACAAGTATACAACGGAAAAACGTGGAAAGTACCCATCCTCTATGCAGGCATCATGACCGACGTGTATTTCATCCAATACAACCATACCCGATACGAAACCTTCAGAGAGGCTTTGCTTGCTTTTGATGCAGGGGAAACCAATCAATTTCCTTCTTTAAATCGAGCTGCTTTGGTTAGAAACGTAGATTATTGGAGACAAAATAGGGATTTGACTCTTCTTCTTTTATTGGGCATTTATGCACTTAATTTGGTAGATGCTAATGTAGATGCGCATTTATCAGGATTTGATATTTCCGATGACTTATCCCTCAGCGTGGATCCCAATATTGCAACCTACGCTGCCTCCGCACCATCTCTTGGACTTTCTGTTACCCTACACTTTAAAAAATGAGAATTCTTCTACTAGGTTATGGTAAAATGGGCAAACTCATCGGGGAATTCGCTGAGCAAAGAGGGCACGTGTTGGTAGCTAAAATAGATCTAGCCAATCAAGACCTTTTGCAGGATCTAGATCCTAAAGATATAGATGTGGCCATTGAGTTTAGTCAACCTGAGGCAGCCCTTTCCAACATCAAATGGGCCTTAGAAAAAGGGATTCCTGTCGTGTCCGGCACCACAGGATGGCTCGACGAGTTGCCCCAGGTAGAGGCACTAACGCGTCAAAAAAACGGGGCCTTCTTTTACGCCTCCAATTTTAGTATTGGTGTCAATATTTTCTTCAAAGTCAACCAATACTTAGCCACACTCATGAAGGAAACTTCAGGGTATCAGGTCTCCATGGAGGAAATTCATCATACCCAAAAAAAAGATGCCCCTTCTGGCACCGCCATTACCCTTGCTCAATCCATTATTCATCACTACAATCAAGTAAAATCCTGGCATAAACAAGGAGAAAACGGTACCCCATCTGACTCCCTTCCCATCACTTCCATTCGAAAGGACCCCGCGCCAGGGACCCATCGCATTTGCTATTCTTCAGCTATAGATACCTTAGAGATTTCTCATACTGCACACAACAGAGAAGGATTTGCTACTGGTGCGCTACAGGTCGCTGAGTGGATAATGGAAAAAAAAGGAGTACTTTCGATGGACGATTTCCTTTCTTTTTAAGCAATAACTGTCACTGCCATGAGTAATACTAAACCAAAAAAATCCGCAATAAGAGAATGGGTAGACGCCCTGGTTTTTGCTGTAGTCGCAGCCTCTTTGATCCGTTGGTTGCTCCTTGAGCCCTTTACCATTCCCACTGCATCTATGGAAAAAACCCTGCTGGTAGGAGATTTTCTGTTTGTAAGTAAACTTCATTACGGAACAAGGATTCCTAAAACTCCCCTCCAAATTCCGCTCACTCACCAAAAAATCTGGGGTACAGAAATTCTTTCCTACTCCGATTTGATTGAACTTCCCTACTACCGCTTGCCTGGATTTACTTCCGTACAGCGAAATGATGTAGTCGTATTCAACTATCCTGTGGAATTTCAATATCCCATTGACCTGAAAACCAATTATATCAAAAGAGCAGTGGGGATACCAGGAGATATCATAGAAGTCAAAGAAGGGGAGCTTTTTGTCAACCAAGAGTTGGCTCATCAACCCGAAGAAATGCAATATTCCTATGAAATCAGCACCAATAGACCCTTGACCACCGAGTTTTTGGCAGATTTTGGAATCAATCAAGAAAGCTTTTTTGCAGACCCAGGAGGAAATAGATATATGGTTTGGACAACCAAGGAAGGCATAGAAGCACTCAAAGCATCACCTGTAATTACTTCCGTAACCAAAGCCTTACAAGCCAAGGGGCAAGGAGAATCTGGAATTTTCCCCAATGGATCCAATTTCAATTGGAACCGTGACAATTACGGACCCTTGCTTGTGCCTGGTGAAAATCTCTCCTTAGAAATGACACCCGAAAACGTGATCAAGTATGCATTCACTATAGAAAAATACGAAGGGCACCAGAAAGTGGAGGTCAAAGAAGGGCAACTCTACATAGACGGTAAAAAAGTAAGTAACTATACCTTCAAACAAAATTATTATTTCATGATGGGGGACAATCGGCACGATTCCCTAGACTCTAGGTATTGGGGATTTGTACCCGAAGACCATGTGGTAGGTAAAGCTTGGTTTCTATGGCTTTCTTTGGACAAATTTGAAACCATGTTTTCCAAGATCCGATGGAACCGCTTTTTTAAAGGAATTGAATAATCCCAAGGCCCTGAAATCAGGGCCTTTTTTCTTACCAGTCTATGGGACTTTGTTGGGTAGCAAGCAAATAGTCATTGGCTTTTGAAAAATGTCCACAACCTAAAAATCCCCGATGTGCCGATAATGGACTAGGATGTGGCGCTTTCAATATAAGGTGCTTGCTGGAATCAATCAGCTCTTCCTTTTTTTGTGCAAAGGCCCCCCAAAGCAAAAATACCACGTGATTCCGCTCTCTGCTGACCGTACGAATGACTTCGTCGGTGAAAGTTTCCCAGCCTTGGTGTTGATGTGATCCTGCTTGATTTGCCCTGACTGTAAGAGTCGCATTCAATAAAAAAACTCCTTGATTTGCCCATCGGGTCAAATCTCCATGTGGAGGTATGGGAACACCTAGATCATTTTTTAATTCCTTAAAAATATTAAGCAAGCTGGGAGGAAAGGGTACACCAGGAATTACTGAAAATGAAAGTCCATGGGCCTGACCCTCTCCATGATAAGGATCTTGGCCCAGGATGACCAGTTTTACCGATGGCAAGGGACATTGCCAAAAAGCAGAGAAAATTTGTCTTCCAGGAGGGAAAATTTGATGCGCTTGGTATTCTCTTTTAATAAATTGGGTAAGGGAAAGGAAGGAAGAATGTTGAAATGCCTCTGCCAAGGCTACTTTCCAACTGGGTTCAATGTGTACATCCATAGGTTAGGGCTTGATTTGAGCTATAGAAACCTTAACTTGCTAATCAAATGTACAATATCCCATGGTCACTGCCATCACTAAAGGAATCCAAGTCAGTGTTGAAACTACCTACCAGCCTGATTTTTCCAATCCTCAGCAGCACCACTATGTATTTACCTACAAAGTAAGAATAGAAAATAAAAGCCGCCAAACCTTCCAGTTGCTGAAGCGCCGCTGGGAGATTTACGATGCTGCTGAAAGTATAAAAATCGTGGAAGGGGATGGTGTAGTGGGTCAGCAGCCCATCTTGGAGCCAGGAGAAAACCATACCTATGTTTCTGGATGTACTCTTAAATCTGGTATAGGAAAAATGAAGGGGTATTTTACACTAGAAAAATTGATGGATGGAAACCAAATTGAAGTGACCATACCTGAGTTTCAATTGATGGCAAGCATTTTCCAAAATTGATGTTAGGAAAAAACACCTTCCATTTTTTTGCCTGGCTAAATTACTGGCTAAATCAAGAAACCCTATATAGCCAACACTCACCATTTATTTTTTCCCTTTACCAAGGGCTCCTGAAGTACCTTCAATCCCAAGGAAAAACAAGAGCAAACCAAAAAAGAAAAGCTACCCTTCTTGGTGAATATTTTTGTTCATTAACCCCAGCACAAGAGGTCCTTGAATTTGCTTTTGCAGATGTATCAGAAGAGCCCCTACTCCAAAGTATCGCCTCAGGGACGCTGCATGCCCTAGGAAAGAGAAAAGAGATTTCTGATTCCTCGAAGGAAGAAGCTTCTTGGGAAATTCACCTACAACGCTTCCTTCAAGATCAAAAGGTTTTCGATTATGTCCTTGCCCATGACACAGCTCAGTTAATTTCATCGGAGCTATTATTGGACAAGTTGGTTTGGAGTTTACATGAAAACAGCATCCTTTGCTTGGGAAACATCCACAAGTCCAGGGAGACGGAAATGGCCTGGAAAAAATTAAAAGAGCATCCTCGAGTACAACTCAGCTTAGATTTTTTTGACTATGGCTTTGTTTTTCTTTCCTTTCCAGGAAAAAAGACTCATAAAGTGCTGGCCTACTAAGTCCATCCCTAGGGATTGGGGTGAATTTCAAAACTTTATGGTGAATAAAAGTGATTTGGCAAAGATATTGTTAAAGAGCAGGTAGGAGCTGAGGAACTTTACCCTAGGTTAGGGAAAAACCTACATGGCCCCCACTGTGCATGAGTGATATAAGAGAAAAAGAAAAATCAAATCCCTGGCAAGGCAAGCAAGTTCTGTTGCTGGTATTGATCTTATTGCTACTCATTAGCGGAATTAAAGTATATACGGATTACTTGGATCAGCAAGAAAAACAGGAAGAACTAGAAGCTCTAACTTCTGAAAATAATTCGCTAACATTCAGGTTGGATTCGGTGAGTACGCAACTTCAACGTAGAATTCAAGAATTAGAGGAATTGGGCGGCGATGTGAGGGAATTACTCGCCCTAAAAGATCAGCTTAGCTTAGAACTTAATTCCACTAACCAACGAAGTGCTCAAGAAATAAAGGCCTTAAATCAAAAAATTTCTGCACTTTCAGAAATTTTACTTCAAAAGGATGAAGAAATCAAAGCATTACGAGAAAACAACCAAGTCCTAAGGTCTGAAAATAGCCGATTGAAATCTACACAAACTGAAATTGAAGGTGAGGTTGCGGAGCTTTCCAAACAAAAAGAAAGGTTACAACAAAAGGTAGACCTTGCTGCGGCATTAAAAATAGATTTTATCCAAATTTCCGCCATCAACGGAAGAGGAAAAGAAAAAGTAGAAACTTCAGGAAAATACAGCAATAGGCAAATTTCTACCCTTAAAATAGAATATGGTCTAGGTGAAAATGCTGTTGCTGACAAAGGTATTCGAAAAATTTACCTCCAAGTCCTAGGTCCAAACAAACAGGTGATTTTTGATGTAGCCAAAGGCTCAGGCACCTTTACTTTGGATGGGAAAGAACAATTTTATACGGCTATACAAGAAGTTTATTACGATAATTCCCGCCAATCCCTTGTCTTTCTCTTTGAAAAAGGAACTCCTTTTTCATCCGGTACTTACGAGGTCAAACTTTTTATCGATACTTTTCTCGCTGTAACGAAGTCCTTTACGGTAAAGTAATTTCCCAGCAACTGATCCCGCTATTCCTCTTGCTGTAGAGAAAACTGCCAAATATTTGGATAGTAGAGGCAATTCTTCTACTTTTGCAAACTATTTATTTAAATTCCAAAAAACACATTTAAAATGTTCCAAAGAAGTTACGAGACGGTATTCATTTTAACTCCCGTTTTGTCTGATGTTCAGATGAAGGATACTGTCGACAAGTTTGTGAACTTGTTAAAAGATGAGGGGGCAGATGTAATCAATGTGGAAAACTGGGGTCTTAAAAAGATGGCATATCCTATCGAAAAAAAGACAACTGGTTTTTATGTATTGGTGGAGTTCAAGGCTAATCCAAGTATTATCCGAAAGTTTGAATTGGAATTCAGACGTGACGAGAAAGTGATGAGATTCCTTACTACTGTTTTGGACAAGCACGCTATCGTGTATGCCGAAAGAAGAAGAAAAGGAGAATTTAACAAAAAAGTTGAAGCTAAGGAGGAGCCAGCACAATGACACTAGTAAACGAACCTATCAACAGAGGTGAAATCAGAAAGAAGTATTGCCGATTCAAGAAGCATGGCATCAAGTACATTGACTACAAGGATCCCAACTTCTTGTTGAAATTTGTAAACGAGCAAGGCAAAATTTTACCTAGAAGGCTATCTGGTAATTCTGCGAAATACCAAAGAAAAGTAGCTCAGGCGATTAAAAAAGCAAGACATTTGGCCTTGTTGCCATTCGTAACCGATGGATTGAAATAATCCACAGGAGGTATCCTTTCACCATAAATGATCATTACAAATGGAAATCATCTTAAAAACAGACATCAAAGGTCTTGGCTATAAAAACGATTTGGTAAGTGTGAAGCCTGGATACGGTAGAAATTACCTTATCCCTCAAGGCTATGCCATTTTGGCCACAGGTTCCAATAAAAAAATCCTTGCTGAAAACATCAAGCAAGCATCTCACAAAGCGGAAAAAATTAAAACCGAAGCAGAGCAGCTTGCAGCCAAACTTTCAGAAGTGTCCCTAGAAATCAAAGCGAAAATTGGGGATTCGGGAAAAATTTTCGGAAAAGTTACTACCCTTCAAATTTCAGATGCTTTGGCCTCCAAAGGATTCGAAATTGACAGAAAGAAAATCGCAATCCCGGTAGCCGTAGAAGGTGCTGGAGAATTTACTGCAGACATCGACTTGCATAGGGAAGTTAAGACCCATGTGAAATTTGTGGTAGTTGGAGAATAACTAGCCATACAATTCAATTAAGGGCCCCGCAACCGCGGGGCTTTTTTTATGTCAATGCAGACTCCAATTCTTGAACTAATTTTTTGGCGACCTGCTTTGTATTTTTCTCCTTAGCAGACTTGATGACTTCTAAAGCTAGGGCACTTTTTTCCAAAAGTCCTGAGGGATTTTGGTCATGCTGGTAGCTTCCCCAACACCAACTCAACTCTGCCGCCAGTTCTGGCTTTTCCAATTTTTCCAACTTTTGAATCAAAGGAGAAATCACCTTGTTCATTTTTTGTGCATCCATAATTACAATTATTTATTGGTTTTGTTATGTAATATCTAATTTAATAATTTTGATATAATTTTACCTTGTTTAATATCAAATAAATTTTAATCAGAATACGCCAATACACTTGATTTTTTCTCTATGGGCTCGTACAGGGTGTTTTTTTTTCAACCTATACTTCCCTCTAT
>JAJTDZ010000088.1 GCA_021298245.1 Algoriphagus sp. | reverse complement strand
CCAGCTAGGACATCAGGATGACTTGGCCCATGAATCTTGGTTGGCAGTAGCCCAGGTGGCTGCCCGCGAAGGCATGGGTAAAATATGGTTGGCAGCTCCACTTAATCCAAAAGATTTGGCCCCAATGCTTAAGACAAAAGAAGTATTTGCTTGGGACCGAAAAAAAGGTGGCCTGCAGACCCATGCTGAAATTCGGATTGGCGCAATAGTTTTGGGAACTAGACCACTACCCAAAATTGATCCAAACGAGGTGATTCAGGTACTTTTAAAAACCATTGAAGAAGAAGGACCATTAGTGTTGGATTGGAAGGAGGACAGCCATGACTTGATCACTAGAATAGCATCCCTGGCCACCTGGTATCCCGAACAAGGCTGGCCCAATTGGTCTGTTGAATCCCTTTGTAATTCTGCTTCCGAATGGTTGCAACCTTATCTCCTTGGAATCACTAAAAACGAAGAATTAAAAAAATTGAATTTAAGTCAATATTTAGTTCATTCCCTTTCTTATCTCCAACAACAAGAACTAGATAGATTGGCCCCTGCTAGGATAGAAGTTCCTTCAGGAAGCAGTATACCTATAAAGTATCATGTAGACGGTAGTGCCCCCATGCTTTCGGTAAGGTTACAAGAGATTTTTGGATGGCAGGAAACCCCTACCCTAAACCAAGGTAAAATTCCAATCCTCATTGAACTTTTATCCCCCGGCTACAAGCCCGTTCAACTTACCCAAGATTTGAAAAGCTTTTGGTCAATAGGCTATTTTGAGGTAAAAAAAGAATTAAAAATGCGATACCCCAAGCATTCGTGGCCAGATAACCCCTTGCTAGCCGAGGCTGTCCGAGGAGTTAAAAAAAGAGGATAAATCCTAAATTTTTTACTCAAAAAGTTCTTTCAATTCTTTGAGCATCAACTCCACTTCGCTTTTTTTTAATCCAGCGCTTTCTTCATCTTCTGGATTATGCAGGTAGTGATTCCAATGCTTTTCTGCTTTACGAATGGTTCTTGGACTTATTTCAAATTCCAATTCATCCAAATAATCCTTGGCCAAGGTGGATGCTTTGTAATTACCGAAAAGGTATACGCGAAACACATCTACAAAGTACTCGCTCAGATTAAATTCTTCTAAAATCTGAACGAAGGCTCCCTGTCTGGCCTTATTCTTTTTGTCAAAAATGGCTTCAAAAATGGTTTCCAAAGCATCATCGTTCCAAGACGTCTTGGATAGTGCCCTGCAGGCCAAGTAGGCTACTTCCCAATCCTCTCCTCGCACCAGATTTAAAAGCACTCCTTTTGTTTCCTCATCGGCCATGGCCCCTACCTTATCTGCATAATGGTAGGCATCCGATTCTTTAGGGTCGCACATGTGATCTAAGGCTTTTTGTATTTCTTCCTGCATGTAATTTTGATTTCTTTTGTGTAAAGATAGCCAAGCAACTGGCTTTACGATGAAAATTCCACAAACTCAACTTATTTCTAAAGAGCAAGTACATCTCCTCCTGCATTGTGGCGAGCGTGAAAACTGGAACATACACTACCTGCCCGAAAAGCATCAATTGGTCATAGAAAGCGACAAAATTTGGCTTTGCAAGGTATACTTACCTTGGACTTCCACCTGGTCGGTAACAGGTTTGCTTGAACCCGCAGATGATGTACATTATTGTTTAACCCTCATCAGGGCAGGTCAAGCTGCTGCAGGTTATTTTCACCAAGGAAAATTACTAGACCACAAGGTTTTTCGCTCCTACATGGTCCGTCAAAAACAAGGTAAATCACAATTTAAATACTTGAAAACCAAAGGAAAATCTAGAGCAGGTTCACGTATTAGATTAGAAGAAACCTCTCATTTTTTCAAAGAGATCCTCCATAGGTTACAGATTTATAATTCCCAGTACCCCCTAAATTTTTGGGGATTGGGATGTAGCAAAACCTGGTGGCCTTTACTTTTTGACCAGGAGCCAACACCTCTTTTAGAATCGAAAACTATGCGACTGATAGAACTCCCCTATCCTTTCAAGAAAGCCTCTTTCGAAGAACTGAAGATTTTAGAATATAGGTTAGCGCAATTTCATTTGCTGATTTCCGCTTCGGGTCAGGAGATAATCCATTCTTTATTTGAGCCAAACCCAGAAGAGGATGAGGATTTTTGGTAAAAAAACCTTTGGTTTCTAAGAAACCAAAGGTAAAAAGGAACGTGGGATGTTGGTTTAGTTTTCGTTACTTCCTTTTTCTGAAAAATTATTGTTCAGCATATTCAAGGTTTCATGGGCTACTTTGATGTTGTATTCGTAGGCTAAGCTTTTGTAATTCACTAGATCTACGATAGTGCCAATAAAACATAAACCTGCAGTAATTAAGTATAAGATACCAAGCCCGATTTGATCAAGGATAAATCGCTGTAAACCCGCAAAGCCAAAGAACCCTAACAAGGTTAAAATCAAGACCATCTGTGGATCTTTTCGTCTTGCACGATAAACTTGGGCAAATAAAGAAGCTTCTTCCTCATCCATACTTTTCATCAATCCCTGAATATAACCCAATTCCATCCCTTCCAATTCGGGAAGATGCCTCAATACATTAGCCATAGTGTGTGTGATGTTTTAATTGTTTAACTAATACCCAGATACGATGAAAAATAACTCCATAGGCCAAGCCTGCTGCGGGATGGTGTTGCCAGGAAGCCTGAAATTCACCACTAGCCAATCCCAACTGGTGTAAAAGACAAAGGCTAAAAGCCTTTACTTCTGTATTAATTGTAAGAATAGAAAGTATGCACCCAATCCAGAAGATAAGTTCAAGGGGCCATTGACTTATTCTATCCTTTAGTTCTTTCATCGTTTTTCTATTTACGAAAATGATGCCATATCGTAAAAAAATAGGTTAAGGAGGTTTTTTGTAAAAAAAGTATAAAATCTGTTGAATTAGCGAACAGTAAGGTGTGCGATTACGAACGATTAAACTCTGGAAGTTGAATTTTTAGCACCCTGCCAAATTGTAAAAGTTGTTGAGAATCTAAATTCTTTTTAAATGCCGTATGATTTTTTTGAGTGCCAAAGGTTTTGAATCCTGTTCCCTTTAAAATAAGGCCTAGAATATCCCCTGAAATCTTAATTTGGGAAGAAATGGCTACTGCTTTTGAGGCTTCTTTTCCTAAAAAAAATGTAAGTATAGACTCCAATTGGGAAGTTAAAAGCGGATCTGGGATATTTTTTTCATAGAAATCGAGAAGCGCTCGGGTGAGTTTCTTTCCAGCTTCAGAAGGTTTCAATTGTCTCTTTCGAATCAATCGATCCAATTCATAAGCTTCCTTTGGACTGCTAGGCCATAGGCTCGTTTCCACTCCTATAAGTTCCCCAATCCATTTCCAATACCCAAGTATTGCTATGTGTTCTTTAAGGCTTGGCTGCTTTCCAATTTTATACATCCCTCGTAGAACGATGTGACTGAAAGCAAGATTGGTACCCAAAAGGTCTTCCTGGTTGATAGGCTCACCGAATGCAATATTCCAATCCTTGGAATAAGTTCGAATAAAATAGCGACTATACGCATGAATCAACCGAACCTTTGCGCAAGTTAAAAAAGCAGCATCTTGACTTGTAAACGCGCCTGGCTTAAAGATGTCCAATACAAAACGAGTGGTCTCCCCTAGCCTTTCTCCTATTTGATTCATAATCTTTTGGGACCTTACCAGTACTTGTGCGCCATCTGCAAAAGCATAGCAATAAGGCAAAGAATAAAAGCCTAGCATAGCAAGATATAAATCCCCATGTTGCTCAAAATAGGCCTGAGCTAATTTATAGTCTTCCACCGTAAACTCTTTTTCTTTTTTTAAGAAAAATTCAAAAAAACACTGCAATTTTTCCGGATAATCTTCTGGAAATATATTTGGAATGGATTGCCAGGAATTGATATCCTTTACCAAACTAGGATTTGAAACTAACACCTGAACCGCCTGATCCGCCAAATGGTCTTGTTTCAAGCGTAATTCATCAAAAATAGAGTTTGAATATTGAGAAAGTAGATTCACTTTTTCTTAACCGAAAATCTTTACTTTAGTTAAGTCAGAAATTAATTCTATGCAAAAAATAACTTTTACTCTTCTCCTTATCCTCTTGTTTTTAGTTAGCCCGGTCAGGGCTCAGGTAGCTACAGACTTGTGGTTGGTGGATATATCAGGTAAAGGTGGGCAACTAAAACTATTTCCAAATACAGCCAAGCCACTTACCAACCGACCTGAATACGACAACCAGCCAAGTTTCATTAACGATTCGGAATTGGTATTTTCTGCAGCGGATGAAAAAGGAAATCACGATATCATCTTATACAGTTTTCGAACCAGCCGTTTTACCAACCTTACCCAAACTCCTGATCGTAGTGAATATTCTCCCAGCCTCACCGAATGTGGATCCTATTTCTCGGCAATCGTGGTTGAGCCTGATGGAGCCCAACGCTTGTGGTTGTACCCCATCACTGGAGATAGCCCCGAACTATTGTATGAAGATATTTTACCTGTAGGTTATTACGATTGGTTTGAGGGAAAAGCCGCATTTTTTTTGTTGGGAGATCCCAATTCTTTAATCTTCGTTCGTGGAAAAGGAAAAGTGGATACCCTAGCTACCGATATTGGTCGAACTGTAAGACGCAGACCTTCTACCGCTGAAATTTCCTATCTGGATAGAAAAATATCGTTGGAAAGCAAGGAAGGAAAGGCTTTTGAGATAGCCTCAGTAGACTTAAAATCGGGTGAAAAAAAATCGTATGGAATGGCCCTGCCTGGCTCCCAAGACTTCATTTGGATAGATAAAAACCACCTTCTTATGGCCAAAGGAAATGAAGTTTTTTTAAAACATATTCGGGCTTCTGATTGGCAATCTCTCGGAAAAATTGAATCTTCAAGCCATCAAGGCATCAGTCGAATGGCTTATAGTCCTGAATTGGACAAGCTTGTTTTAGTTATGAATAGAAAATAACATCCTCACCCATGAAATTTTACTTCGCTTTATTGTCTTTTCTCGTATCCTTCCTGGCTTTTCACTTCAGTCTACTCGCGCAAATTGATGACAAGCGAGGTATTGTAGTCAAAGGTGCTCAATTGGAAAAAGTGAAAGATGGGTTTTCTTTTACCGAAGGACCTGCTGTGAACCGCTTTGGCGATGTTTATTTTACTGACCAACCCAATGATAAAATTTACCTATGGAATGCCAATAGCAATCAAGTCTCCTTGGTCAAAGAAGGTACCGGCAGATCCAATGGTTTGTTTGTTCAATTGGATGGAAAAGTGATAGCCGCCGCCGATTTAAAAAATGAATTGGTAGAATTTGACATGCAAACGGGAAAGGAAAAGGTTTTGGTCACTTCTTTTAAGGGGAAAAAATTGAATGGTCCCAATGACGTTTGGATCCGACCAAGTGGGGGACTGTACTTTACCGATCCCTTGTATCCCCGACCCTATTGGGAAGGAATTCGTGGGAAAGAAATGCAACAGGATGGACAACACGTCTATTTTCTTTCTGAGGATAGAACGGAGTTGTTTAGGGTCACCCAAGATTTGACACAACCCAACGGGATCATTGGTACTCCCGATGGAAAGATTCTTTATGTGGCCGATATCGGAGCATCTAAAACCTGGAAGTACGACATTCAAGACGACGGGTATTTGACCAATAAAACCCTTTTCTGCGAAATGGGATCCGACGGCATGACTATAGACGATAAAGGGAATGTTTACCTCACAGGCAAGGGAGTCACGGTTTTTAACAAGTTTGGAGAAAAAATCGCCCACATTCCTGTCCCTGAAAATTGGACAGCCAATGTAACCTTTGGTACCTTAACTAGGAATGTATTGTTTATTACTGCCATGGGATCTGTTTATACTTTGAAAATGAAAACAAGAGGGGTTTGGTAAGAAAAAGTAAGTTGAAGCCAGCAAATTCATGAAAACCAAAGAATGCCCTTCTTGTGCCATGGAAATTGAAAGATCATTATCCATTTGCTCTATTTGTGGATATGAATTTCCAAAAAGAGCTCCTTGGATTACATGGATGGCTATTTTTTTACTGCTTATTTGGTTACTTTCCTATTTCTTATAAAAGTCCTATCTGATGAACAAACGAACCTTTTTAAAAAACATCACAGCCTTAGGTATTGGAGGAAGTTTATTGCCAGGCACCGTGCAAGGTATTTCTTTGAAAAATGTAGATTGGAATCGGGAGGATATTTGGGATCAACTTCGAGCAGGATATAAACTTAAACCCGATTACCTTAATTTCGAGAACGGTTATTACTGCTTTTTACCGGAAGAACTTTTAGAAAAATACATTTCCCACATTAGGGAGGTTAATTACCAAGGCTCCCACTACATGCGGGGCGTTCAGTTTGAAAATAAAGCCAAATCAGCGGCTGCACTAGCAAAATTGGTGGGTGCTGATTCCGAAGAAGTCGTGTTGACCAGGAATACTAC
>JAJTDZ010000004.1 GCA_021298245.1 Algoriphagus sp. | reverse complement strand
AATGAAGCACCCAATTGGGGAAGAATACCAGCTCGGATGGAAAATGAAAAGGCAGTGGTGATGAGCGCCAAACAGCTTGCGTTGAATAGGGCGCTTCGGTTGATAGTTTGCGTCATAAGGTAGTGCTTTAGGTTTTTGGGTTAGGTCAAGATGACGTGTTACACCAGTCAAAGTAGGGAAAAAATTAGAAATTGCCCTCCTAATTCATAAAAAAAATAACAGACTTCACCTATAAAATCTCTCCGTTTCCCAAAGGACACCGTAGCGTTTTTATTTTTATCGCACAAAAACCCAGTCCTGTGGGCCACTCTGACTTTCCGCAAATTCATATCGCTCTCTTTGAAATCCTTTGAGCTCCTCAGGGGAAGTAATTCTATTTTTTATGGCATAATCACTCATCAAGCCTCGGGCTTGCTTGGCAAAAAGTCCCACCACCTGGTAGCTGCCGTTCTTGTATTCCTTAAAGTGGATATGAACCACGGGAAGTTTCAAGGCTTTTTTGTCCACTGCCTTGAAATACTCCTGGGAAGCTAGATTGACCAAGGTTTTTCCCTGTCCTGCTTCATTGAGGGCCTTGCTGATTTTGGTCCCCCAAAATTCATACAAAGAAGCCCCTTTTTTGGTTTTTAATCGGGTTCCCATTTCCAAACGGTAGGCTTGGATCAGGTCCAAGGGTTTTAAAAGTCCGTAGAGCCCAGACAATATTCTAAGATGTTCTTGTGCAAAGTGGAGGTCTTCCTTAGTGTAGGTGTCTACGTCCATTTTGGTGTATACGTCTCCTTTGAAGGCCAAAAGCGCCTGCTTGGACTGGCCATCTTCTAAGTTTTGGGAAAATGTAGCGTATCGAGACGCATTCAGGGAAGCCAATGCATCACTCAAGTGCATCAATTTTCCCAATTGGGTCGAGGATTTCTTTTGCAGTACACTCACCAAATCGTTTACTTCTGCCTGAAAATCGGGCGAGGTGGAGAAGGTTTGAGAGATGGGGCTGAAATCTAAGGTTTTGGAAGGGGATAAGACAATCAACATGGGTTAATGAATAATCGTAATCGCTTTGGTTTCGGTTTGGGTGAGATTTTGTTCCCTAGAGGTAAACCGAACAACGGCAGCGTATGTTCCCGTAGGAACTAATTTTCCATACACTCTGCCGTCCCAAGGACAGAAAGGCTGTCCAGGCTCCAAATTTTCGTGCTTACAATAAAAAATCAATTCTCCCCAGCGGTTATAAATAAACACATCCACCTCATCGATGTAGGAGTTGGCATATAGAATAAACTCTCGTTCTGGATCTCCCAAGACCATTCCCGTAGGAAAGCGGACTTTAAGTTTGCAATCTTCCACAATGGTAAATTTACCTTCCCATTCGCATCCCAGGTAATCGGCTACTTTAAGGGTATAGGTGCCACCTACCGTAGGGGAAAAGGTAGCCTCCTGGGATACTTCTTTGCCATCCAAAATCCAGGAGTAGGAGGCATAACTTCCAGGTTCTAATAGTACCGTTTTGCCTTCTACGGCACAAATGCTCAGGGCTTCGCTGGGAAGAGTAGGAGGAACAAGGGTGGATTGTACCACCACGGCATTGGCTCTTCCCAATTCGCATCCAAAACTGCTTCTAGCAATTACTTCGTAGGTTCCTTCTTGACTTACCTCAATGGTCTTGGCAGAAAACTGAGGGAGTCGGGTTCGCGTGCCCCCAGTAACCAGGTACCACTCGTAGGTACTCACTCCAGTCAAGGAGCCTTTCACCTCTAGGCTGGTGCTAGACTGATCTCGGCAAAAGGGAAGGACAGTCAGGTTTATGGAAACAAGTCGTGGTAGTAGGGTGGCGGTAAAGCTGATTTTTTTGGGTGGACAAAGTCCCCCTGAAGCAGGCTGCACTTCCAAAGAATACGTTCCTGATTTGCTAGGCACAAACTCTTGTCTTCTACCTACGATGATGCCAAGCTCATCCCTCCACAAGAAAATTACGCCCTCAGGGAGAGCATTTTTCAAGACTGCCTCGTAGCGTATGCCTGTGAGGCAGTCTACTAGGGGAGGAGAAACTTCAAAATCTATGGCAGGACTGAGCAGCAAATTCATGGTGACTTGCTTAGGGCAATCCATTCCTGCGGGATCTATTCCCAAGACCGAATAGCTGCCCGATTGTGTCAAAATAAATGATCCGTTGGCTTCGGCTGGAATAGTCACACCCCCTGGTCCCGTTAGGCTATAATTCAGAGGCTTGGGACCACTTGGGGTAAATACATAAGACACGCAAGCCTCTACTTGGGAAGGGACAGAAAATTGTACCTCAAATTTCTGCTTTACCGAATACACCTTTTGATCAGGAATGGCACAGCCGGTAGGGTCGCTGATTTCTACCAAGTAGTCTCCATGAGGTACGGATACTTGAAACGTGGCCAGATTGGGTAGAGGTCCAGTAAATTCTAATCCATCCCCTTGGCGTACCAACTTGTAGGTTCCCACTTTTGGCTGACCTTGAGTGAAGGTCACTTGGATTGACCCCTGTACAATTCCCGTTGCGGAGCATGTTTCGTCTCCAGCAAGGACGCTGAAGGCATATCCGCTGGGAGGATTTGCATTTTGAACCGTCACGGAGGTAGAAAAGGTACAGCCCGCTGCATTTTCTGCCTCCAGGGTGTATACCCCAGGAAGAAGCCCAGTAATGGGAATAATGCTACCTGCTGGAGCAGCAGGGTAGCTGAGTCCCAGCTCCACCAACCTTACTCTAGAGACGGGCGCTTGGAGACGTACTTCGATGGCTCCATTGGCAGTGGCGCAAGAGCTGGCTATGGCAGTAGCTTGGGCCACTATCACAGGAACTTCATTGACCAATAGGTTCATGGTTTTGGAAACCTTGCAGCCCGGAAGTATGGGGTCTTGGGCCAAGAAAGTAAGTTCGTACTGACCTGGGCCAGGAAGGCTCAAAATATTCAATTTCAACTCAAAGAATGATCCTAAGGCTACCTGGGTTCCGCTTTGGTTTCGCTCGTAAAACCATTCTCCCGTGAGGGGTGTATTGGGAGCAAAGGTGACGGAAGTTTCTTCATAACATACCTCTTGGGCAGTTTGGGTCATGTCAAATTCGAAGGCAGGGCCAACAAAAATTTCTGCTGTGGAGGTACAACTTTCAATCACTTCCTCCTCATCTCCAGCTGAAGGACGGTAGCTAACCACCACGGTGTATATGCTTTCCTCTGTAACGGTAATGCTATTGGAATTGGCATCTCCAAAAACATCGCCCGCTGCATTGGTCCATAAAAAATCGTACAGACCGTCTGAAGGATTGTATCCATCTATGGCGGTCAAGGTAATGGGAGTACCTGCACAAAGGGTAGCATCGGATGCCAAGGTAAGTGTGGGCGGGGCTATCACCTCCAAGGTACCTTCGGCGGTGAAATAGCCGATTTCCGCGCAGCGGTCTACCCGCAACTCGATGGTGTAGGTACCCGCACGGGTAAAAATTTGCTCTAAGTTCTGAAATTGATCCCCTGGGCCTCCAAAGTTGAATCGAACCACAGTGCCGTCTTCGTGGGTGATGGTCCAAAAGTAAGAATCTATATCAGGTTCGCCTCCTCCTTCCAAGGTAGCCGTAGTTCCGGATATGGGGTCAATACAGAGTTGGGGAGGCAAAGCTAGGGCGGGCTCGGGAATGGAGCTGCCTGAGTTTTGTACGAAGGAAGGTAATCCCAAATTGGCTGTTCCGGGCATGGCTTCTACTGCATTTTGGTTGAAAGTACTGCTAGCAGTACAGCCGGTGCCTACTTGGATTTGGCCAATCTTATTATCTCCCACCACGGCCACATAGATTTGCCCGTCTGAAGCGATTTGCAAGGAGCCCAGGTTGAGGCCTTGGGTACCGCTGACTTGTTTTTTAGTACTCAAAATACAGGCTGCCCTCAAGGCAGGGCTTGTGGCAGCAGCAAAGCAACTGGGACAATTGGGATTGACTTCTTTGATGATCATTTCCTCTATACCAGGACCGCCATCTCTGTAGGAGACCAGGATTCGGTCCGAATCTGGAGAAAATTCCAATCCATATACGTCACCATTGCATCCCAGATCTAGTAGCGCATATTCACTTAGTTCACCCGTTTGCTGATTAAAGTCAAAAATTTCAACTCGGTTGCAGCCTCCCTCCGATCGAGTGATGGCCAGTTTGGTCCCGTCAGGACTAAATTTCATCGCGCCAATTCCAGAGGAGTAGCCGTGGGTACTACCCACCGAACTGAGCACAGCTTGTCCAATCCCCTGGCTTGAGACTGGATAGGCCCGGAAGGTATTGTTGCCCAACTCATGAAAAACTACCCAGGTTATATCCCCTGCGGTTAGGGCTGCACTGTGTTCGGTGGAGGGGCTAAATAGAAAATTATTTTTGGTCACCACATTACCTACCCCAGTACTATTTTCTGCTTTGATATCTACTAGGGAAAAGCTAACCACGTTGGTTCCACTGCTAGATGCCTGCGTAGTAAACAGGTAATATAGGGTAGGCTGGGTAGGTACTACGACGGCAAGTACGCCTTGGCTAGAAGTATTGCTACCACCAATATCGCTCCCGTTTTGCATCAGGGCGCCGTTGAGGTCCCAGACGGATTGGCCATCGGTGAAAAATAAAACTTGTCCCGCTTGGTCTGAGACGGTGGAGGTGCCTGCCGGAATATTTTGAGGGTGTGCTGCTGCAATGGGTCTTGGAATAGGCGCGTTTTCGTCGTTTGGATCAGGATTGAAATCTAGCCCTGCACCGTCTCCGAAGTACCAGATATTGTTACTTTGATCGGGGACATCCCACATTTTGATGCGGATTTCTGCATAGGCATAGCAGGTGGATCCTGGTTCTCTAACGAGTACCCAATAGAGTCCTGGCTTACATACTTCATTGCCTTGCTTTCCAATCCAGCCTTGGTCTCGCTTGTTGGACCAAAAGTATTCGTAGGAGGTGCCAGATCCAGTACCTCCACCAGTTCCCCCTCCGGCTCCTCCTCCCGAATCGCCTCCAGCCTGAGCTTGGAGCAAGGGTTCGATATCGATGCATGATTCGCAAAGGGTGGTGTCTGAGGGAGTAAAATTGGCTTGAAGGTCGTTTTCTGTCAAGGAAATGGTTTTGGTCACCTTTTTGGTGGTGCTGTCTGCAAAGGTGACGGTGAGGGTGACAGCTATGCTATTTCCTTGGGCAGCTTCTGAGGGCACCAAAAAATGTTCTTGTTTAAAATCTGCTGGCAGAGGGTTGCCATCGGCATCGGTCAATGGAGGAGAAAATTCCCAAAGGAAGGAGAGCGGACGGTAGTTTTGAGGGGTAAGGACACTGGTAAGTTGAACAGGGTTGTTGGCACAGGGAGCCTCTGGATCCCAAGTAAAATCAATGGAGGGTTCTATGTCTGCATTTGGTGCAAAGACTGGAAAAATTCGACCACAAAAATCGCTGCCAGCGAAGGGGTCCTCTTCTACGCCTACATTGACCAAATTACTGGCGTTGGGCTGGGTGATTCTCCCCATCACTTGGGGCCCGCCGGCCCGCTCTTCGTAGAGGTAGTAAAGGCTTCCATCTGGCCCTACTTTGAGGTCATAAACTTTGTGAATGCTTGGATTTATTGGGATTTCTACAGGACTAGCCGTTGGACTATTGCTTGGAAGACGGAAAAGTTTATTGCCTCTAGAAAAATAGATAAATGACCCGTCTGGGGAAAATGCTGCACCTGGAATGGTCTCAGTACCCCCTGAATTGATCCATGCTTGGGGTACGCCAAATGCGCCCGTAGCCGTATCGAAAGGTACGACTAGCAGGGCCTCTCCAGGGGTTGGAGGAAGCAGAAGCAAGCGACCCTTGGGCTCATCAAAAACCATGGCTATGGGGGTGAAGGGGAGGGATCGGGTGCCTGTTGTAGTAAAGCTGCCTGCACTGTTTCCTAGTCTTCTGGCTTGGAGATTTCCACCAGAAAAGCTGATCAGGTAGGAGGGAGAACTGGG
This sequence comes from Algoriphagus sp., assembly GCA_021298245.1. Classification (GTDB taxonomy): domain Bacteria; phylum Bacteroidota; class Bacteroidia; order Cytophagales; family Cyclobacteriaceae; genus Algoriphagus. Next base: position 59,668 of record JAJTDZ010000004.1, on the reverse strand, counting down.
ACTTTTTACCACAAGAATAGCGCCTTGTGCAGGAGCAATGGTCTGATTTTTAGTAGTAATCTTACCAAGGGGACGTTGATTTCCTGTAGCTTGACCTGGAGCATTCATGTCTACCAAGGCATACTGAAGCTGACCTGCAAGAGAAACGTAAAAGATATAAAACAATTTATTGCCTGCAGGCTGGTATTCCAGAAACCCGGTCGCTACCGTCTGTCGGCCCTGAAAATTGCCATTTAGCCCAGGCGCACTTCCTTCTATGGGACTTCCACTGTAGTCGTACACCAACTCCCCGTTGGTATAGAAAAAGGGTTGTCCCGTGATGGGATCTATGGCAAGGGCATTATTGAATTCCCCTGTAATTACAGAGGAGGGGATGGTTTTGACCGAGGCGGGCCCTCCTTTCCCAAAGGAGAGGTAAGTATTGTCTCCAGTAGGACAATTTCCAAAAATCCATTCGTTATCATTGAAGCCCTGAGCAAGGGATGCGTTGCTTCCTAAGGATGCCCAACCCATACAGGTAATGGCAAATAATAAAATGAACCTTATGGAATTAGGGCTGCTTTTCATATTTTTAGCATGGCTATCTAAAACAAGACAGAACCTGCATCGTTAAGTAGCTAACACAATATTCAAATAAACGAACAATTCTTTGTTACGGTCTAGACTGACATTTGTTTTTTTTACCCTGTTGACTTGGGTCCTCTACACACCTGCTAGGGCCCAGGATCCTCAATACAGTCAGTACTATGCGGCCCCACTTTATCTCAACCCAGCTATGGCAGGAGCAGAGCTGACGGGAAGAGTGGGGTTCAATTACCGAAACCAATGGCCTTCCATTGAAGCCCAATTTACTACCTTTTCTGCCTATTACGATACTTATTTGCCCGATTACAATAGTGGGCTAGGAGTACACGTGATGCAGGATACCGAGGGATCCGCAAAATTGAGGTCTACCAGCATATCTGCCTTATATTCTTATGAACTTCGTCTAGGTGATAACCTCTACTTTAGACCTGGTTTTCAGGCCAGTTATATCCGTAGGGAAATTGGATTTTACGAAAATCTAGTTTTCGCTAATCAAATCAACCCAGCCGATCCTACTGGCCCCCTATTGCCAGGGATAGATATTCCTGGGTTGGGAGATCCAGTCAATCTATTTTCGCTTTCTGCTGGAGGTATATTGTTTACTGAAAATGCGTGGATAGGGTTTTCAGCCCACCATCTCAACGAGCCCAACCAATCTTTTGTGGATGGCTTAAGTCCCTTGCCTAGAAAATTATCTTTTCATGCAGGGTACCGGATTTCCCTTGGTCAGGGAAGTATGCGCAGGGATTTTACCCACTTGCGCAAGCAGAGATACTTTACGCCAACGGTCAATTTTAAAAAGCAGGGCCCTTTCGAACAGCTAGATATGGGGGCTTATTTTTATGTGGAACCCATAGTCTTTGGAGCATGGTACCGAGGCTTACCTTACAAGCCTGTAGAAGGACAGAGCAATCGAGATGCTGTCGTCATGATGGTAGGGGTGAATTTACTGAATGGCTTAAACATGGGGTATAGTTTTGACTACACGGTGTCTCAACTTGGAATTCAATCCGGAGGTGCCCATGAAGTCAGTCTTTCTTGGACACTTCCAAGTCGCTATCAAGGAAAACCAGCAGGTAGGGATACCATCCTTCCTTGTCCCAAATTCTAAATAATAGAGATGTCAGCGGAGAGTTTGACCTACTTGCTTGTGGGAATTTTGGCATTTGGATTCCTTATTCCCAAAATTCTGGAATTTCTTCAAGTACTCAGGCCAGTTCCAGAGGTACCGACCACCTTGTCCCAGTACCTTACTCGGGGCAAACTTTTGGAAGCCAAAGCATACCAGAAAGACAACTTTCAATTTAAACTTATTGCTGGGACCTTCTCTTTCGTGTTCACCCTGGTTTTCATCACCCAAGGTTGGTTTGGGGCCATTGATTCCTGGTTAGGTGGCTTTGGTCTACCTCCTTTACTGGCCTCTGTTTTCTTTTTTGCGCTAATTTTTATTGGGTCGGACTTGTTGAGTTTGCCTTTTGATTACTACAGTACTTTTGTTATTGAGGAAAAATACGGCTTCAATAAGACGAATAGACGCACTTTTTTCGTAGATAAGCTTAAGGGATATGTGCTCTCCATCCTCGTGGGGGGGAGCTTATTGCTGGTGTTTCTGAGCCTAATTCATTACATGGGAGAAGATTTTTGGTGGCAATTTTGGATGGTTGCTAGTGTATTTATGGTGCTGGTCAATTTGGGATACACCGCATGGATTCTTCCCTTATTCAATACCTTGACCCCATTGGAGGAGGGAGAAGTCAAGGAGAAGTTGCTTCGCTATGCTGCAAAAGTGCAGTTTCCCTTGACTCATATCGTAGTCATGGATGGGAGTAAACGATCTTCCAAAGCCAATGCATTTTTTTCAGGTTTTGGCAAAAGGAAAAAAGTAGTGCTCTACGACACCTTGTTGGAGCAGCATCCTCCCGATGAGGTAGTGGCAGTTTTGGCCCATGAAATCGGTCACTACAAGAAGAAGCACGTGAAATGGGGGATGCTTATTTCCTGTTTGGAGGTGGGCCTTTTGCTCTATTTGTTGAGCTTGGTTCTGTTTTCTGAAGAGATGAGTACGGCATTGGGAGGACCGTCTTGGTCAGCTCAGTTGAATATACTTGGCTTCACCATGTTGTTTACCCCTCTATCTATGGTTTTGGGTGTAGGCATGAATTGGATGAGCCGAGTCCATGAGTTTCAGGCGGATGCCTTTGCTAAGGAGACCTATGCAGGGAAGCCTCTGGCTGAAGCCTTGAAGACTCTTTCTGTCAAAACCTTGAGTACGATTAATCCCCATCCCTGGTACGTATTTTTTACCTATTCTCATCCTCCCCTTTTGCAGCGCTTAGCTCGCTTAGAAAATTGAAAGCCGAGTTGGCTCGTGCTAGAAGGGGTTTTGGTTTCTTTTTTTTAAAAAAAATTACTTAATTTATCTCTGTCAAAATTAGCTTAGCTCATGAACGATCTAGCAAATTATCATTACCCACTAACCGATTTGTTTCCCCAGCCTAAAAGTTTGGCGGACTGGGATCGGTACAGATTGAGCAAAGAACAAATTCAGTTTTTTCATGAAAATGGCTATTTGGCTGGAATAAAACTCTTGGACGACTCCCAAATTTTAGCTCTTAAAATGGCCTTGGATGAGGTGATGGACCCCATGCATCCGCTACATTCTTTATTTCATGAGTTTCATAGCAACGAATCCGATGATCCAAATACAGTATTGTTTCATTCCCTAGGTCATTGGCGAATTGCAGAGGCATTTCATGATGCAATTTGGAATCCCGCCTTCCGCATGGTAGCAAGCCAGCTTTTGGGGGATCGTGGAGTAAGGTTTTGGCACGATCAACTTTTCTGTAAGCCAGCCCACCACGGAGGGGTAGTGGCTTGGCACCAAGACTACTCTTATTGGACTAGGACGGTAGACATGCAGCATTTGACCTGCTGGTGTGGCTTGGATGATGCCACCGAAGAAAATGGATGCTTGCAATACGTTCCGGGCTCACACCGATGGGGTCTGTTGGAAAAACCTGCCCTAGCCGGAGCTATGGATGGCTTGATGGCCATGTTGAGTGAGGAACAAAAAAAGCAATTTTCTCCCGTAGCCATTCCTTTGAAAGCAGGGTATGCGGCATTTCACCATCCTTTGTTGGTGCATGGCAGCTATGCCAACTATTCTCCTCGCTCGCGCAAAGCCTTTGTATTAAATGTGTTTGCCGATGGGACTGTTTCTGATACAAATGAGCCCCTATTGTCAGGAGTACCGGTGATCCCAAAAGGAGAGAAAATGGGAGGTAAATTTTTTCCTTTACTATTTGATCCGAAAAACATCTAATTTCGGGCCGAGTATTTTCTTTGAGTAGATTTTATTCACTTGAATAGTTCTTCTTGGAGACGACTTGGATAGCGTGAGCAGATGGCTCGTTTAAATTATTTCCCATATCACATGGCTTCTGGACTATTTGCATTATTGGATGATATTGCCACCCTCATGGATGACGTGGCTACGATGAGTAAAGTAGCAGCAAAAAAAACTGCAGGAATTTTAGGGGATGATCTGGCTGTAAATGCAGAGAAAGCCTCAGGATTTGTTTCCGATCGAGAACTTCCAGTGTTGTGGGCCATTTCCAAGGGTTCATTTATCAATAAGTTAATCATCCTTCCAGCAGCTTTTTTACTGAGCGCATTCGCTCCCATGGTGGTAATTTATATCCTAGTGATAGGAGGGGTCTACCTTGCCTACGAAGGGGCGGAAAAAATCTTTGCCTACCTCATTCCTCATACGAAAGAAAAAGAAAAGGCTTCTGTCGTTGATTTAAGTCCTGAGGAGGTACTTACGCTGGAAAAGAAAAAAATCAAATCGGCCATAACTACAGATTTTATTTTGTCGGTGGAAATTGTCATCATCGCGATGAGTACAGTGGTCGACAAGCCTTTGATCAATCAGATCGCTGTGGTGTCAATCATAGCGCTTATTGCCACCGTAGGCGTGTATGGGATTGTAGCCTTGGTGGTGCGTATGGATGAAATTGGATTTAAATTGATTGCATTCAATGAGCAGGAGGATTCCTTTTCAGATAAGGTAGGTTGGGTGCTGGTCAAGGCTTTGCCCTATTTTGTGCGAGGCATAGGTTTTGTGGGAACGCTCGCCTTACTGCTGGTGTCGGGAGGTATTTTTGCACATGATATTCCCTTTTTCAAAAACCTTTTGCCCACCTGGCCAGGCTTAGTGAAGGAGTTTCTTTTTGGATTGTCCGTTGGGATAGTAGCCCTAATCCCAATTATGATTTTTCAGAAGATTATAAAAAAATCTAGCTAAGCTTTTGTTTAGAAATATGCGATTTTAGGTAAATTCCAAGAATTTAACCTTCTTGTTATGAAGTCATTCTCTAGTAAGTTTCTTGGCGTTGCCCTCCTTTTTTTTGTTTCCCAATGGGTTTATGGGCAATCGGAACCTAGCTTCTTGCAATTCCAGGGAGGAGAGGGACCAGGTCAAGGCAAGCATATTGTCTTGATTGCTGGGGACGACGAATACCGATCGGAAGAATCCATGCCCCAGTGTCTTATTTCCTATTGACCCCAGTTCGGGGGATGTAGTTCCCAGCTACCAGTGGCATATTCCGGGCATGGAGCAACTTCCGTCGGCAGACTTAGTGATCCTTTTGATTCGATTTCGGGAATTGCCGGATACACAATCTAGGTACCTTGAGGAATATCTCTTGGCGGGAAAGCCCATTCTGGGATTGAGGACCTCCACCCATGCCTTTGCATACCAAAAAGACAAGACCTCGCCCTATGCCAAATGGGATTGGATGAGTAAAGTTCCCGGCTGGGAACAAGGGTTTGGAAAGCTAATTTTTGGCGAAACCTGGGTCAACCACCATGGAGTACACGGCAAAGAAGGTACCCGGGCTTTGGTCAATGGAGTCAAGCAAGAAGCAAATCATCCGATTCTTCGGGGAGTAAAAGACATTTGGGGCCCTTCCGATGTCTATGGGATTAGAAACTTGCCCTCCGAAGCAGAAGTCTTCCTGTATGGACAAAGCACTGCTGGAATGGATGCGCAGGCTCCCTTGATTTGGGAAAAATCTCTTATGCCTATTGCTTGGGTAAAGCCTTATCGGCTGGAGGAAGGTAAGCCTGGAATGGCCTTTGCAACTACCATGGGGGCTTCTCTAGATTTTCTAAGTACAGATTTGCGGAGATTGGTAGTGAATGCTTCCTTTTGGTTGTTGGGCAGGGGAGATGCAGTCACGGCAGATCTGAATGTGGACTATGTGGGAACTTACCGGCCTACTTCCTTTGGATTTGATACCTTCCGCAAAGGCATGCGGGTAAAGGATTTTAACTAATTGTACAAAGTACAAGGCAAATAGACGTTTCACTTCAAAATTCTTCAACCAGCGTTCGGTGTTCGAAATTAATTTAATTCCGTATTTCGCCTGACTGCCGCAGGCAGGTACCTCGTAATTCGTACTTAATTTCCCTTCCCTAATCTCTTCCCTCATGACTAAAATAGGCTTTAACGTGCTGGCCTGGTCGGCCGAAATTTCCCCGAAATTATTCCCTATCCTAGATCGCTTAAAGCAGATAGGCTACGATGGGGCAGAGTTTTTTATTGGGGATACTACTACAGAATCCTGCAGAGAAGTGGGAGCGTATTGCAAAAGAATAGGATTAGAAGTAACGGCAGTGACCGTGATGGGGGCGGATGCCAATCCCATTTCACCAGATCCACTTGTAAGGCAAAAATCCAAAGAAAAACTCAATTGGGTTATTGACCGCGCAGCTGACTTGGGTGCTCAGGTGTTGTGTGGTCCTTTTCATTCCGCATTTGCGACTTTTGTAGCTAGGGCTCCTATAGAAGAAGAGTACCACTGGGCAGCGGAAGTACTTCGAGAGGCTGGACCATACGCCGAAAAGTTGGGAATCCTACTGACCCCAGAGGCGCTCAATCGCTTTGAATGCTACCTGGCCAACACCATGGGGCAGTTGGACCATCTTCTTGCCTTGGTCAATCACCCCAATGTGCAGGGCATGTTTGATACCCATCATGCGAATATGGAGGAGAAAAAGCTGGGGCTGGCTATCCAACAGATTGGGCCACGATTGCGGCACGTGCATATCTCAGAAAATGATCGAGGTACGCCTGGCTCGGGACATGTGGATTTTGACGAAACCTTCGCTGCGCTGAAAAAAGTGGGTTATACGGGCTGGCTGACCATTGAAGGCTTCTCACGAAATGACCCGGACTTCGCCAATGCGATCGGGGTTTGGCGGGAGTTTTCAGCTCCTTGGGAGATGGCGGAGCAGGGCTACCAACTCATCCACGAAATGTGTGCAAAGCACAACCTGTAAAACCATTAGTAGCCCTACTTTTTAGGGATGTACCAGGTATTGTTGCGTAGGTCTATGCCACCCTTGAGTTCTTCTTGCACTACGCGATCCACAATCCAGATTCCTTTTTTAGCCATGGAAGAAAAGGTATCAATCCCCTCGTTGGGAAATCCCACACGGGTACGGTGGATATGAAATCTGTTCGAAAATTTTCGACCAAAAGTATTTTCTACCCCTTCTTTTCCCAGCATAAACCCAATCAAACCTCCCCAAGTCGCCGTAGGATTATCCGAATCCCAGCCTGCCAAGGAGCCGATTTTGATGGTTTCTTTCAGGTCTCCTTCTCCATAAAAAAGGCTTACCAAACTGGAGGCAAAGTTGATCCCTGCCGCAAAGCAGCCGTTGCAATACAAATTGCGGCTGCTCATGTCGTAGCCATCTAGCTGCTCTACTTGGTAGCGCTGGTACACCGAATCTCTGGCTTGTTCCCAAGGAATGCCCGAAGCATACAAGGACTTGACATAGCGGTACATGGCTGCAGGGTAGGAGGAAGGGGGGAGTTCCAAGGAAGCCTGTTCGGCCATTTGGGAGAGTTGTTGCTTTAGGGTAAGGGAGGAATCTGCTATGCCGGCAAGGGAAAACATGCTCACATAAAAAGCTGAAATCCACTCGCTTTCCTTTCGGGCGGTCGTTTGTATGGGCAGGGTGGCCATCTTGACGGCTACATCGGGTCTTCCAGGGGCATATAGTCCAAAGATCTCTGTGGTAAGTTGGGCATCGATCATGTCGTATTCTGGATTGTGCTTCGGGTCTCCTGTGGCAGGAGGGACCAGGCCTGTTTTCATCAAATCCAAGGCTTTTTGATTGGATACCCAGAGGTAGTTTTCTTCTTCTCCTTTGATGTGTTGCATCCGATATCGGTATCGTCGTCTGCTCCCCAGAGGGTGTCTTGGTCGGCAAAGACAAAGTCAATGGTCGGGGAAAGCTTACTCGGAATACCTGCTGCCCAGATGCTGGGTTGATCGGGGGTACCCCAATCCGCTCGGGTATAGAAGTGGCCAGTTTTGAGTTCGCCTACGTTACCAATTTTATCCATCTCCGTTACGAGTCCGGTCCAATTGGCAATGCAAGTGGCCAGCCAAAATCCTTGTAGTTTTTCGGCGTAGGCCGCACGGTCGATCTTTAGGTCTGTATCCTTGGGGCTGTAGGATGGGTAGCTTAGACTTGGATTTTTACTAGTTATCTGCTGTGCTTGAATCCCTACACTGCAGAGACAAAAAAGTAGACTAGCTAAAATGGATTGGAGATGGGTCATGAGCCAGGCATTTGCTCCAATTTACTTCTTTTTCCAAATAATTCTAGCGAAGTGGAATATCGAAGAAAAGTGGATTAGGGATTGCAAACCTGACAATACTGGGGATCCTCTGTTATTTTACCGTGTGGAAATAAGACTTTTTCTTCGTGTTGGCAGTGGCTGCATACGAGCAGGTGAGCCAATGCAGCGCTGCTTGGGGTGCCGCAGAGGCTACAGGGAAGGCCAGGTTCTGCTGCCGTAACCGCAAAACCAGGCAGCTGGCAGGAGGGGCAAAAAGAATTCAATTTTTGAATCAGGACTTGGGCTGTTTCTCCGATGACTTGCATTCTACTGGGGTTGAACAGGGCTCGCATGTCGGTTTCAACAAATCCAGATCCCTGGGTTTCTATAAGTCGTTGGGCAGCTGTTCGGAGTTGCTCAGGGTCTTTGATACCCTTCAAGATACCTTCTAGGTGGTCCTTGCTTCGTCTTAGGATAAGGCCATGACTTGGGAATCCTACCTTGCTGGCAAAGGCGTCTAACTCTTCCATATTTGAAAATTCTTGTCCTGAAAAGTTCGTTTCTAAGCTCAGATGGCGGGCGTGAATTTCCAGTTGGTGCTTGCGGTCCATCAAGAGCAGCCACTCCTCATTGGCAGGCAGAAAGAATGCGGAGGGATGTGCGCCGAAGGAGCCTTCGCTGGCAAGGGCCAGATCACAACCGGTAAGTTCTAGGGCGAGTTCACATTTTTTGCGCGCCGTGGTCAATGGATCTGAAGTCCTCGCTACTTCTCCAGAAAATGTGCCCAGTAGGTCAGTATTCAGGCCATTGGCTACAGTTACCTTGACCTTCAAACCCGCTTCTAGGAGGGGCTGTAGAACCTGCTCTTTCTGGTGCATGCTGGCGATGACGAGTTGCCTTCCTTCAAAAAATCCCGGCATAAGGGTTTAGTTGGATTGCACTTCCAGGGCCTTGCCTTTGACTTCCTCGTGAAATACGCCTTGGTCGTAGGCCAGATGTCCATTCACCCAGGTCATTAGTACCTTGCTGTGGAAGGTAGTGCCTTCCAAAGGAGACCAGCCGCATTTGTACAGGATATTTTCCTTACTTACCGTCCACGTGGAGTGAAGATCCACCAAGCTTAGGTCAGCAAAATAGCCTTCCCGAATATACCCCCGATCCTTGATGCGGTAGAGGATAGCTGGGTTGTGACACATTTTCTCTACAATTTTTTCTAAGCTGATTTTCCCTTGGCGGTAAAACTCAAGGAGACAATTGAGGGAATGCTGCACCAGAGGAGCTCCGGACATGGATTGGAAGTAGGGCTTTTGCTTTTCTTCTAGGGTATGGGGCGCATGGTCGGTAGTAATCAGGTCAATGCGGTCATCCAAAAGGGCAGCAAGTAGGCCATCCTTGTCCTTTTGGGTTTTGATGGCTGGGTTCCACTTGATCAAGGCGCCCAGGCGCTCATAATCCTGGTCGGTAAACCACAAATGGTGAACGGAAACCTCGGTAGTGATGTTTTTATCTTTTAGGGGGATGTCGTTGCGAAACAGCCCCGTTTCCTTGGCAGTACTCAAATGGAGGATGTGCAATCTGGCCCCATGCTTTTGGGCAAGGCCAATGGCCCTTTCGCTAGCTTCGTAGCAGGCTTGTTCACTACGGATCAAAGGATGGCAGGCGATGGGTACATTTTCTCCGTATTTTTCACGGTAGAGCTCCTCATTCTTTTCGATAATTTCTTCTTTTTCCGAATGGATGGCAATCAATCCTCGGTATGTGGAAAAAATCTTTTCCAACATATCTGGCCTATCGGCCAAAATATTGCCTTTTCCTGTAAAGTAGAGCCCATCGTCGGTGATGGCCAGGTGCTTGGAGGTGTCCCAACTTAGCACCTCTTCCAAATTCTCAGCTGTGATTCCTAATAAAAATCCATAGTTGGCCAAGGATTTTGTGGAGGCCAATTGGTATTTATCGGCCCAGAGTTCCAGAGTCAAGGTATTGGGCCGGGTATTGGGCATCTCAATGAAAGAAGTAACTCCTCCGGCTAGCGCCGCCTTGCTTTCGCTAGTTAGGTCAGCTTTATGGGTCAAACCTGGATCCCTAAAATGTACCTGTCCGTCGATCACGCCAGGGAGCAAGTACTTGCCGCGGCCATCCACGAGCTGGTACTGGTCTTGGGCAGGGATAGAACCGATTTTTTGGATGCGTTCTCCTTGGATGAGGACGTCAGTAACTTGGATTTTGCCTTCGTTGACGAGAGATACTTGCTGGATAAGCGTGGCTTGGGGCATGGTTGGTAGGAATATTCTTTCTTCTACAAAGAACGTAGGCTTTCTTTAAGTTTACAATGAGGAATCAGTATTCCTTTGGTAATTCTACGCGAATTTTTGCCTTTTTCCTTACCCCTGCATGTAGTGGAAGTTGGAGCAAATCCCTTTCCCGTAAATCCTGGGTTGGAACTAGGTTAACTGCTAAGATTGTATTAAATTTTTCTTCTCAAACCTCCATTTCCTATGTATCGCTCTGCTTCGCTTTTATTCGCTATCCAGCTTAGTTTATCGCTTTTTTTAAGTCAGTCTGTGTTGAATCTAGCCGGAGCAAGACAGGGTGAACCCAAGCCCCGCACCATCATCACTACCGATGGGGAAATTGATGACGTAGATTCCTTTATTCGCTTGCTGCTCTATGCCAATGAGTTTCGCATCGAGGGATTGATTTATTCCTCCAGCATGTGGCACTACAAGGGAGATGGAAAAGGCACCCTTTTCACTTCAGAAATGGAAATGACCCGCAAGATGTATGGGGCAAAAACTTCCCTGAGGTGGCCTGGGGTAACTTGGATGGAACCCCTGCTTGAGGCTTATGGAGAAGTTTATCCCAACTTGTCTCAGCATGCTGCTGGCTTTCCGACAAAGGAATACTTACAATCTGTAGTGCGCGTGGGAAACATTGATTTTGAGGGAGAAATGGCTGTGGACACGGAAGGCTCTGAATTTATCAAAGGAAAGCTTTTAGACGACAACCTGGAACCCCTATACCTGCAAGTCTGGGGTGGTACCAACACCATCGCACGCGCATTGAAGTCCATTGAAGATCAATACAAGGGTACTCCAGAATGGGAGTCGATTTACAATAAAGTCACTCAAAAAGCCATACTCTATGCCATCTTGGATCAGGATGCTACCTACCGCAAGTATATCGCCCCACAGTGGCCAGATTTAAAAATTTACTATAACTCTAGTCAGTTTTGGTGCTTGGCATATCCATGGAAACGAGCAGTTCCACCTGCACAGCAATTTCTGTTAGAGGGTAAGTTTATGCGTGAAGAAATTCTCCACGGGCATGGTCCTTTGCTCAGTCAGTACTACAGCTATGGGGATGGTCAGGTACAGGCAGGAGACGAAGAGCACATCCATGGGGACCCAACCAAATTGGTCAATTCCCAATGGGGAACCTTCGGAAAATATGACTTTATTTCCGAGGGAGACTCTCCAGCATACCTTCATTTGATCGATGTAGGCCTGGACAACCTTCAACATCCTCAATGGGGTGGCTGGGGTGGTAGGCTGGTGCAATCTACCGAGCAGCCTAACCGTTGGGAAGATGGAAAAGATGTCCTGGATTACAATCCTTTTACCGAGAAAATGGATGCGACCTATCCTCAGATTCGGTGGATAGAAGCTATTCAACAAGATTTTGCAGGAAGGGCGGATTGGTGCATTAAGGATGTTGCCGAGGCCAATCATCCCCCAGTCGTAGAAGCGCTGGGAGAAACCCATAGAACGGCAACAGCAGGGGATAGACTTCTCCTTGAAGTAAAAACCAGTGATCCGGATGGAGACGATCTCCATACCCATTTTTGGATTTATCCGGAAGTAGGAAGCTATGAGGCCCAACCTCTAGTGATGCAGGAAGGTAACCAGTTGGAGATTCAACTGCACCCTACTTCCTCAGGACAGCTCCATGTCGTAGCAGAAGTGCGGGACAGTGGGGAGCATCCCATGACCCGCTACCGACGATTTGTGATAGAGGTAAAGCCCTTGCCGTAGGTATATTTTATAAAAAAAGGGAATATTAATCCAACATCCCTTTACCTGCAAAAATCTTGGGCACATACTTTTCTATCCGATTGAGGCGTGTAGCGGATTGCTTAGCTTCTGAGAAGTGAATTACATAGCCCCTTTGTCTGCCGGGAGTGAGTGCAAGAAATGCAGTTTGCAGACCGGGATGTTCTTCGAATTTTTGCAGGAGTTCCTCGGGTAGGACTTGAATGGTAGGTTTGGAACTGGATTTTTTGCCTGAACGTTCCACGGCTATGGCCTGGAGGAGGTATTCCTTGATTTTACCTTTGATTTCTTGGGCTTGGGATAGCTGGGTAAAACGAATAAATCGTCCTTCCTGGGAATTAGGACCTGGGCGTTCTAGGATCTGGTAGGGGTCTTCCATAAGTCCTCCTTTGAGAAAACTCAACACACAGGACTCCTTAAAAACCCCTAAAATCACCACATTCTTGCCTTGAAGCGTGTAGGTAGGCATTCCCCATTTTCGTTCCTCCTGGAGTTCGGTTTCTAGGAGGAGTTGGCGGAGAAACTCCAAAATATCCGTCCAACGATGCACTTTACAATCTGGAGTGGCTCCCTTTGGGCAGCGCATGCATCCTTCAAGGAGGAATTGGTCAATCAGAGGGTTGGGTTTTACCATGTTGTAATTGAATCGGATAGAAAAATACAAATTAGGTAGATCAATTAGTTTATATAATTTAAAACCTAGATGCCTCTACTTTGATCTAGAGGTTTATGTTGTTTCTTCCACGAATTCCAAGATGTCTCCAGGCTGACAGTCTAGCGCCTTGCAAAGGGCGGTCAGTGTACTAAATCGGATAGCTTTGGCTTTGCCCGTTTTGAGAATGGATAGGTTGGATAGGGTCAGGTCCACTTTCTCGGATAGCTCGTTGAGGGACATTTTGCGCTTGGCCATCATCACGTCTAGATTGACTACAATTCTCATGATTTAGACAGTTAGCTCGTTTTCAGCTTGGATTTCAACGCCTCGCTTAAAGACTTGCGCAATGGCAAATATCAGTGCGCTTATTAAAAAATATTCAAATGCCCCAGAGAGATAGGATTGTATTCCTTCCAGTTCGAATGAACGCTTGCTTAGCCATTTGACACAGCCTCTTGCAATCAATAGAAAAAAGCCTATTTCAAAGGCAATATAACTGAGGGTGCTAATCATTTTGGCGATTTCCTTACTAAAGGGATGAATCAAGTCAATCTTTAGGAAAATCCGGATCATAGTGTAGAACAGCTGTGCCTTCAAAATGGCAATGGAAAGGATAAGGGTGACTATTCCGCCATAAAACCAGACCTCCTGTTGAAGCAAGGCATATAAATTCAATCCTTCATACAGGTCCTGAGCTACTATAGGATTGAAAAAACTATAAGTAAATGTAAAGAGCAAAGTTCCCGCTTGAATGCATAGTCCTATAAATATGGACCAGATGATGACTGTGATCAGCATCAAGGTGGGTTGTTGGGTCCACTTTTCTTTCCAAGTGGTAGGTGTTGATTTCATATTTTTAAAATTTTTCCAAACATCAGTAAAAATTTATTGATAAACAATAAATAAATAGTGAAATAAAATAAATCAGATCGAATCAAATTTAATTTGACAAGCTAATAAAGCTAAAGAAACCGCTTAATTTTCTATATTGAGTGCTCAGTCTAAGTCTATTTTATGAAAACAATCCAAATCCTCCTTTTTGGCTGCGTGCTATTTTTTGTTTTACCCCTACATGCCCAAGAGTCCACCACGCAGCGACTAAGTCAATTGATGCAAGAGCATCCCGTTATGGGTCTTTCCATTGCTGTGGTCAAGGAGGGTAAACTAGTGCATACCCAAGCTTTAGGCTGGAAAGAGGAAGGAAAAGTTCCCTTACAAACCAGCGACTTGTTTCGTATCGCTTCCATTTCCAAGTCTTTTACGGCTACAGGACTGCTGCAGTTGGTCGAGAAAAAAATTCTTTCCTTGGACGATGACGTAAGTGAGCTGATTGGGTTTCCGATTCGAAATCCCAAATTCCCGGATACCGTGATTACTTTACGCATGCTGCTTTCTCATACTTCTAGTCTAAACGATAGCCAGGGGTATTTTACGCTTGATGTAGCCCATCCAGATAAAAATGCACGGTGGCAGGAAGTCTACAATGCCTATGCGCCTGGGGCGGGGTATCAATACTGCAATTTAAATTTCAATTTGGCGGGAGCAATATTGGAAAAGTATGCTGGGCAGCGATTTGACCTTTACATCCAGGAGAACATCCTTAGGCCGCTTGGGGTGTATGGAGGGTATGATGTAGATGTATTGGACTCTTCTAGATTTGCAAAAATTTACAGGTATCTGCCTGATTCCTCCTCTTTCTTACTCACCCCAGAGGCCTATTCTTCCAAGAGTGAAGAACTCAAATCCTATATTTCTGGTTATTCAACCCCTATTTTTTCTCCCACGGGAGGGATGAAAATTTCTGCCCCAGACCTAGCGAAATACCTAATCATGCACATGAATTACGGGAAAATAGGAACTTCTCGAATTATTTCAACAGAAAGCTCCACTTTAATGCAAACTCCTTTTTCTGAAGATGAATACTATGGATTAGCCCTTTGGCATACTGAAAAATTGATTCCTGGGGTAGATTTGGTGGGTCATACAGGATCAGCCTACGGATTGTATAGTGCTCTATTTTTTAATCCAAATGAAAAATATGGATTTGTAGTCATTAGTAACGGATGTGACCCTAGCTATGAGGAGGGATTCAATATCGTCATCAGAAAAGCTTTCCAAATTTTGTACGATGAGTGGATTGAAATCCCTAAACTTTGATACCAAAAAAGGAACTGAGGGAAGGTAGGATATCAATCGCCCAGTGGGTACAAATCAAGAGCGGAAGATTGCGGTAACGCGCCCAATGCCATCCGAAAAAAAGGCTAACCAACAATACAGGTATTCCTGTTCCTAGGAGTATTGATGACCAGTCACCTGCTTGACCCTCTACTCCGGAAGCAAGAAAAAATCTTGAAGGTAGGTGCCAAGCGGTAAATAAAAGTCCTGATACTAGGATAGCAAGAGGGGTATTCCAGCGTTTTTCCAAGCGAGTTTGTAGCATTCCCCGGAAAAAAAGTTCCTCGGGTAATCCCGCGATTAGCAAGGGTAACAAAATCCCGATAAGCCACCTAAGGGTGGGATAATCAACTAATGTAGCCTGTTCCATAATTGCCGGAATATGTCGCACATTGAGTCCAAATCCTGCTAGAATGAGCAAAATCCCTTTGATCCAAGAGAATAGATTAGGACGAAGGTCTAGCAGCAGGTCCTTGCTGGAGTAGTTCCAAATTTTAAAGAAGAGTATGCAAGGAATAAGTTGTAAAAAAATCAGTTTGAAAACGAGTGCATACCACAGGTCTTGGATGAAATCTGCAGCACCTAGGATTGGCAGTGGAACTACTTGAATCAACTTTCCAATACCCACAGCTAGGAGGATATAAAAAACGGAGTAACCGAGCAATGCATTACACTCTTGATTCAGGTCTTTAAAGGAAAGATGATTTGCAGGAACGCGTTGCCAAGTAATCCAATTCATGGTAAAGATTAAATTGACCTATGGTTTTTCCGTACCTGAACGATCAACTCCTCCAATCCATTGAGTCGAATTTCATACAAGGTATTCAAGCACATCCCTAGGTGTCCAGCGGGGAATCCCTTTTTCTGCATCCATACCAGGTAATCTTCAGGAATATCGCAGAGCAGCTTTCCTTTGTACTTACCAAAAGGCATCCTAAGTGTGACAATATCGATCAAGATTTTGGGATTCATAGTGCTAAAAATACCCTTTTTTCAACTTGAAAAGCAAACAAGATACCTTTGCTAGCCGATCTCTTGGGGATTTAGTCAAGACTACCTAGGTTTATGACATGGAAATTGGAATCGATAGCTTTGCCGCTTTTGTAACGGATGCTCAAGGTAATCCCGTCGGGACAGCTCAGGATGCCTTAAGAGAATTATTGGACCGTATCCAGTTAGCCGATGAAAAGGGTCTAGATGTATTTGCCATCGGGGAGCATCACCGCAAGGAGTTTTTGGATTCCGCCACCTCGGTGATCTTGGCGGCAGCTGCATCTCGTACTTCTCGGATTCGTTTAAGCAGTGCCGTGACCGTACTCAGTGCAGCGGATCCGGTTCGGGTATTCCAGCAGTTTGCTACCCTAGACCTGATCTCCCAAGGAAGGGCCGAACTCGTGGTAGGCAGAGGATCATTTTCGGAAGCTTTCCCCCTTTTTGGATTCAGTTTTCAAGATTACGATGCTCTTTTTGCAGAAAAGTTGGACCTGCTTTTGCAGATTCGCGAGCAAGAAGTGGTGACTTGGAGGGGAAGATTTCGCGCTCCATTGCAAGAGCAAGCGATTTACCCTAGGCCTTTGCAGCAGAAATTACCCGTTTGGTTGGGAGTGGGA
This sequence comes from Algoriphagus sp., assembly GCA_021298245.1. GTDB lineage: Bacteria > Bacteroidota > Bacteroidia > Cytophagales > Cyclobacteriaceae > Algoriphagus. The sequence continues at coordinate 42,955 of JAJTDZ010000004.1, read as the reverse complement.
GGGACTCCAGCCTCATTTGTACGCGCAGGCTCCTTAGGACTACCCTTGATGGTAGCGGTGATTGGAGGAGAAACCCATCGCTTTCGTCCCCTAGTGGATTTGTACCGAGAGGCAGGAGACAAGGCCGGTTATGCACAGGAGGACTTGAAAGTGGGACTACATTCTTTGGGGTATGTGGCTAGGACCCGTGAGGAGGCGGTGGAAAGTTATTATCCAGGCTATGCAGAAACCTTTACCCGCATTGGCAGAGAGCGGGGCTGGCCTCCAGTGACTCGTGGCCACTTTGAAGCCCAAAATGCCCCTAGAGGAGCCTACCTGGTGGGTAGTCCTGAGGAAGTGGCAGAGAAAATCATTCGACATAGCCATTCCTTGGGAGGAATTCAGCGATTTACTTTTCAAATGGACAATGCAGGCCTTAGCCACCAGCAACTCAGTGAATCCATCGCCCTGGTGGGAGAGGAAGTTATTCCACAGGTTAAACAAGGTTTGAAGTAAACCAAGTCAGATAACATGTTTGAGAGCAAAGCATATCCCCAACCCTTGGAAGAATCGGTATTTATGGAATGGCTGGAAAAAGGTCGTGCCAGTAGGATTCCTTATGCTTATTTGCTAATTCTTTGGGATGAATTAGAACAGGAGTATAGCCCTCGGTACCTGAGTACGCGAGAAGAGATAGATGAGATAGAAAAATATGGATATTCTCCTGTGTCCTTGGTGATGGTCGCTGCATACGATTTATATTCTGAAACCCGGGTGTCCTGATTTAATATCTTCATACATGAAATGTGAATGAAAAAGGGTTTTAATTTTTTTTTTTTTGAAAAGCATATATTTTTAAATAAATTCCGACCTTTCTAAAACAAGAAAAATTTAATTTCTAAATTAAAATTTCACTCTAATGGATATTAGAGTTTATTATAAAAAGAAGCAAAGATTAATTCAATAATGAATCAAACCATTTCAATTGGTCGTTTAGAAGAATGTGATTATATCGTATATGATCCATTAAATCGCGTTTCTAGAAAGCATGCCTTATTAATTAAAGAAGGGAATAAATTATTTATTCAAGACTTAGGAAGTGTAAATGGGACATTTATTGATGGTAGGCAGATAAAACCTAACATGAAAGTGCCTATTACCTTTCACAATAAAATTACGCTTTCAAAAGATTATGAATTGGATTTTCAAAAGATTAGATTCAAGAATTTAGAATTTGAAAATGACCCTAATTCACCATCAAAAGATGATCAAACTATTTTACTGAATAATTCTTCAGTACAACTTAATGCTGGAGGAAAGACTATAATTTTTGACAGGAATCATGCAAAGCTAGAGGACCTTGCCAAGCATGATGTGAATGAGTATAAAACTCTGGGTAGGGCTTCCACCTGTGATTTTCAACTAGAACATTCGATAGTATCCAAACAACATCTCAAAATAAGGTTACTCACTCCTGTTATTTTTGAAATTGAAGACTTAAATTCTACCAATGGCACCTTTGTAGATGGAGAGAAATTGCAAGCCAATAAGCGCTATCAATTCTCCTCTTCAGCACAAATTAGAATAGGGACTAACCTGGTCTTGGATCTTAAAAAATATTTTCCTGAACTAGTAGTTCTTGAAAAAAGGCAAGAGCCTGCTTTACAAAAAGCACAAGTACTCCCAGCTCCTGGGGCTGAGGCCACAAGTGAAGAGTTAAAGCAATTTAAGGACTTGGAGGCTGTCTGGAAAGAATACAATAACAGATTGAATCAGGCAACCACAAAGGCTACGGGGTATGGTATTGGTGGGGCAGTTTTGGGTTTAGCAGCATCAGCTTTTACAGGAGGAATCGCTGGTATTTTATTGATGAGTGGGGGTGGTATTTTGGGTAGATACCTTGGCCAAAAAGAATCCAATAAAATTAGAGGGGATTTGACCTTTGAAGATGCCTTTTTAGAGGTATATGCCTGCCCAAGATGTAAGGAATCTTTTCAAAAAAAACCTTGGATTACTATACGAGATTGTTTTAAGTGTAAAACTAAATTTAGATGAAATGAAATATTTTAAATGCGGAAATTGCCAAGCTCCATACAAAATTGATGAGGCAATTATCAAGAAAGTTCAGGTCGCTGTGAATTGCCCAAAATGCGGAGTTAAAAACATCATTAGATTTGGGCCATTTTTGGTTGTTCAATCCAAAGACAAAATCCAGCAATTCCCTTTAAAAATGGGAAAAAATACCTTGGGTAGAAAGACTGAAAGTTCAGGTGCAGATTTTCAACTAGAGGATGAGCACGTGAGTAGAAATCATTTGGAATTGGTATTGGAAGAAACTGACAACAAACTTTTCGTTACCTTAGAAGATAAGGGGAGTTTAAACGGTACGTTCAATAAAAATAAGTTAAGATTAAAGCCTTCTCAAAAATACCCTTTTAAGAAGGATGATTTTGTAATTGTTGGTCTTAGTAAAATCACATTAAAAATAAATTGATCATGGAAGATAAAACTCAAATTTCAAATTCAGGTGAACCTGAGAAAGCAGACAAAACTATCGTGATGAGTTCTGGAACTCCGGTTGATAATTCAAAATCTGAAGAAAAAAACGAAGCGAAACCGGAGAATGGAGGAGGAAATTCTTCAGCCAAGCAAAGCGAATCTAAAACTACGGAGCAGTTTATGGCTCAGTCAAAAGCAAAAAGTTCGGTAGTACCGGTAGTAGCTGCTGCAGGTGCTGCTGCTGCAGTAAGCGGAATAGCAGGAGTGGCCCTTGGAGCTACTTTTTCAGATGAAATTAAGGAAGTGATTGCTCAACCTTTCTTTGCGGATGAAACTCCTTCAACGTCTGAAAATATACCTACAGCTGCTTCAGTAGCCTCAACGGAGTCAGAAGAAGTCGATCTGGATAGCCCTGTAGAAGAATCTGATCTAGAAGGATTTTCTTCATTGGAAATTTCGGGAATGGATCAAGAAGGCAATGTGTATTCGGTTTCCTTTTTAGATTTTGAGGGTGATGGAGAAATCGATAGCCAAACCTTGGAATTTCAATCCGTAGATGGGGTGACAATTACCTACACCGAATTTGGAAATTCTATAGATCCAACCTTCATAGAAGATATTCTATTGGCAGATAATAGCGATTATGTAGAATGTGGCTATTGCGATGCCCTTGGGGTGAGCATGATGGATTCCTATTTATATCAAATTCAGCCAGGGGATACCTTGTCAGAAATTGCGGCTGCCAACAATACCAGTATAGAACATTTGATGGAGCTAAATCCTCAGATTTCTAACCCTGATTTGATTTATGCAGGTCATAATTTAATTATTCCCGAGGGAGATCAAATCTATGATCCCTATCAAACTACAGAGCAGAGTATGGAGACTTCCTACATTGCCGATGAATCCTATTTTGTAGAAGAATCAACTGAAGCTACGTCGGAAAATTATGATGCCATTGATTGGGAGTCATTTTATGATAGTCCAGTGGACAATCCCTATTCTTCGGAATTAGAAACTATTGATTTTGAGGCCATGGAAACTCCCCAAAGCTACAGTGAAACCGACTACGGCATGGGTGATTTTGGTATAGATGAATCAGGTTTAGGATTCATTTAAAAGCATAACCTATGATAAAAATATTAGAACAAGAATTTATTTCTGAAGTAGGTCAAAGAGCTAACAATGAAGATAAATGTGGCTATCTACCCAACGTTACCTATGTGGTATGCGATGGAGTAGGTGGATCAGAGAAGGGTGAGATTGCATCTGATATCGTATGCCGGTCCATCTTGAACACGTTTAAGGAGGACAAGAATAGTTCCATTGAAAAAGCCCTTCCCATCGCTGAATCAAAGATGGCAGCCTATATTGGGGAAAATCCACAATCCTCAGGAATGGCAACTACCTTGACCCTAGCCCATATCCGAGAGGATGGGGTGTATGTGGCTTGGGTAGGAGACAGCAGGATCTATCAATTTAGAGCCGGTAAGATCCATTTTGTGACCAAGGACCATAGCTGGGTAAATGATGCCTTGGATCTGGGAATCATAACCCCCGAAGAAGCAATCAATCATCCAAAGTCGAATATGATTACTCGTGCAGTTCAGGGCACCAGCAAACCCATGAAGGCCGATTCCAAATTATTGAAGGATATACAAGCCAATGACTATTTTCTTCTTTGTTCAGATGGCGTTCTAGAAAGTTGGAAAGATGATGAGCTGGAACAATTGTTTTCCTCAGGGTCGTCCTGTGCGCAAGTCTTAGATCAACTAAAACTAAAATGCGAAAAACAGTCCAAGGATAATTTTACAGCGATTGCTTTTAAAATCAAAGAGGCTTCCTTGTTGGCCGCGATTGATTCTGAACCACAAGTCGTGGAGGCTATTCCTGTGCATGACTTCGCCGAATCCCGATCCTTTCCATATCCTCATCCTGAGAGTGAAAAGGAAAATATACCAGGCAACATAAAAAAAATAGCCCTTATTTCTTTAGCCATTTTGGTTTTGGTGGTAGGATTTTTTCTCCTGAAGGATCCTATTAAGAGGGCGTTGGAAGGTGATGGAAAGTCAAAACCTAAACAGGAAAGAGAAAATCCTGCTGGAGATAAAGAGCCGGAAGATTCCAAAACCCAAGGAGATAAAGAGGAGAATTCTGAGTCGCAAGATGCCCAAGAAGAAGTAAATCAGGAAGAAGGATCCGCACCGAATAAAACGGAGGAAAAACCTGAAAAGGAAGATGCTGGAAAAAATCCTAAAAAGCCCCCAGGATCGGATAATATGCCTTAGATTTTAAAGGAAAAGGATTATTTCTTACCTCTACTAATGTAATCTGTGGATTATACTGTGTGTCTACATTATCAAGTAATGATGAAAAAACTTCTACTTACCTGCACCCTAATTTGGATAGCGTCTATTTCCATTGCCCAATGCATCAAGGGAGATTGTGAAAATGGAACTGGAGAGAAAATATACCCTGATGGGAGTAAGTTTCAAGGATTTTTTCAGCAAGGGCAAAAACTAAAGGGCACTTATTTGTATCCTAACGGGGATATTTACGAAGGAACTTTTAAGGAGGGGAATAGGGACGGTTTGGCGACTTATCGCTATTCCAATGGGGAACTTTACGAAGGATTTTATGTGGAAGACGCCAAGTCCTATGGGAAGTTTACTTTCAAAAATGGAGACAGCTACACGGGAAGTTTCGCAAGAAACCAATTCAATGGCTATGGCTCGTTTAAAAAGCATACGGGCGAGCTCATAGAAGGATATTGGGAAAATGGGAAATTCAATTTGGCCCTAGAAGAGGAATTGGGATTGACAGATTCCATGTTGGTAATACCCCCTGATTCATTAGAAAATAAGGGATATTCTTCTCAAAAAACGCTTCGACCTAGAGTATTTGCCGTGGTAGTTGGCATTTCAGACTATCAGGGTTCGGAATTGGACTTGAGCTATTCGGATCGAGACGCTCAATTGTTTTACAATCACTTACACCAGGCTATGCCCAATGAGGTAGCATCCGGGAAGGCAGTTTTGTTGCTCAATGAAAGAGCTACTTTGAGTAATATTCAAGCAGCGCTTTCCAATGTATTTAGTACTTCCAATTCGAATGATTTTATCATTTTTTATTTTTCAGGGCATGGAAGTGTAGGAGAGTTTGTCCCCTACAATCATTCTGTAGGACTCAGGCATGCAGATTTGAAAAATTATTTTAAAAATACGGAGGCCAAATTCCGATTGGTAGTGGCTGACGCCTGTTTTTCAGGGAGCATAGGCACTGCCAACGAAACTTCCGTCTCTAGTACCCAAGACCTGTACGATTCCAGGTTGGCGGTAATTATGTCTTCCAAACCAGATCAATATTCCATGGAATTAGGCAGTCTAGAACAAGGAGTCTTTAGCTACTACCTGATTCGAGGCATGCAGGGCCTTGCTGATCTAAATCAGGACAAGTACGTGACCGCAGGAGAGTTGTTTATGTATACCAAAAACAAGGTATCCAATCATACTGCCAACTCTCAGATCCCTGTGATCTATGGGGTCAATTTGAATAAAATACCACTTACCAAAGTGAAATAAAATGAATTACACCCTTAAATCCATACTAGGCGAGGGGGGCATGGCAATAGTGCACCTGGCAGAAGATCACAAATTCCATACGGAGGTAGCGGTGAAAATGCTCAAGAAGGAATTTGTGAGCAACGAAAACATCAAAAAGCGTTTTTTAGCTGAGGCAAGGAGCATGTTTCGCATGTCCCACCCGCATGTGATTCGGGTGTCCGATTTGATTGACGAAGGGGATACGGTTGCCTTTGTGATGGAGTATGTGGAAGGGGAGACCCTCAAAGAATATTTGGATCGCAAGGGAGCCCTTCCGGATAATGAGGTGAGGGAAATCTTTTCTCAGATGCTGGATGCGGTGGGCTATGTACATAAGCAGCAGCTGGTTCATCGAGACATCAAGCCTTCCAACTTTATGATTGACAAAAAGGGAAAGGTAAAGTTGATGGATTTTGGTATTGCTAAAACGTTAGACTCAACAGCTGCAGAATACACTCAAACGGGTACAGGTATGCAGATGGGTACGCCCATGTACATGAGTCCGGAGCAGATCACGGAGACCAAGAGTGTCACGGCTCAATCGGATATTTATTCTTTGGGCGTGGTGCTTTGGCAGATGGTAACCGGTAAGAAGCCTTACGATACCAAGACCCTGTCCAATTTTCAGTTGCAATTAAAGATCGTACAAGAACCTTTAGAACTAACTAATACGCAATGGGATGGGCCAATTCAAATGGCAACCGTTAAGGATACGAGTAAAAGACTTCAAAACAGTTTAGATTTTTCCGAAAATCTAATTTCTTTGAAGAAGAAAAAGAATACTGAAAATAAATTAACGGCTCATTCTAGTAAGGAGGAAAAAACTTTAATTGAACAAATTGTTAGTGTAGAAAAAGTTCCTTTATCGAGCGAAAAAAAGTCAATTAGCACAAATCCAGAAGAATTAAAAAGGGAAGAAGAAAAAATTGAGTCGACCAAAACCAGTAAGAAATGGTATTTTCTTCTGGCAATTATACCACTTTTAGTTCTTGCCATTTTTTTAAGTTTAGGTGATGGTGATGATTTTTCATCAGTTGAAACAGTAACAATAGGCACTCAGGAATGGATGACATCTAATTTAAGTGTAGCAACATTCAAAAATGGAGATCCTATTCCTGAAGCAAAAACTGATGAGGAATGGAGGATGGCGGCTGAAGAAGGTAGGCCTGCATGGAGTTATTTTAAAAATGACCCGGCTTATGGTGAGAAGTATGGAAAATTATACAATTGGTATGCTGTAAATGATCCAAGGGGATTGGCTCCAGAAGGTTGGGTAATTCCCTCTTCAGATGATTGGAACCTCCTAATTGATTGGTGTTATGATAATTATAAAACTGCAACTGATACAATTGTAAATAAAACATGGAGGGATTCTATCCCCGGTTATGGTCCTGAGGTGGTAGGACCCGTTCTAGATAGAACTAGATTTAATATTTTTTTTGGTGGGTATAGAAAATTAAATGGAGAGTTTGAGGATAATATATTAATAGGTGCGTGGTGGTGTTCAGATCAAAGCGATGAGCTTGGATATGAAAATACTGCTTGGTATTTTGAAGTAGATGATTTTTTTGATCTTTCAATATTTTCTGAAAATAAGGCCTTTGGAATGTCCGTTCGATGTTTAAGAAAAAAATAAAGTGTAAGAATTTAATTTAAACAATAAAGCTCCTTATTATCAATAGAAGTTTGAAGAACTAAGATATTTTTAACATGAACTACACTTTAAAATCCATACTAGGCGAGGGAGGCATGGCGATAGTGCACCTGGCAGAAGATCACAAATTCCATACGGAGGTAGCGGTGAAAATGCTTAAGAAGGAATTTGTGTCCAACGAAAACATCAAAAAGCGTTTTTTAGCTGAAGCAAGGAGCATGTTTCGCATGTCCCATCCCCACGTGATTCGGGTGTCCGATTTGATTGACGAAGGGGATACGGTTGCCTTTGTGATGGAATACGTGAAAGGAGAGACCCTCAAAGAATACTTGGATCGCAAGGGAGCCCTTCCGGATAATGAGGTGAGGGAAATCTTTTCTCAGATGCTGGATGCGGTGGGTTATGTGCATGAGCAGAAGATGGTTCACAGAGACATCAAGCCTTCCAACTTTATGATTGACAAAAAGGGAAAGGTGAAGTTGATGGATTTTGGGATTGCCAAAAACACGGATGCAAATGCTGCCGAGTATACCCAAACGGGTACAGGTATGCAAATGGGTACACCCATGTACATGAGTCCGGAGCAGATCACGGAGACCAAGAGTGTCACGGCACAATCCGACATTTACTCCTTGGGCGTGGTGCTTTGGCAGATGGTAACCGGCAAGAAGCCTTACGATACCAAGACCCTATCCAATTTTCAGTTGCAAACCAAGATTGTAACGGAGCGCTTGGCCGAAACCAATACATCTTGGGATAGGATCATTCAGCGGGCCACGGAAAAAGAGGCTTTGAATCGATACAGCAGTTCCACAGAGCTAAAACAAGACCTGGAATCGCCATCCAGCTCAAGAATAGTAGATTCGGATTCCACACAAATCGATGTGAAAAGTACTGGGGAGGGTAAAGAAAGAATTTCTATTGAAGAGCCTCAGCTAACAAGCAAGGCTGTTACCGAAAAATCAATTCCAGAAAAGAAAGAAACCCAAAAAAGCAAATCAAATAAAACTTTTCTAATTGGGGCGGGTATAGTTCTTTTTTTCCTTATTTTTTTCTTTATAATGAAAAGAGAAGGAGGAGAAAGTACCCCCTATGAAGAACAAGCTAAGCAAGATTCAATTGCGACTGCGGCTGCGATTGAGGCTACTCTTGAAGAAATAGCCAGACAAGATTCAATTGCGACTGCTTATGAAGAAATAGCCAGACAAGATACTATTAATGCTATTAATTCATATCGTAGAAGCCGAAGATATGATTCTATTATACCAAAATAAACCAATATCATATTCAACTTATTGGTTTAACTTCCAGGAGGACCTTGGCACTTTGCTTCGTCAAAGGCTAAGGTGGAAAAGGAGATTAGACTAAGGAGAACTCCAGCCTATAATCCTTTTTTAGTTAAGGGGGCTTTCATTTTTAATCATAAAAAAAACGTTCCCAAAAACCGGAAACGTTTTTTTTCGAATATTTTATTTAAGACTAGAAAATATCCTGGCTTCTAATCCCTTTCCAAATTATTCTAAAGTAAATACCATGGCAACCTATCTAGACAAAGGTGGGCTCCAACCATCATTCGTCTGAACAGTCGGAACAATCGCAGTCTTCGTCATAGAGGTAGGAAACTGGGATTGTTTCTCCACTGCCGCATCTCCACAATTCAGCTTCATCTTCACAGGAATAGCAATCGCATTCTCCATCATTGACATAATCACTGTTAATAGTAGTCCCATCTCCACAATCAAATTCAGCCATGTAAGGGTCAGTTTCTTCGTAGCAGTCTAAGCATTCCTCCGTGGCATCATTGGAATCCGAATAATCAGGGTAGGTATAGGAGCTGTCGTCATAAGCGCTAGAAAATAAAACCACAGCCGTGGTGATTGCGCCTACAACAAAAATAAAGCCCACAATAACGACTACTATAATCCAAGTATTGTTACTTTTTGGTTTATATAGGTAGGGGTTATAGGGAGGAGGAGTTGTAGGGGGAGGTGGGCTTGTAGGAGTTTTTTCTTGAATTACGGTTGGATTGCTTGGCTTTTCTTGGATGACGGTAGTAGGACTTTCGGATGCTATCGCTGTTTTTTCCGGATCAACTTTTGCTTTAGGAGAAGCTTTGGCTTTAGAAACTTTTGGAGCTTCCATGCCGGATGCTGAATTGATAGCTTCTTTGACCTCAGCTACTTTTTGGTACCGCTGATCTGGTCTAAGCTCCATGGCTTTTAAAATGGTACTTGATAGCTGATTGCTTACCTTGGGATTGAGCTGCTGCGGGGGAGTAAGCTCTTCAAAGCTTCGATCTGTAGAAGCAATGGGTTTTTCACCTGTCATTAAGAAATATAGGGTGGCACCTAAGGCATAAATATCTGTAAATGGCCCTCTTTTGGCTCTTTCAGAATATTGCTCAGGGGGAGCATAGCCAGGGGTGACCATGGCCGTTTGGTTGCTTGTCTTACCTTCAGCAAATTCTCTAGCCGATCCAAAATCAATTAATACTACTCGGCCTTCTGGGGTAATTAATATATTATCAGGCTTGATATCTCTATGGAGCATACCTTTGTCATGCACCATGCTCACAGCGTCCAATAGTTGATTGATCAGTGCCTTAGAATCTTTTTCCTCAAGAGCTCCTTCTCGTTGAATTTTTTCTTTCAAGGTCTCGCCCTTGACAAATTCCATAACAGAATAGGCAGTGTCATTTTCCTCAAAAATATCCATCACCCTCACGATGTTAGGATGTTGAAATTTTGCCAGCTGCCTCGCTTCCTGGATAAAACGATCTACAAATTCTGAAAATGAAAAATCAGAACCCCCTTGAGATTGTACGGTCATGTTAGTGCCCCGGGTACTGCTACCTGAGATAAACAATTCTTTGATACAAACCTCTTGGTGTAATTTATTGTCAAGCGCGAGGTAAGTAATTCCAAATCCTCCTTGGCCAAGCGTTTTTAGGATGGAATATCTATCGTGTAAAAGATGACCTGCTGTTAGTTGATAGGGGTTCATGAGATTTAATTTTTATCTGGAGTGTTCTTAAATCAAAAGGTAATATTTTATGTAAACATCTTTAGGTAAGTACAGGTGTGAGTTGCAATAAGGAATAAAAACAACACAATATGTAACTTTTTATATGTAATAGATTTTTTTGTTCTTACAATAAAAGCTAATCTGATTATTTATTTTAAATTTTCCAAACTAAACCAATTATTTGCATAAGCTACAACCCCCAAAATGAATTCTTATGGAAGGGTTTGTTTATTTTTATCAGTTGCCTATTCAAAAAATAATACTGGGGCTAAGCCTTTAGAAATGGGGAGTAAATCATTAAAAGAAAATTTGTGGCTTCTTCCTTATAAAAAAACCCTTCCAAGCGATGGAAGGGTTGAATGTGCAGAGGAGGAGGGATTCGAACCCCCGGTACCTCTCGGTACAACGGTTTTCAAGACCGCCGCGATCGACCACTCTGCCACTCCTCTGGGTAAATTGTCGATGCTGAATTGAGAGGACAAAAGTAGTTGCTTTAACTTTTTTAGCCAAACCCTTTTCCTCTTTTTATTTGTATTCCTCTCTTTTTATCGATAAAAATTTCAACTCCCATTCCTATCCCTAAAAATTTGAAGTATAGAGATGAGGATTTAATTCGATTCAAGTTTTTTGATTCGCTTTACGTCCAAAAAAAGCTTTTCGCTGCTCTCGTTCTCTCTGCTTTTCCTCCGCCAAATCAAAACTTACATTGACTTCAAAGCAGACCAAAACAATGACGGAAGTGAGGTATAACCACAGCATCAAGGCGATCACCGTACCTATGGATCCGTAGAGCTTATTGTAGCTGGCAAAATTTTCTAAGTAAAAAATAAAGGAATAAAAGGAAAGCGTGATCAGGAAGCCTGCAAGCTGAGCTCCTGTTGAAAAGAAGTTCCATTTGTCGTGGATGGCCGGTGCCAAGCGAAATATCAATGCGGAAGTCATGTAGAAAACAGACAAGAGCACCAGGAATTTCAGCGCGTTAAATAGAGAAATCAAAATTCCACTAGATAGAAGAAATTTTTCCTGTAGGTCATTGAGCCAATACTCTCCAATGATCATGACGGTACTGGCTGCAATGATGGTAAATACCAGCGCTAGGACAATAAATACGGCAATGGTTCGACTGGCCAACCATCCCCGATTTTCCTTGGTTTTATACACTGCATTGAAGGAATTCATCATGGAGACAACTCCCTGGGTAGAGGCATACAGTGCAAAGAAAAAACCCAAGGAAAGTAGGCTTTGTCGTGGTTTTGACACAATATCCAGTAGGGTAGAGGAAATGCTAGCAAAGACTTCTTCAGGCATAATCCCTTCTACAAATCCTAGGATGTTTTCGGTAGTCACCATGGGGAAAAACAGTTGCAGGTAAGGAACCAGATTAAGCAAAAAAAGGAGCAAAGGAAATAAAGCGATGGTGTAGCTAAAGGCCATGGATCCTGCCCGCTCGGTGATGTCGTCTTTTTTGAGCTGTTGGATAAAAATGCGAAGCACATCGTAAAGATTTTTGCTTCGGGTTCCAAAGTGAATTTTTTTCAACAGCCTGGCTTTGAGCTGTAGCCTAATTCTCCACTTTGAAATTTTTTCCTTCATCTCCGAAAGAAGGTTTAGTTGAAAAAGGGTGCCAACACTTCCAGTAAATTTTTAGGGGGTCGCGTAGGCTGCTGACTTTCTTTTTTCAGAAAAGCCAAGCTGGTCCAGCCTCGGGCAATTTGTTCACCCGACTCGTTACTCACCTGGTATTCAAATCTAATTTTTACACCGGGAAGTGCAGGAATGACCGTATGGATGCTGAGCAAATCATCGTATTTCCCTGGCTTGAGGTAAGTGATGTGATTTTCTAAAACTGGCATAAGTATGCCACTTTCCTCCATTTCTCGGTAAGAAAATCCTACGGATCTCATGGCTTCTACACGGGCAACCTCAAAGTACATGGCGTAATTCCCGTAATACACGTACCCCATTTGGTCGGTTTCTGCATAACGCACACGGATTTGGGTTTTGGATGTAAACATGTCAGTAAATGTTAGCGGCGTTCAGAGCCCGCTGGTAGCGGTTGGCATTTTGCAAATGCTCCGCATAACTCTCAGCGAAGGAATGGTAGCCCGAAAAATCCTCTTTGGCGCAGAAATATAAGTATTCGTGTTTTTCTGCATTTAATACGGCATCCAAGGAATTGACATCTGGGAGATTGATGGGACCAGGAGGTAACCCCGTATATTTGTAGGTATTGTAAGGGCTATCAATTTCCTTGTGAATATTGAGTACCCTTTTCAGGGTAAAGTCCCCTACTGCAAATACCAAGGTAGGGTCTGCTTGCAAGGCCATGCCCATACGAAGGCGATTGAGGTATACCCCTGCAATTCTTGGCCGCTCGTCTGCTTTTTGACTTTCTGCCTGCACGATAGAGGCTAGGGTGCTTACCTCCTGCTGTTGGAGTCCCAAGGCCTCTGCTTTTTGCTTTCGCTCTTCTGTCCAGAAGTTTTGGTACTCGGTATGCATCCGATCTATTAAGCCTTCCGCACTGGTGTTCCACCACAGCTCGTAGGTATTGGGGATAAACATGCTCAGGATAGTTTCTTCCTCAAAGCCAAACTTTCTGATGTAAACTGAATCTTGAAGTAGGGCTAAAACCTGTTCTTTGGGAACTTCCAATCGGGAAGTTATTTTTTCAGCCAAATCCTCTTTGGTTCGTATGGTATTGAAAGTCACTTTGACAGGGACCTGGTTTCCGGATCTTAGCATTCTAACCAGATCCAAATTATTCATTTTGGGATCAACCCTATATAAACCAGGCTTCACCGCTTCTTGGTATCCCAAAACTTTGGCTACAAATCCAAAACTAAGGGCATCGTTGATCACCTTTTCTTCGTATAGAGAATTTACTACAGCAGGGTAGTCTGAACCCGAAGGAATTTTTAGAAGGTAGGGTTCCTCTTGATCGATTAAGGCATTGGCACTAAAAAAAACTTGGTAAAAGTAGAAAGTCATGGAGATGACCAAGACCGAACCAGCCACCAGAAGAACTAAGAGAAATTTTTTACCTTTTTTTAATTCCATAGCCAACAAAAATAGGAAATATACTTTTACAAATTCCTATTCCCGTACTGGCACAGGCATATCCATGATTGGCGAGGCCGTGTAGATCCCCTCTTTGTCAGAGGAGAGTAAGGAGGAGCATCCTTTGACCTTGGTAGAGTGTCAAGAATTATTTAACTTAACTTATGCTTTACCTTCCTGTCACCTGCATGGTGCTTTTTCATCAAGGGAAATTATTTGCTGCCCAAAGATCTCAGGGCATGGAGTTGCCGGGTATGTGGGAATTCCCAGGGGGTAAGGTGGAACCTAGAGAAGACCCACAGGCATGTTTGGTCCGCGAGATTCAAGAAGAGTTGGCAATCGGTATTGAACTTCTCCTGCCTTTGACCCCGGTAAAATACTGCTACCCTTCAAAAAACATCCTCTTACTACCTTTTCTAGCTAGCTGGAAGTCGGGTAAGGTGCTGCCACAGGAGCATTCCCAGGTGGCCTGGTTAGAGAAAGGGCAGCTTTTTCAACTTGCATGGGCGCCAGCAGACCTACCCGTAGTGAAGGAGGTGGACTTACGCTGGGAGCAATTCATCAAGGAAAATGTGGCGGAAAATGGCTGAATTCCTGAAGCTTTACCAAGAAAATCCTGACCCTCGTCGGGTACAGCAGGTAGCTGAAGTATTGAGGGCAGGTGGTGTCATTATCTACCCCACCGACACGGTGTATGGGATTGGTTGTGACATTACCCTGCAAAAAGCAGTAGAGAAAATTTGTAGGATCAAGGGAATCAATCCGAAAAAGCATAATTTCTCTATCGTCTGTGCCGATTTAAGTCATCTTGCGCTATATACGCGAGTGATTCCAAAGCCCGTGTTTAAGTTGATGAAAAAAGGGCTTCCTGGACCCTTTACCTTTATTTTGGAGGCAAGTTCCCAAGTTCCAAAAATGCTGCATAGCGGCAAGAGAACCGTAGGTATTCGGGTCCCAGACCATAAAATACCACGTGCCATAGTAGAAGAATTGGGGCATCCCATCCTTTCTACTTCTCTAATAAACGAAGGACTACCCTTGGAATACAGCACCAATCCGGAATTGATTTTTGAAAAATACCAACATCTCGTAGACTTGGTCATAGATGGAGGACAAGGGTCTTATGTACCCTCTACGGTAGTGGATTGTACGGGAGATGAGGTAAAATGCCTTCGTGAAGGCCTTGGAAAAATGGAGGATTTGTATTGAATTCTTTTACCTCAACTCTTTAGAGACCCTTGCCAATTACTTCATCCAGCGACTGAGAAAGTCCGCAAATTGTTCTTTGTAGAGATCGCCCACTGCAATATGTTGATCCCCAATCTGTATGGTGTTTTTTGAGACCGAATCTATTTTGTTTAAGGCCACGATATAGGAGCGATGTACGCGCATGAATTGATCGGATGGAAGCAATTCTTCCATATTTTTCATGCTGGTAAGGGTGAGTAAGGGATGCTTTTTTGAAGTGATATGGACCTTTACATAGTCCTTGTAGGCCTCTACATGGGTAATGTCTTGGAGTACCACCTTGACAAGCTGGTATTCCACTTTTAAGAAGATATACTCTGCGTTTGGTCTTGATGCCTCGGATCTGGAAGTTGTGGTATTTTCCTTGGCACCAAAAAAGTGGTAGGCCTTGGTGGCAGCGCTAAGAAAATCCTCATAGCTGTAGGGCTTCAATAGGTAATCCAAAGCATCTACTTTGTAGCCTTCTATAGCAAATTGATGGTAGGCAGTACAAAAAATAATTCTTGGAGGGCTGGTATTTTTCTTGCCATCAAGAATCCTTGCCAATTCCATTCCGGAAAGATCGGGCATTTGAATATCAAGGAACACCAATTGAATCTCGTGTTGATTGACATAGGCTAGGGCTTCAATGGCACTTGAAAATTTTGCTTGTAAGTCTAAAAATGGGGTTTGCTCTATAAATTTGCCCAAAAGACCTAGGGCTAAGGGTTCATCATCTACGGCAACACATGAGATTTTCATGCCAAATTAATCGTCAAATTGACCATATATTCCTCTCCATTTTCATTTTTACCTGCTTTTAACCGGTGTTTTTCTGGATAAAGCAAACTAAGTCTTCTCTTGGTATTTACCAAACCAATACCATTTTCTTTGGCTTCAGGACTTTCAGTTGGTAATGGAAAAATATGATTTTTAGTTTCAAAAAAAACAGTATTGCCCATCAGTTCCATGCGGATAAGGATATCACAGTCCTTTTGGGCACTCACTCCATGCTTGAAACAATTTTCTAAGAAAGGTAGAAACAGCATGGGAGCAATTACTAAATCGTCTTTGGGCTCTTCCAAGGCGACATGCAAGCGTACATGAGGAGAAAGTCTCATTTTCATCAACTCGATGTAATCCTCCATGAATTTGACTTCTTTGCTTAATACGGTTTCATTTTTTTGATTTTCATAGAGCACATAGCGCATCATTCTAGAAAGAGTGAGCAGGGCTTCCTGTGCTTTGGATTTGTCCAGATTAGTTAAGGCATAAATATTATTTAAGGTATTGAAAAAGAAGTGGGGATTGATTTGCGCTTTGAGATAAGAGAGCTCAGTATCGATCCGTTGCCTTTCTAATTCAGCTCGAAAGGCTTCATCCTTTTGCCATTTACCTACTAGGGCCACAGAAGTACTCAATCCAATGGAAATACCGTAAAGTAGCATTTGAAAAACATCCCCCGGAATCCATCGTTTTTTAGCGATAAATGGCTTCTCAGGATTAAAAAGTTCGTGCATTTTTTGGGCATACTGGGAAAAATCATCGAAATAAACGATCAGTCCATAATAAATAAAAGCTCCGCCTAAGATGACTAGCAGGTATTGGTAATTTTTCCCCTTAAGCAAAAACCTTGGGACAATAGCCTCGGAATTGGTGTAAAAGATGGTAATCAGGAGAGAAATCAAAAAGATCTGCTTCCACCAAAATTGTTGGGGAAGGTCGATTTCTCCCATGCGCATGGAAAGAGGAGAAAGGATCAATAGGACCACACAAAGCATCACCCATCCCAAAAAATGGACTAATATGGAAAGTTTTCTTTTGGGGGTGGGCTTATTCATGACGATCCTTTGTGGAGTGAAGCTAAGTTATTTTTTGGCTACTATTTTTAATTAATCTACCAAATACTCATTCTATCCTATGAATAGGAGATTTTTCCAAATGAATGTCCCTTGTTCTTTCTAAAAATCCTTGATCTTATTTTTTTGGGGATTGGTCGAGGAATGCCTTGATCTGGTCTACTCCATGGAATAAGCTTAAACAATCCCCCCATCTTCGAGGTATATAAGTAGAGACAAAATTCTCATTTGAAAACTAAACCATGAAAACAGTAACTTTTACAGTATCTTTTTTACTTTTTTTCATTACTCATTTCGCCTTCGCTCAGCAAACCAACAACAGTCCCTCTCCCGCAAGAATCATTGGTATAGCCAAGGATTTGAAGACAGGAGAAGCGATAGGATACGCTACGGCTGCGCTCTATAAGACAGGATCAGAATTGTCTGTTGCCGGAGCAGTAGCAGATGGTAATGGCGTATTTTACATTACCGGTTTTGATCTTGGTACCTATGAATTGCAAGTATCTTTTCTAGGCTTTGAGACCGTAAAGCGTACGGTAAATGTGAATTCCCTAGAAGTAGATATCAATCTCGGGGAAATCGCCATGACGGACGAGGGGCTTGCCTTAGAAGAGGTGACAGTTCAAGGTCAGCGAGAACTGATTGAGGAACGGGTCGATCGTACCATTTATAAGGCAGAAAATGACCGCACTACCGCCGGTGGGGATGCCACGGATGTCCTCCGCCGCGTACCCATGCTTTCCGTAGATTTGAATGGCAATGTATCCATGCGAGGGAGCTCCAATATTCTCGTTTTGATCGATAATCGCCCTTCTGCCATTGCCGCATCCTCTATTGCGGATGCCTTGAGACAGATTCCTGCTGATGAAATCAAAGCCGTGGAAGTGATCACCTCCCCCTCAGCTCGATTTGATGCAGAAGGTACTTCTGGGGTAATCAACATCGTAACCAAGAAAAATAACTTGCAAGGCATGACGCTCAATATCAATTCTGCGGCAGGTTGGAGAGGATCCAACTTGGGTCTTCAAGGATCTGCTCGGAAGGGGAAAATGGGCTTTTCCTTGGGTGGATTTGGTCGCTCGGGATATAATATCCTCGGAAGTTTTGAAAACAAACAAGTGACCAATCTTGCCAATGGAAGTGTGTCAACTTCCAAACAGTCTGCGGACACCGAAAGAAGTGAAATTTTTGGCCGATACAATTTTGGAGTGGATTACGAAGTCGATGCCTATAACTTCATTACAGGTGCCGTCAATTTTGGTATCCGAAATTCTGAAAACTGGCAATACAATTTCCTCACACAGAATTCTTTAAATAACGTAATACGAGCGCAACAAAATCGAGAAACGAACACCTTGGACAACTCCAATTCGGTGGATGTGAGTTTGAACTACACCAAGACTTTTGAAAAGAAAGGAAAGGAATTGAGCTTCTTGACCCTGTATTCCAAAAACAATCGTGAAAATTCCTTTACGAATACGCTTTTTGAAGAAAATGATCTAGAATCCATCTTTTCTCGATTGAAAAACGTGAATCCAAGCAAGAATGAAGAATTTACCCTTCAAGTGGATTATGTCACGCCGATGGATGAAAAAGGGTCTCAGATTATTGAATATGGAGCCAAAAACATCCTGCGTAAGGCCTATTCTGATTTCTCCTATTTCCTAGCTCAGGGTCCTACAGGTGCCTTTGTAGCCTTGCCAGATCCCACCTTGAGCAATGAATTTAGCTACGATCAAAACGTAACCGCAGGATACCTGTCTTACACCTTTCAGCTATTAAAAAACTACACCTTGAAGCCAGGCCTACGCTACGAGTATACTACCATCCAAGCTGACTTCAAAACAGACTTTAAGGCAGAGATTCCGTCTTATGGAACCCTCGTGCCTAGCGTAAATGCCAGCAGAAAACTGAAGAATGGTAACCTGATCAAGTTGGCTTACAACAGACGTATCCAACGGCCTTCCCTTCGTTTTCTCAATCCCAACATCGAAGCATCCAATCCCCAGCAGCTTTCTCAAGGCAATCCTGAGCTAGATCCGGAATTGACCGATAACTATGAGATTGGGTACAGCACCTTTATCAAAGGGACCACCTTGAATTTTACTGGATTCTACAGAAATACCACCGGCTCTATTCAGCCTATCCGTAACGTCCGTGAAGATGGAATCATCTTTACCAGTTTCGAAAATATTGGTCAGGAGCAGGCTGTAGGTACCAATTTATTTTTCAATGTAAATCTCAACAACAAACTTTCTTTGAATGGAGGTATGGACCTGTACTATTCCATGCTGGATAATGGCTTGACTGACCCCAAATTTGCAGCGCAAAACGAAGGCTTCGTAGTTAGTGGACGTGCATTTGGTAATTACACGCTTCCTAAAGATTGGCAAATTCAGCTCTTCACCTTTGCTAGAGGTCGCCAGGTACAATTGCAAGGTACTTCTGGTGGTTTTGCTGCCTATGGTTTGAACTTCAACAAGCAGTTCAAAGAGAAAAGAGGTTCCTTTGGTTTTGGAGCAGAAAACTTCCTAATGAAGGAGATGGTCATCCGCAACGAAATCGTGACGCCAACCATTATACAAAATAGTGCCTCCCGACTTCAGAATCTCAACTTTAAGATCAATTTCAATTACAGAATAGGCAAAATGAGTTTGGACCAGAGGCCCCGTAAAAGAAAGTCTGTCAACAACGACGATTTGAAAGATGGGGGAGAAGGACAAGGCGAACAAGGAGGAACTCCAATTCGAAACAGATAAGCACTTCTTTGAAATAAATAAAAACTAGATAGATTGTATCCAAAATCCCGAATTTGTTGAATTCGGGATTTTTTTTGCATAAAAAAAACCAGATGACAAAAGCATCTGGTTTTGGAAAGTCTTAGAGTTTGGCATTAGGACCTGTAGAGCACTTTATTGATGGCTTCTACGGTTCGTTTTACGTTAGGAATCGTCACTTCAATATAGGAAGGAGCATAACTCAAGGGTACGTCCATGGAGTTGACGCGCACCACGGGAGCGTCCAAATAATCAAACGCATGGCGCTGGAAATGGTAGGTGAGCTCAGAAGAAATCCCCGCCAAAGGATTTGCTTCTTCTACAATAACCACGCGATTGGTCTTTTTCAAAGATTCTACGCAAGTAGCGTAGTCAATGGGACGAACGGTTCTTAAATCAATCACTTCACATTCAATTCCTTGTTTGGCCATTTCCTCGGCAGCTTCAAGAGCTACTTTCATCATTTTCCCAAAAGAAATAACCGTCACTTGGTTGCCTTGGCGCTTGATATCGGCGACGCCAATTGGCAATAAATATTCTCCTTCTGGCACCATTCCTTTATCGGAATACATCACTTCAGACTCCATGAAAATCACTGGATCAGGGTCACGAATGGCTGATTTGAGTAGTCCTTTGGCATCATAAGGATTAGAAGGTACAATGACCTTAAGCCCTGGGGTATTGGCAAACCAGTTTTCGAAATTAGAAGAGTGTGTAGCCCCCAATTGTCCTGCATTACCCGTAGGGCCACGGAACACGATGGGCACGGAATAAGCACCACCCGACATGGCGTACATTTTTGCGGCCGAGTTGATGATTTGGTCTATAGCTACCAGAGAGAAGTTGAAGGTCATGAATTCGATGATGGGCTTCAAACCATTCATCGCTGCACCCACTCCCAGACCGGCAAAACCAAGCTCAGAGATAGGGGTGTCGTACACGCGCTCAGGACCAAATTCATCCAGCATCCCTTGGGATACCTTGTAAGCACCGTTGTATTCGGCAACTTCTTCACCCATTAAAAAGACGTTTTTGTCTCGTCTCATTTCCTCAGACATTGCCTCTCTCAAGGCTTCCCGAAATTGTAGTTCTCTCATTGCTTAGGGACAAATTTTTGGCTCGTAAAAATAGAAAGGAATCGGGCATTTGCAAAGCCTATGCATTTCTTTGTCTGATGCGGCACTCAGCCGAGGTAGATGGTTTTCTGATTGACAAATTCCAAGATCCCTTGTTTGCTCAATTCTCGCCCATATCCAGACTTTTTGATGCCCCCAAAAGGCAACATCGGATGCGAGGCAACCTGTGCATTTAGAAACACCGCTCCTGATTCCACTTGCGCGGCTAGTTCAGCTCCAAGACTCAGGTTTGCAGTCCAGATAGAGGCGCCTAAGCCATATTCGGTAGCATTAGCCAAAGCAATTGCTTCTTGAAATGAGGCAACCTTAAAGAGACTGGCCACTGGCCCAAAAAGCTCGTCCGAATAAGCTGGGGATCCTTTGGGGATATTTTCTAAAACGGTAGGTTCGAAGCATGCTGAACCCGGTTCTGGTGCCTTGCCACCTGTCAAGACCCGAGCGCCAAGGGCTACGGTTTCACGGACTTGCTGGTAAAGTTCGGCAGCAAGATCAGGCCGCGCCATGCAAGCGTAGGAGGCATGTTCATCCAAGGGACTTCCGGGCTTTAGTTTTTCCAGTTCTTGAAGGAAAAGGTCCACAAACGCATCGTAAACGGGTTCCTCAATGATAAACCGTTTGGCAGCAATGCAACTTTGACCAAAATTGACCATTCGTGCCTTGACTGCTGTGGAGGCGGCAAGGGGGAGGTCTGCGTCAGCAAGGACGATAAACGGGTCGCTGCCTCCTAGTTCGAGCAGTGATTTCTTTAAATTTTTTCCTGCGGCTGCCGCCACAGTGGCTCCTGCTTTTTCACTGCCTGTAAGGCTTACGCCTTTGATCCGAGGGTCATCCAGTAGCGCAGTAGCGCTTGGTCCATCCAGCAGCAGGCTTTGAAAGCAGCCTGGAGGAAACCCCACTTCTTCAAAAAGTTGCTGGATGGTTAGCGCACATTGGGGCACATTCGAAGCATGTTTGAGTAGTCCCACATTTCCTGCAATCAGCGTGGGGACTGCAAAGCGAAATACCTGCCAAAAGGGAAAATTCCATGGCATTACCCCCAAGATGATGCCTAAGGGCTGGAAGATGACCTTTGCTTTGGTTTGGTCTGGGAGGAGAATGGATTCGGGGGCTAAAAACTCATCTACTCGCTCTGCATAAAAATCACATACCAAGGCACATTTATCGATTTCGGCGCGTGATTCGGAAATTACTTTCCCTACCTCAAGGCTAATCAGTCGCGCCAATTCCTCTTTTCGAGCACGCAATAGCTGAGCGAGTTGGTGAAAAAGGTATGATTTTTCTAGGCTTGATTGTGAGCGCCAGGAATCAAAGCAATGCTCCGCCAAGGCTAGTGCCTGTTCCACTGCTGCTGGAGTTGTGGGTGGATATTCCTGGAGGGTTTCTCCATTCCAGGGATTGATCGAACGAAAAAAACTCATTTTTCAACGGTCTTACCGGCTTCTTTCCATGCATTTATACCTCCACCCAACATATACACGCGCTTAAACCCCATTTTTTGCATGGCATCTGCGGCTTTTCTCGTACGGGCACCAGAGCGGCAATAGAGCAAGTAAGTTCCTTTTTTGTTTAGGCTAGCTACTTGCGTAGCGAAATCGGGGCTCAGAAAATTAATTGGACTGGCACCAGCCAAATGTCCTTCAGCTACCTCCTCAGGGGTACGTACGTCGATGATTTTCGACTTCTTTTTGGAAGCCATTTTTTCAAATTGGGCAATGGAAAGCACCTGAATGGAATCTTTTGTTGCTGTTTGTGAAAAGCCTTTGGTGCCAAGAAGAAATAGAAGGGCGAAAAGGATGAAGGTATTTTTCATCGAAGGATTTGGTTATTGTGGAAACAACTGCCTAATTGACTCGAAAATTTACTGCTTTCTCCTCAATATGCCGCTAAAGATTGGATTGATTTCGGATTCCCACAGTTACTTAGATTACCAAATCGGTGATTATCTGCAAGAGGTAGATGAGATTTGGCATGCTGGAGATGTAGGCGATCCAGCAATCTTGGAAATCTTGCCCAAAGGAAAGGCGCTACGCGGAGTCTTTGGAAATATTGACGATCAAGCGGTTCAAGAGCTGTTTCCAGAATGGCAAGAATTTGAAGTAGAAGGAGTGAAGGTGGCCATGACTCATATTGGAGGGCTACCGCCGCGCTATGCCAAAGGGGTAAAAAACAAACTCCTAAAAATGCGCCCCCAAGTATTTGTCTGTGGACATTCGCATATCTGCCGGGTAGAGTTGGATCGGGAGCTGAATTGTCTGTACATGAATCCTGGGGCGGTAGGCCAGCATGGATTTCACCAGATGCGCACCCTCTTGCTTTTTGAATTGGATGCCGGAAATATCATTAATCTCCGCGTGGTAGAGCTGGGCAAAAGAGGGGTTTTGCCAACACAAAATAAAAAAAGCGGCTGATGGCCGCTTTAGAATTTTAAAGGCAAGAGGATTATTTTTTGAATGAAGCTTTGATGGCTTCTACATCCACGTTCTTGATCACAGGCTTAGCGCTCAATTGCTTGATTTTGATCACTCGCTCGGTCTGACCTTGTCTTTTTCTTTTCAATTTTCTTTTCAGAGTAGTAACACCCATGGCCCTATATGTTTAAAGATGAATTTCTAAATTGGACTGCAAAGCTAACTAAACTTATTTTTTCTGCCTACACTTCTTTTGATTTTATTCTGTTCTTTCCAGAAAGATGTCGCCCTCTTTTTGGGAATTTTGGATAATTTTGAAAGCAAATCTCGAAAGCCTCATGCAAAAGCCAAGCCTCCCAAAAGGAACCCGTGATTTTGGACCCCTTCAAATGGCACGTAGAAACTATATTTTAGATGCCATCAAGGATACTTTTCAGCTTTTTGGGTACCAGCAGCTCGAGACGCCTGCTATGGAAAATTTGAGCACCCTTACCGGTAAGTACGGAGAAGAGGGGGATCAATTGCTTTTTAAAATTTTAAATAGCGGAGATTTTTTAAAGGAACTTTCTCCTGCTGATCTTGGTAAAGGAGCAGCAGTGGTATTGCCAAAAGTAGCGGAAAAAGGACTTCGCTACGACCTGACCGTTCCCTTTGCACGCTATGTGGCGATGAATCGGGGAGAACTTTCATTTCCCTTCAAGCGATTTCAAATACAGCCAGTCTGGAGGGCAGATCGTCCTCAAAGAGGAAGGTACCGAGAGTTTTACCAATGCGATGCCGATGTGGTAGGCACCCGTAGCCTCCTGTGTGAAGCCGAAATTATCCTCATGATCCAAAGGGTATTTACCAAGCTTGGAATTCCTGCTTTTTCCATCAAAGTCAATCACCGGCAACTGCTTGCCGGCATATCAGAAGCGATTGGCGCCCAAGGAATGGAAGGTCCTCTTTGCGTAGCCATTGATAAATTGGATAAAATCGGATGGGAAAAAGTGCAGGAGGAGTTGAGGCAAAAGGGATTTAGCGAATCCTCCATTCAGGGTTTGAGTCCTTTAGTGCAACTTCCAAAGGGTAGAAAGGAGAGAATGTCCGCCTTGGGCGATTTTATAAAACATTCAGAGCTAGGTAGAAAAGGATTGCAAGAACTTCAAGAGATGGTCGATCTTCTAGAAAAAATGGGAGCATCCTTGGAACAATTCGAGTTTGATCCCATGTTGGCTAGAGGACTTTCCTACTATACAGGAGCTATTTTTGAAGTAAAAGTGCTGAACGTGTCCATCGGCTCAGTCAGTGGAGGAGGAAGGTATGACAACCTTACCGGCGTATTTGGTCTACCGGATGTTCCAGGGGTAGGATTTTCCTTTGGCGTGGATAGACTGTATGATGTGCTGGAGGAATTGCAGCTTTTTCCTGAGGAAGCGTCTTTAGGAACAAGCCTATTGCTTTGCCCCGTAGATGAAGCAGGGTTTGATTATGCTTTGACCCTATTGACCCAAATGAGGCAAGCTGGTATAGCTTCAGAACTTTATCCTGAGGTAGCCAAACTCAAAAAGCAGTTGGAATTTGCTTTTAAAAAGCAGATAGCCCACGTGGGAATTTGTGGCCAAGAAGAGGCTAATTCCAAAACCCTATCATTAAAAAATTTAACTACTGGACATCAAGAAAAACTTTCCCTTGATCAGGTAGTTCAAAAGTTACTAGGAAATAAAATTTGATTGACGAGGCCGAAGCCATTCGACAACGATACACCGCATAACTACGAAGAGCATGTTTGATTTTATGAGCATGATGGGCAAAGTGAAAGAGGCCCAAGCCAAAATAAAAGAAGCCCAAGCCAAATTGGTATTACTTTCTGCTGAAGGAGAGTCTGGAGCAGGTCTTGTAAAAGTGCTCGTCAATGGAGAAAGAAAGGTAATCCGAATCGATTTGGACGAGTCCTTGCTGACTCCGCAGGATAAGGAGATGGTATCTGATTTGATTGTGGCGGCCACCAACAAAGCAATGGAAGCCATAGATCTCAAAATCAAAGCCGAAATGAAAGCTGCTACCGAGGGAATGATTCCTTCCATTCCAGGGATGGACCTGGGCAATCTTTTTGGATGAAAGCCTGTGCCATAGTCTTACTCAATTACAACGGTGCCAAGGTCTTGCCCCAGTTCTTGCCCTCGGTTTTGGCACATAGCTCCTTTGACATTTGGGTAATTGACAATGCCAGCACTGACACCTCTCTATATTACCTAAGGCAAGAGTTTCCAAGCGTTTCTTTGATTTGTCTCTCGGAAAACTATGGCTTTGCTGCTGGATACAACCTCGGCTTGGAAAAATTGAAAGGAGACTACGAAACATTCATCTTGCTCAATACAGATGTGGAGGTGAGTCCTTCGTGGGACCAAGAATTGGTAGCTCACCTGCAGGCGAATTCAGCATGTGCCGCGGTACAACCCAAAATTTTATCCTGGAAGGAAAAAGAGTATTTTGATTATGCTGGAGCTGGGGGAGGATTTTTAGACGCATTCGGATATCCTTATTGCAGAGGTAGGATTTGGAATACCCTAGAAAAAGACCAAGGACAATACGATGATACCATTTCTGTGGATTGGGCTTCAGGAGCTTGCATGGCAATTCGCTCCCAAGATTTTTTCAAGCAACACGGTTTTGACCCCCATTTTTTTGCACATATGGAGGAAATAGATCTTTGCTGGAGGCTTAGGGGGTCTGGAAAAAATATAGCCTACCTTGGACAGGTCAGGGTCTACCACCTGGGTGGGGCTACACTCGATCGGGCCAGTCCCCAAAAACTCTACCTAAATATTAGAAATAGTTTGGCCATGATTTACAAGCAGGTCAGTTTCCTTCGCTTTTTATTCATCTTGCTGATCAAAGGTGGTATTGAAGGAGTAGCTCTGCTTACCTACCTGATTACAGGAAAATTTACCTATGCCAAGGCCATTGGCAGGGGTTATGCAGATTTCTTTGTCAGTCAAAAATCTAAAAGTTTAAAAACCAAGCACCCTTCTGGAAAAATAGGTTCTGGGCCTGCATTATTGGTCTTCGCAGAGCATAAATTACTGGGAAAGAAAAAATTTTCGGATCTTTAATCGAATAAGGCAGGATGGTTCTTTTTTCGAAAATAAGTTCGAATTTTCATCATCATGGCCATAGACACGTACAATACCACCGGTGAACCTAAGGTGATAAAAGAAGTGTATATAAAAAAGAGTCGAATGCTGTCTATGGGAAAATTTAATTTTTCACCAAGTTTGGAGCAAACGCCAAAGGTTCGTTCTTCAAAAAATAGCTTAAGTTTTTCCATGAATAGGTGTCAATTGCTAGTCTCGAAAATACTAAAAAAAACTTGTTATTTTCAAACAACGCTGATAATCAGATTGTTTTGGATTTTCTTGATTTTTTTTAGTTGTTCCTTGGAGGGTTTTTCCCAAGGACAGGAGAGGGGATTGGAAGATCAGGTGTTTTCAAAGATTAAGGTAGGTTCCATGGAGCCCAGGGTACATGGGGATTCTCTGTATTTTAAAGTCTTAGGTAAAATTCCTCACACCACTAGCGCTGCTTCTTTTCTTTCCCGGCTTCAACTTCTTTTGGTAGGGTCCCAAGACACCCTGGACCTGGGTCCCTTAACCTACGAGAGAAAAGGAGGTATTTGGAACCTAGAGCAAGAAGCAGTACTTCCCTATCAAGACTGGATGGAAGCCTCTTCATTACTTCTGGTGCATCAGTCCAAAAATTCCTCCGGGAGATTAGCTCCGCTGTACAAGGTATTGGCCGTTGGGGTAGTTGCTCCCCAACGCTTGGTGCTGCTTGAAGATCGTATGCTAGGAGAGCACCTGTCTGATGTAGGTAAATACGTACATCCCTCTTCCTACCAACCCACGATTGCTCAAGAAGCTACTTACGTCCTACGGTTTTCTGCAGGATCTTCTGTTCTTTCTTCAGAACTAGGCAACCAGGACGTTTGGGATAAAATAAGACAATTTATTCAAAAAAATTCCAGCCTAAAGTACGTGAGAATTACAGGTTTGCAATCTCCCGAACAAGCAGAAGGTAGATCAAGTCAGCTGGGCTACCAACGTGCCAAAGAAGTAGAAAAGAAATTTCTTGAAATCACTCCCCAGCTTGATCCTGCTTTAGTTCGTGTAGATTCTAGATGGAACGATTGGTTTGATTTCCGGAAGCAGCTTGCCTCTTATTCAGGAATTTCAGAGGAAAGAAAGGAAATCTATATTGAAATTTTGCAACAAGCAGCCACTTTTGTTGAGGTGGGCAACCAATTACGAAAGTTGCCTGATTTCCAAAAAGTATCTACCGCCTTGTATCCCAACTTGAGGGCAGTGACTATTGAAATAAAAGCCAAGCCCTACCTGGGGCTAAGCCAAGAGCAAATCCAAAGGCTAAAGCAATCCCTCCTGCCCAAGGCTAAAAATAAATTGAGTAAAGAGGAATGGGCCATCGCCGCTGCAGAAGCTGAGGTTTGGGAAGAAAAGGGATTTTTTTATTCTAAATTGGCTGAGTATTACCCATCACCTATTCCTTACAACAATCTGGCTGTGGTGAGGATGCGACAAGCACAGCTTCAGACCGATGCAGGCTCTCGCGAAATCCTGCTGGAAGAAGCCTTGAGACTTTTAGATGCTTGTACTCAACTTGGAGGGCTCCCCCAAGCGGTGTTTAATCAAGGCCAAGCTCTGGTTCTTCTGGGAGACTACTGGGAGGGATATAAAAAAATCTCTGAAGTGACGGTACTAGCTAAGGGGACTGAATTAGGAAGAGAGAGTGAATTGCTCCGAGGGGCATTGGATATCAGGAGAGGGGACTACAAATTGGCTACCCTTCGATTTGAAACTCCCATAACAGAAGCGAAGGACTATTTTAACAAGGGCTTAGCCTTCTATTTGCTTGGAGATTACATGCAGGCAACGCTTGCTTTTGAGGAATCTGTACTCATGAGTAGGGAGCTTGGATACGGGTACTATGGCTTGGCCTTGGTAGCCATGCAGCTGGGTCAAAAGGACATTGCTACCCTTCACCTGCAAAAGGCAATTAAAAATGTGTCTTTACAAAGAAAAGTAGTACTGGACCCCCATTTTAAGGACTTAGATCTCAAACAGGTGATGTCTGGAGTGGAATGATTTTTACTTGGAATAATTTCGAATATTTTCTTTCAGAAGGGAAATTATTCTAAAGAAAAAAAGAATCCCGAAGGAGAACTATTTATTTTTTTTGAAAAAAAACAGAAGAATATTTAGGCAAGAAAATTTGTTTTTTCTTTAAGATTATTTAACATTGAATGTTGAGAAATCACAATCAAACCCAAAATTTCAGCCTATGAGTAAAATTACTTAACCTAATTCCTTCTCTCACCTAGCATCGACCGATGTCAAACCTATCGGTTTTTTTAGTCAGCGGGTCATCAGACCAGGTATAGGCGCAATAAATACCAAATCAATAAAAAGCGGCATTTATTGCAATTATTTTAAGAATAATCGCAAACGATTGCATAATCAATTAACAAACAAGTTATTGAGATTAATCTTGTTACCCAATCTATCTATGTTTATGAAAAATGTTTACAAAATCCTAAGTGTGTGCCTTACGCTCTTAGTGCTTTCTGTCTCGGCTGCCTATGCGCAGAAAACGGTGACGGGTACAGTACTTGATGAATTTGGCACAGGCCTTCCTGGAGTGTCCATCCTTGTGAAAGGAACCACTACCGGTACTGCCACCAACATTGACGGTAAGTATACCCTCAGTGTTCCCAACGACCAAGCGACCTTGGTATTCTCTTTTATTGGTTACACCACCGTTGAACAAGTGGTTGGTGCAAGAAGCGTAGTAGACGTTTCCTTGCAGCCCGATGAAAGAACCCTTACTGAATTAGTTGTAACCGGTTACTCTATCGATACTCGTAGAGAAACTACCGGTGCGATTGCTACAGTAAGTCCAAAAGACTTGACAGTTATCCCAACAGGTAACGTCGAGCAAACCCTACAAGGACGTGTATCTGGTGTGACGGTAATTACCAACGGTCAGCCCGGTACTTCTTCCATCATTCGTGTTCGTGGTTTTGGTGCCTTCGGTGGTAACGAGCCTTTGTACATTGTGGATGGTTTGCCTGTAGAATCTACTGATTTCTTGAACCCGGATGACATCGAGTCAACTACCGTATTGAAAGACGCTGCGGCAGCTTCCATTTACGGTGCTCGTGCTGCTAACGGTGTTATCGTTTACACTACCAAGCGTGGTGCTAGAGAAAACAAGTTGAGAGTAGATTATAATGGAATGTTCGGTACAACCGATCCAGGAACTGGAATCGAGATGTTGAATCCTCAGGGATATGCAGACATCACTTGGTTGGCAGAAAAGAATACTGCTGCCTTGCAAAACCGTGCTCCAGCCTATGGTCACCCTCAATTTGGTACCGGTGCTACTCCAGTAATGCCATATTACTTGAGCTTAATTAGCCAAAATGCTGCAGGTGCCTTCAGTGTATTGTCTGGTCAGCCAGGCCCACTTACTCAGGCCCAAATCGATCAGCAAAGAGGTTGGTACAATATCGATCCTGCAAAAGGAACTATCCGTCAATTGACTAGAGCAATGACTGGAGAAGGAACCGATTGGTACGCTGAATTGACTCGCTTTGCACCATTGCAAAGACATTCTTTGGGCTTCAACGGAGGATCTGAAAGATCAAGATTCTATGTGGGTCTAGGTGTGCAAGATCAATCCGGTATCATGGTTGGAAACCAATTTAAGAGATACTCTTTGAGAGCAAACTCTGAATTTGATGTGACCAAGCGTATCCGTGTAGGTCAAAACTTCCAAGCTACTTACCGTCAGGTATTGGGTCAGCAAGGAGGTACAGGCGGTCGTGGTGTATCTGATGACGAAAACGACATCCTTCAAGCCTTCCGTATGCCTTCCATCATTCCTGTATACGATGAATTTGGTGGATACGCAGGTACTGCCTCTAGAGGTTTCAACAACCCTAGAAACCCAGTGGCCAACAGACAAGGTCTTTTGAACAACAGAAGCTTTAACGCCAATGCTTTCGGTAACGTGTATGGAGAGTGGGACATCATCGATGACTTGACTTTCAG
This sequence comes from Algoriphagus sp., assembly GCA_021298245.1. Lineage (GTDB taxonomy): Bacteria > Bacteroidota > Bacteroidia > Cytophagales > Cyclobacteriaceae > Algoriphagus. Next base: position 12,621 of record JAJTDZ010000004.1, on the reverse strand, counting down.
AACTTCCGTAGGTGGTCAGTACAACAACTTCTATTTCTGGGACTTTACTCGTCTTCAGTACGAAAACTCTGAAAACAACTCTGCCTTCGGTTATGGAGAAGGAGCTGGTTTCGTGTTTGGATGGACCTTTACCAACACCTTATCTTATAAGAAGAAAATTGACAAGCATGACTTCAACGTCTTGGTGGGTCAAGAAGCTTTGAACTCTGGTGCTGGAAGAAACATGAACGCGGTAGGTCAGAATCCTTTCTCTACCGATCCTAACTTCATTACCATCTCCAACTTGCCGGTTGGAACTCGTCAAGTAAACTCAGGCCAGTTTAAGGGAGTTAACTTTAACTCTTATTTTGGTCAGTTGCGTTATACCTTCGATGACAAATACATTGTAAGTGCAGTGGTTCGTCGCGACGGTTCTTCTCGATTCGGTGCCAATGCGAGATACGGGGTGTTCCCTGCATTCTCTGCAGCATGGAGAGTTTCTTCTGAATCTTTCTTGCAAGGTGCTACTTGGATCGATGACTTGAAAATCCGTGGTGGTTGGGGTCAGATGGGTAACTCCAACAACGTAGATCCTAACAACCAGTACTCTTTATTTGCTGGTAACGTAGGTGCTTCTTCTTACGATATCACCGGTTCTAACTCTGGTGCTGTGATTGGATTTAGAAGATCTCGTATTGGTAACCCTAACGCTCAGTGGGAAACTGCCATCACTCAAAACGTAGGTTTTGACGGTACCTTCTACAACGGAAAGTTGGATATCATCTTCGATTGGTGGAAGAAGGATACCAAAGACTTGTTGTTTACTGTGCCTATTCCTTTGACTGCGGGTAGCAACGCTTCCCCTCCAGCGGTAAACATCGGACAGATGTTGAACAGAGGTTTGGACTTGTTGGTGTCTACCAGAGGAAACCTTACTTCTGACTTGACTTACGAAATGACTGTAACGGGTTCTACCTTGAAAAACGAGATTGTTGCACTTTCTCCAGGTTTGAGCTTCATTACTTCAGTTAACCCTTCTTACCGTGGTATTCAGCCTATCCGTAACGCCGTTGGACAGCCACTTTCTTCCTTCTTTGGCTACAATGTGCTAGGATTGTTTAGAAATGCAGAAGACGTGTCTAAGCATGCTGCACAAGATGGAGCTGCTCCTGGACGCTTCAAGTACGAAGACGTGAATAAGGATGGTAAAATCACTCCAGACGATCGTGTATTCCTTGGAAATCCAGTGCCTGATTTTACTGGGGGTATGAACTTCACTCTAGGTTACAAAGGATTTGATGTTTCTGCTTACTTGTATACTTCTATTGGAAACGAAATCTGGAACCAATCTCGTTGGTTTACTGACTTCTATCAGACCTTTGAAGGTGCTGCTAAGGCAAAAAGATTGCTAGAAGCTTGGACTCCTCAAAACTTGGATGCAACTATTCCAGTGGTAGAGCGTGTATCTAACTTCTCTAATGCAAACGTGGCCAACTCTCACTATGTGGAAGATGGATCTTACCTAAGATTGCAAAACTTGACTCTAGGTTATTCTGCTCCTGCAAGCGTATTGCAGAAGTTGAAAATGGAAAGAGCTCGTGTATTTGCATCCGTCAACAACCTATTCACCATTACTGGATATGAAGGATTGGATCCTGCAGTAGGTGGAGATGCTGACTTGACTTTCGGTATTGACGTAGGTAACTACCCAGTTACTAGAGGTTGGACTTTCGGTCTTAACTTAAGCTTCTAAGCTTAAACAATCAAATTTGAATCGAGTTATAGAAACTATAATTGATTAAACAAATGAACAATTTCAAATTAAAAATCGGTGCCCTACTAGCATCCACAGCGATGATGGTAGCAGTGAGTTGTAGCGAGGAGTTTTTGGAAGTCCCGCCGGTTGGACAATTGTCTGAAAATCAGCTTGTATCCCTAGCTGGTCTTGATGCATCGTTGATCGCGGCCTACTCCCAAGTAAACGGACGAGGCAACAGACTAGGATCCCCATCCAACTGGGTGTGGGGAAGTATTCGTGGAGGTGAGGCCAATAAAGGTACTGACCCAGGTGACTTTACTTCAATCAACCCTATTCAGCGTTTTGAAAACAACGCTGCAGGTGGAGATATCGGAGCGAAGTACAACGTATGTTACGAAGGTATTGCTAGAGCAAACAACGTGTTGAGACTATTGAAGAAGGCTGGTCCTGATGTGACTCCTACAGATGTGACTCGACTTTCTGCTCAAGCAAGATTCCTAAGAGCACACTTCTATTTCGAGCTTGCTCGTGACTACGATAAGACTCCTTATGTGGACGAAAATGTAGATTACGGATCTGGCTTGGAAAAAGTGAAGAATGACAAATCTCTTTGGCCATTCATCGTAGCTGACTTAGAGTATGCTATTTCTAAGCTTCCTGCTACTCAGCCTCAAGTAGGTAGAGTAAACGTATGGGCTGCGAAATCTTACTTGGCTAAGGTGTACATGTACACCAAGGAGTTTACCAAAGCAAAAGCCTTGTTTGACGACGTGATTGCCAATGGGGTAACTTCCAATGGCTTGAAGTATGGTTTGGTTCCTTACTACGATGACATGTTCCGCGGTAAAAACGATAACCACCAAGAGTCTATCTGGGCGTATCAGGCTGCTGCTAACACAGGTTCTGTAAACAATGCAAACCCTGAGTTTGACTTGAACTTCCCTTACAATACCGGTCCTGCGGGTCCAGGTAACTGCTGCGGATTCTTCCAGCCAAGCTTTACCTTCGTCAATGCTTTCAGAACAGATGCGAGTGGACTTCCTCTTTTGGATAAGTCTTACAATAGCGCTGGTAATGAAGTGAAAAATGACATGGGCGTAGCTTCAGGTGCTGCCTTTACTCCAGATGCAGGTAACTTGGATCCAAGATTGGATCATACCGTAGGTCGTAGAGGTATCCCTTACTTGGATTGGATGGATCACCCAGGTCAAGCTTGGATCCGTAACCAGCCTAATGCAGGACCATACTCTCCAAAGAAGTATGTGTATGCTAAGTCTGAGGCAGGAACCTTCCAAGACAACTCTTCCTGGACTCCTGGATATACAGGAATCAACTTCATGATCATCCGTTTTGCAGACATTCTATTGCTTGCTGCAGAAGCAGAGATCGAAGTTGGAAGCTTGGAAAAAGCACGTGAGTATGTCAACCGCGTGAGAACTAGAGCAATCAACTCTTTCCTTAAGAGATCCAATGGTACCAATGCTGCCAACTATGTGATTAGCACATACAATACAGCTTGGACCAGCAAGGCTACTGCGCAATTGGCCGTGCGTCACGAGCGTCTCCTTGAATTGGGTATGGAAGGACATAGATTCTATGACTTACAGCGTTGGGGTACTGCTCAAGCAGAATTGGACTTCTACTTTGCTTACGATGGAGTGAAACTTGCTTCTGCCTTGGGTGGATCTAAGTACTCTGACAAGTTCAAGTGGGTTCCAATCCCTCAAGACCAAATTGACCTAGTAGGTAAGGATATCTTGGCTCAAAACCCAGGTTTCTAAGCTTACTTAGTTATAAAGTTTAAAGAGGAGGTTTTCGGACCTCCTCTTTTTTTTTGCTCCCTACGGTACTCTATTTTTTTCCATGACGGAATATGTTATTTTTCTACTCTAATCCCGAAGCTTCATTCAGATGAGTAAGATTCCCTTTCTCCCCAACGTATTTGTTGTCCTATGTTTTATTGCTTGTCAACAAAAGGATTCGCTTTTTGAACTCAAGTCCCCGGAGGAAACGGGCATTGAGTTCAACAATGAAATCATCGAATCGGATAGCTTCAATATCCTTACCGACGAATACATATTTAATGGAGGGGGAGTAGCAACTGCTGATTTTGACCGGGATGGATTACCCGATTTATTTTTTACGGGAAATCAAGTACCCAACCGTCTTTACCTGAATCAAGGGAAGTTTACTTTCCGAGATGTATCTGAAGATGCCGGAATCATGGCATTCGATAAGTGGTGTACGGGGACGGTAGTGGTAGATATCAACGAAGACGGATGGCCTGACCTGTACGTGGCTACTGCCATGAAAAAGGGCCCTGGTGAGAGAAATAACTTGCTTTTTGTGAATCAAGGCAAGGATGCCCAAGGCGTACTTCGATTTAAAGAGATGGGCAGCCAGTACGGCATTGCCGATCCGGGCAATTCCATGGGAGCGGCTTTTTTGGATTATGATTTGGATGGAGACTTGGATCTTTACGTATTGAATAATGAGCAATTGGCCATTAAACCCACCAATTTCAAGGAGAAAATTACCGATGGATCTGCCATCAACAACGATTCCTTTTATAAAAACAACGGGGATGGTACCTTTACCAATGTAACCTTAGAAGCAGGGATAACCTACGAGGGATTTGGTTTGGGACTTGCCATTGGGGATGTAAACAACGATGGATGGCCTGACATCCATGTCAGCAACGACTACATTACCAACGATATCCTATATATCAATAATCAAAACGGTACCTTTTCCAATAAAACCAAGGAAGTCCTTCGACACCAAAGCCAATTTTCCATGGGCTCTGACATGGCGGACCTTACCAACGATGGCTTGCCTGACCTGATCACCATCGACATGCTAGGAGAGGATAGCTATAGAAAGAAGACTACCATTGGGAAAAACGTTTACCAGACCTATATCAACAACGAACAGTTTGGCTACGAATACCAATACGTTCGAAACATGTTGCACATCAATAATGGTCCAGGGATTCCATTCAGCGAAGTGGGAATGCTTTCGGGAGTTTACCAAACCGACTGGAGTTGGGCTCCATTAATGGCTGATGTTGACAACGATGGGATGCGAGATGTATTGATCACCAATGGGTTCCCAAGAGATATCACCGATAAGGATTTTGCCAATTATAGAGCGGATGTAGGCAATATTGCTTCGGTAAGGCAATTGCTAGATTCTATACCCATTGTGAAAATTCCAAATTACGCGTACAAGCAGGTGGGAGAATTAGCCTTTGAAGACGTAGGAGAGACTTGGGGACTAAATCAGCCTTCTTTTTCCAATGGTGCCGTTTTAGTCGATTTAGACCTTGATGGAGATTTGGATTATGTAGTCAACAATATCAATGATCCAGCCTTTGTTTTTGAAAACAAGCTCAACGAGAAAAAAGAAAAGCCCAATTACCTCAGAGTAAAACTTAAAGGTCAAAAAAAGAATCCTGATGGTCTTGGAGCTAAGGTTTGGATCACCTATAACCAAGACCAATTGGGCTATCAAGAAATGCAGGTGGTAAGGGGATACATGTCTTCCACAGAGCCGATTATTCATTTTGGCGTAGATTCCAGCAAGGTAGTGGAAGAAGTACTAGTCATGTGGCCAGATGGAAAGGTCAACCGCTTAACGGATGTTGGGTCCAACCAAGTCATCGAAGTGGATTATGCTACAGCGTCTCCTGGCACTGCTTCCGTAGCAGTGAGAAACCTAGGAGAAGCAAATCAATTGCTGACCGAGGTCTCTACAGCCTTGGGGATAGATTACCTACATCAAGAAGACGACAAAATTGATTTTAACGTACAGCGTACTCTTCCACACAAACTTTCTCAATATGGGCCTGCCTTGGCAGTTGGTGACCTGAATGGAGACGGCAGAGAAGATGTCGTGATAGGATCTTCTGCAGGCTATGCTCCGGTGTGGTATAGCCAAAACCAAGATGGAAGTTTTGCCAAGAAAGAATTGCTCCCCAAGGAGTCTATTCGAGAAGAAATCACGGGTATTCTCCTTTTTGATTTGGATCAAGACCGAGATCTAGACATGTATTTGGTTTCGGGCAGTGCTGAGTTTGTTCCCAATGCCCCAGAATACCAGGACAGGCTCTACCTTAACGATGGGAAGGGTAATTTTACTCTGGATAAAAGATCTAGTCTTCCTCTAGCAAACGGCAGCGTGGTGCGCGGTGCAGACATAGATGGAGATGGATGGATGGACCTATTGGTAGGGGGGAGAAGTCCTATAGGTCAATATCCTTTAGCAGAAAGAAGCTTCCTTTTGAAAAATCAAGGAGGAACCTTGGTGGATGCTACCTCTACCTGGCTTCCAGGATTAGAAAAAATAGGCATGATTACCGATGCGCTTTTCTCTGATGTCAATGCCGATGGAAAAGTAGATTTGGTGGTAGTAGGGGAATTGATGCCGATTACCGTGCTGCTCAACACGGGTACTGCTTTCCAGCTAGCCAAAGAGACTGGATTGGAATCATATACCGGTTGGTGGAATTCTATAGCCAGCGCTGACCTGGATCAAGATGGAGATTCAGATTGGGTTGTAGGAAATCTAGGGGCTAATAATGCCTATCATCCCTCTGCGGATCGGCCAGTAAAGGTCTATGCCAAAGATTTTGATGCGAATGGTTCGGTGGATCCCATTTCTTTTGCCTACTACAAGGAAAAAATTGGAGGGGAATACCAGGCTTTTCCAAGTCATTTCTGGGACGATTTGATTGGCCAAAGTCCTATGTTTAGACGAAAATTTGATCGCTACAAGTATTTTGCCAAGAGTACCGAGCAGACCTTTTTTACCGAAGAGGAAAAAAAGGATGCCCAAGTTTTTACAGGAACTTTGGATCGTTCGGTTTGGGTAGAAAACCTTGGTGGTGGGAAGTTTTCTATTCACGAATTACCAATACAAGCACAGCTGGCTCCGATGAATGGTATTGTTGCGGATGATTTTAATGGAGATGGCTATACTGATCTGATGATGGTAGGTAACGATTATGGAAATGAAGTTTTCATTGGCCGATTAGATGCTTCTATAGGTTGGATCCTTTTGGGCAACGGGAAAGGTGAATTGAAATACATGCCAGGCAGAGCAAGCGGATTCATGGTGCCAGGAGATGCCAAGGCCTTGGTCAAGATGAGTGCTGCCAATGGGTCGATGTTGTATATGGCCTCCCAAAACCGTTCTAAATTGTTAGCCTTCGCTGGAAAAAATTCCAATCTTCGTAACCTTTTACCTCCTGTCGAAGCTATGGCTGTGGTGCTAAACTTTGCAGACGGTAGAAAGAATTGATCAGCGATAGAGTGCTCCAGGCCTCGCCTGACAAATATCTTCCATCAGTTCGGCCACCTTCTCGGTGACGTCCTCAAAATACCGCTTTCCTTTTTCGGGAGAGGATTTTTTTGGATTTCCAATGCCCGTGTCTTCGGTCACCTCTGACCATTTTCGTTCTGCCCAGGCCCATTTTTCCCGAATGCCTCGGATAACTGATTTTTTTTCTTTTCCTTCTCCTGCCTCGGTCAAGGGGGCAACCAGCTCGGGGTGAAGGTATTGAATCAGGGAAGTTTCCATTTCGTCGGCATGATCTCCCCCTTCTTCAAAGTACTTGCTTTTATCCAGAGCCTGAAACCAATTGCAGGTGAAAAGCAACATGGAGGGGAACTTCAATCCGAGTTCGCGCAGCATGGGTTGAAAATTATTGCCCCCATGACTATTCAAAATCAATAATTTCTTTAGACCCTGTCTTTCCAGTACGGTGATGATGTCCTGAAGGATAATCAATTGCGTGCTTGGATTGAGATTGATGTCTAGGTAGATATTGGATTGACCCGTATTTACGCCAAAAGGGACGCAAGGAAGGACCACTACTTTGTTTCCCCTTTCCCAAGCCTTTCTAGCTCCTTCCTGGGCTATCGCATCTGCTTCGTAGCAGTCCGTACCGTAGGGAAGGTGGTAATTGTGTGCTTCAGTAGCACCCCAGGGTAAAATAGCAAGGTCGTAGCGGAAGGTTTTTAATGATTTCCAACTTGCCTCTCTCAACAGGTATGGTCGCATGGATTTGTTTGGAGTATTTAGATGAAAGAAGGGATTATTTGACGCAAAATGTATAATTTGACTCCTTGAATCTAAAATACAATCCATGTCCCATAGAAGAAAGTTTATTAAGCAATCTTTGCTCGGAACTGCCCTAATTTTACCTGGCATGGCTTCCTTAGAGGCGATGGCAGGTCCTAGCCGGACTAGGAAGACAGAAAAGCCTTTGATCCTTTCCACCTGGGATCATGGAATTCCTGCCAATGCCAATGCTTGGGAAAAATTGAAAAATACGGGGAGTATCTTAGACGCCGTCGAAGCAGGGGTCAGAACAACAGAATTGGACATGGAAAATCTTTCTGTAGGCTTGCAAGGGCTTCCAGATCGGGAAGGGATCACCACCTTAGATGCCTCCATCATGTGTGGTGATGGGTCTTGTGGTTCGGTAGCCTTTGTCCGACAGGTCAAGCATCCCATTTCGCTAGCCAGAGCAGTGATGGAGAAGACTCCTCACGTAATGCTTGCGGGTGAGGGTGCGCGTCAGTTTGCCATTGCACAAGGCTTCCCGATGGAAAAAGAAAAGTTAAGTCCCAAAGCACAGGTGGAATACGATAAATGGAAGGTGACTAGCCAATACAAGCCGATTATCAATATCGAAAATCACGATACCATCGGAATGATTGGATTGGATGCCTCAGGAAAATTGGCGGGAAGCTGTACTACCAGTGGCTTGGCTTACAAGATGCACGGTAGGATAGGCGATAGCCCTATCATTGGTGCTGGGCTATTTGTTGACGATGAGGTAGGTGCTGCCACAGCAACCGGTTTGGGAGAGTCCATCATTCGGATCTGTGGAAGTTTTCTTATTGTAGAATTGATGCGTCAAGGGAGAAGTCCTCAAGAAGCCTGTGAAGAAGCGGTAAGAAGATTGGTGGCAAAAAACAAACATATTGAAGATATTCAAGCTGGTTTTTTGGCCATGAACACGGATGGAGAAGTGGGTGCATTTGCCGTACACCCTGGATTTACCTTTGCAAAAGCCACAGGAGCAGGCAATGTCTTGATGAATGCAGGAAGTCATTTTAAACCATGAGTAAGATCCTTCTTGAAGCCCCGGTATTTTCAGTACAAGCCGCACTGGATGCTGCCCACTTAGGTATAGATCGATTGGAGTTGTGTGCCAATTTCCCGGAAGGAGGCGAAACCCCCAGTGCAGGCATGCTAAAAGTTTTAAAGAGCGAACTCGATATTCCCATCTTTGTGATGATAAGACCTCGTGGAGGGGACTTTGTCTACACTCCCAAGGAATTGTGGGTCATGAAGCAAGACATACAACTTCTAGCAGATTTAGGTGCCGATGGATTTGTGTTTGGGGCTTTGGATGCCAAGGGATATGTGCAAGAGTCTGCTTGCGAATCCTTGCTTAGGGCTGCGGGTTCCAAGCCATGTACCTTTCATAGGGCATTTGACGCCTCGGTGGACTTACAGGATTCCTTGAAAAAAATTAAGTCGCTTGGCTTTCAACGAATCCTTACCTCAGGAGGAAAAAATTCCCTCAGCGAGGGCTTGGAAATTGTAGCCGACCTCTTGGTGCAAGCCAAGGAGGCGCTAATAATCCTTCCAGGTGGGGGGCTGAAGCCGGAACACCTTCCTATATTGAAGCAAACGGGGTATCTCAAGGAAATTCATGCTTCCTGCAAGCAGTTGCTTGCGGCTGAAAATCAATTTATTAATCCCGAGCTTTCTTTTTCTTCTTCCCCTGTAGATTTTTCCAAGCACTTGGGTATTAATCCTGAACTTGTGGTTGAGTTTAAATCTCTTCTGTAAAGGACTATGCGACTGCATTGGGGAATCTTACACGTATTCATGTTTTTATCCTTTGCCTGCCAACCCATAGCCGAGCGGAAGCAGCCTCCTCCCAGCCTGTACCAATTGTCTCAATCCGATCTTGATCTCTCGGGCGAACAATTGGCCAAGGGATACTGTGCGGCATGTCACTTGATGCCTTCTCCAGATATTTTGGATAAGGCCACCTGGTCCAAGGTGCTTCCTGATATGAGGAAGCGGATGGGACTTTACTTGGAGGAAGATTTTGGATCTACCCTCCCTGAAGACGAAGGGGTGCCGGAAGGAATTTATTCCAAAACCCCGTACATCACGCGGGAGAATTGGCAGAAATTGGAAGCCTATTACTTGGAGAATGCACCGGAATCCCCCTTGCCCCAGGACCCAAAACAAGCTCCTCAATTGGGAATTCCTGGATTTAAATTGGAAGTTCCTGAATTTCCTAAGGTTCGCTCTAGCTTAACTACCCTATTGACCATACATCCTCAGTCGGGAGATTTACTCGTAGGACATAGATTTAAAGCCTTGTTTTGGCTGGATTCCAAGAAAGGATTTGCCATAATAGATTCCTTGCCCACTGCTGTAGCACCGGTAGATCTGCATTGGGATTCCGATCGCTCCTTTGACGTACTTACCATGGGATTGATGGATCCAGCCAATGATTCATTAGGCATTCTTTCACATTTTTCTAGGGGCACAAAGCGCTGGAAGGATCTGCCTGTACTGGATCGACTCATGCGTCCGGTGGATATGGAGGTAGGGGATTGGAACCTGGATGGGAATCGGGATTACGCGGTCTCTCAATTTGGAAACCATTTGGGAAAACTGAGTTTGTTTCTCAGCCAAGGCAAGGAATGGAATGAAGTGATTCTAAAAAGTGAACCAGGCGCTAGAAGATCATTGGCGGTTGACTATGACCAAGATGGAGATTTGGATATCCTGACCTTGATGACGCAGGCCAAGGAAGCACTCGTACTCTTTGATAATCAGGGGGGTGGTAAATTTAAGGAGAAGCAACTTTTGGCCTTTCATCCCGCTTTTGGTTCTAGCGATTTTCGTTGGGAGGATGTAGATGGAGATGGAAAAAAAGAAATTATTTTGGTCAATGGGGACAACGCAGATCAAAGTCAAATCTTAAAAAAATACCATGGCGTTCATATTTTCACTTCCACTACGGAGGGCGAATTTGAGGAAGCCTGGTTTTACCCCATGCATGGAGCAAGCGGATTAGAACTTGGAGATTTTGATCAGGATGGGAAAAAGGACCTATTTGTCATTTCTTTTTTTCCAGACAAAAACCAAGTTCCTAGTCAAAATTTGCTCTTTTTTAAGCAGACGAAGACCTTGGCATTTACACCTTTTGCCCTGGATAAGCAGGTAGATGGACATTGGCTGACCCTCACTCAGGGGGATTTGGACCTAGATGGAGACCAAGATGTAGTGGTAGGGGCATTTGCTTTTGATCAGCTCTACCAGGCACCTAAAGAGCGTTGGAAGCCCTTTATCATCTTTAGAAATACCCTGAAGCCATGATTTAGGCTTTGGTAGAAGACTCTATTGCCTGAAGTATGTCTTGGAGGATATCCTCGGGATGTTCTAATCCTACAGAAATTCTAACCAATCCATCTGTAATGCCTACTTTTTGCCTTTCCTCTTGGGTCAATTTGCTATGTGTAGTAGAAGCTGGATGGGTGACGATACTTCGACTGTCTCCCAGATTGGGAGTAACAGAGATCATTTGAAGGTGATCTATAAAGCGTTTCGCTCTTGCTAGACCTCCTTTTAGGCTTAGGGTCAAAATTCCTCCTCCAGCTTTCATTTGCTTGAGAGCCAATTCGTGCTGGGGATGGGATTTTAAAAAGGGATATTTCACGCTTTCTATTTCGGGATGTCCTTCCAAAGTTTTAGCTAGGGTGAGGGCACTTTCACAATGTCTATCCATTCTTAGCGCTAGGGTCTCCAGGCTTTTGGAAAGGATCCAGGCATTGAACGGGGATAGGGAGGGGCCTGTATGCCGGGTGAAAAATTGTACCTCCTGGATAAGTTCTTTTTTTCCTAGAATCAATCCTCCTAAGACGCGACCCTGTCCATCCATGTATTTGGTGGCGCTGTGGGTTACCAGGTGAGCCCCCCATTTGGCTGGCTGCTGCAGGTAAGGGGTAGCAAAACAGTTATCGACCACTAAAATTAAGTGATGCGCTTTTGCAAATTCTCCTGCCCATTCCAAGTCTATGATTTCCAAGCCTGGATTAGAGGGGGTTTCTAAAAAAAGCATTTTGGTATTGGGCTGCAAGAGCTTCTCCCAGTTTTTGTAATCGGATATGTCCCCGTACGTAGAGCTAATACCCCACTTGGGAAAAACGCGTGTGAGCAACTGGTGGGTAGATCCAAACAAGGACCTAGAGGCCAGGATATGGTCCCCCTGTTGCAGTAAGGAAGCAATACTCCCAAACATGGCAGCCATCCCCGAGGCGGTAGCAATGCCTGCCTCCGTACCTTCTGCAGCACATACTTTTTCTATAAGTTCTGCGGTATTAGGATTGGAATACCTAGAATAGATATTGCCTGGGATTTCCTCTGCAAACATGGCTCGTGCCTCTTCTGCTGATTCAAAAGTAAAGCTAGAACTTAGGTACAATGCAGTAGCATGTTCCCGTTGGTTGGAGCGTTGCTGGATGCGAATGGAGTCGGTTTCGAAATGAGGCATGGTGAGGTGTTGAGTTAGCATTTATCCAAGACTACCTGAAGAAAAAGAAATTTTCCAGAGAAGGGTAAAGAAACAACAAATTGGTAGAGAGGTATCTTCCATTTATAGTTCCCGCCTCGGGTAGGATTTGGCACCTTACTCCCCAAGGGGGAGGGTTGCCAGAGGGTCAGGGAGCCTAGTCTCTCGCCTCTTCTTTATAAAATCAGTGTTTTGAACGAGTACAAAGAAATAAGGTGGCAGCGTCAATTCCAAATTCCTTTGGAAATCAATCGTTGTACTGGGTCATGGT